>NZ_JAEMSS010000012.1 GCF_016462705.1 Nocardioides sp. | reverse complement strand
CCTCCCAGCCGGTCCCGAACGGCCCCCGCACCCCGAGCACGGTGCCGGGTGGGGCCGTGGCCAGGGCGTGCGAGACGGAGCCGACGTCGCGGATCGTGTGCTGCAGCACCTCGGGCCGCGCGGGGTCCCCGCTGATCGAGATCGGTACCTCCCCCACACCGAAGGCGAGCAGCATCGTGAACTGGCCGGGCGCGAAGCGCAGCGGGCCACCCTCGGGCGCCTCGAGCTCCAAGGTTCGCGAGTCGCGGGTGTCCCGGCGGGTGCTGGTGACGACGAACCGACGCGGGACCATCGCGCCGGCGCCTGCCGGTGCGGACACCGGCGCCGTCGTGGTCCCGGTCATGGCTTGACCCCGTAGAGGTCGAGCAGCCGGACCCTGGCCGAGTGCAGCCGTCCGGACATCACCTGCACCACGCGCTGGAGCAGCGCGTAGCCGAGCGCGGCGTCGTTCTCGCACTTGCCGCGCAGGCAGGCACCGTCGAAGGCGATCGCCGACGTGTCCTCGGTGGCCAGGGCGTCGAACGTCCAGCGGTAGGGAGGGACCAGCCACGACCACCCGACGACGTCACCCGCGTGCGCGGTGTCGAGCAGCACGCCCTCCGTCGGCGTCCGCATCTGGATGGAGACCCGTCCGCTCCTCAGCACGTAGAACACGTCCGCCGGATCGCCTTCCCGGAACAGCACTGCGCCCGGCCGGAAGTGCACGTTCACCGCGCAGCCGGCGGCCAGCTCGAGGGTGGCCGGGTCGAGCCCGGCGAAGAACGGGTGCTCCGGGAGGTACTGCGCGATCGTCTGCACGGTCATGGGCCCGCACCTGTCTCGGCGGCGGAACGCAGGTGGGCCACTTCTTCGGTGATGTCGATGGCGGCCGGGCACCAGGTCACGCACCGGCCACAGCCCACGCACCCCGACATCCCGAACTGGTCGATCCAGGACCCCAGTTTGTGGGTCATCCACTGCCGGTAGCGGGAGCTCGTGGACTGGCGCACGTTGCCGCCGTGCAGGTGGGAGAAGTCGCTGTTGAAGCAGGAGTCCCACACGCGCGTGCGCTCGGACTGGTCGCCGCTCAGGTCGGTGAGGTCGGCCACGGTGGTGCAGAAGCAGGTGGGGCACACGGCGGTGCAGTTGCCACACGCCAGGCACCGGTCGGCCACGTCCGCCCAGACCGGGCTGTCCGCGCTGGAGTAGAGCAGGTCCTTCAGGCCGGCCGTGTCGAGGGTCCGCCCCATCCGGGTCGCGGCCCGCTCGGCGACCCGGTCCGCGAGGGCGGCCTCGGTCTCGCCCGCAGGTGGCGCCCCCAGCTCGGCGAGGACCTCCCCACCACGGTCGGTGCCGACCTCCACCAGGAACCGGTGCCCCGAGTCGTCCAGCAGCTCGGTCAGCGCGAGGTCGAACGGCGCCCCGTGCCCCACCCGGGGACGGGGGCCGGTTCCCATCGAGACGCAGAAGCAGGTCCCGCCCGGGTCACCGCAGGTCACCGCGACGACGAACGCGCCGTCGCGGCGGGCGGCGTACGCCCCGTCCTGGAAGCCCCGGTCCCGCAGCACCGTGTCGTGGATGCCCACCGCGTGCAGGTCGCACGAGCGCACGCCGAGCAGGGCGTACGGACCCTCCGCACCCACGTCCGTGGTGTCGGTCTCGAAGCCGTCCTCGGTGCGTCGGCCGCGCCAGAGCACCTCCTCGGTCGGGAAGAAGACCGGCTTGGCCGCCTGGGCGGCCGCGGCGAACCCGAACACCGCGCCGTCCTCGCGACGCCGGAGCCGGTAGCGGCCGGAGTCCTGGTCGTCACCCCAGCCGACCGGCAGGTCCGACACGGCCCGCACCGGTGCGTTGACGACCACTCCGTCGCGCACCGTCGGACCCAGCACGCGGTAACCCCGACCCGCCAGCGCATCGATCAGCGCCTGCAGGCCCGCAAGATCCAGCACCCGGGTCTCCAACGGTGAGCCCCCTCGTGTCGTCCTGCGAGCTGTGGCCAGTGTCACGCAGCTCGGTGTCTCCACGCCAGGGACCTCGGTCCCTTGTCTGGTGGCCCCGGCTGCCCGAGGGTGGAGGGTGTGACCACCCTCGAGGAGACCACCACGCCCACCCTGCCCCCCGACGAGCTCGAGCTGCTCGACGCCTGGTGGCGGGCCGCCAACTACCTCTCGGTCGGCCAGATCTACCTGCTCGACAACCCGCTGCTGCGCCGCCCCCTCGTGCGCGAGGACATCAAGCCGAGGCTGCTCGGGCACTGGGGCACGACACCGGGGCTCAACCTGCTGTGGGCCCACGTCAACCGGCTCATCCGGCAGCGGGACGTCAACGCGATCTTCCTCGCCGGGCCCGGGCACGGTGGACCGGCCGCGGTGGCGAACGCCTGGCTGGAGGGCACCTACAGCGAGGTCTACCCCCATGTCGGCCTCGACGAGCAGGGGATGCAGCGGCTGTTCCGGCAGTTCTCGTTCCCGGGCGGGATCCCGAGCCACGTCGCTCCGGAGACGCCCGGGTCCATCCACGAGGGCGGGGAGCTCGGCTACGTGCTCTCCCACGCGTACGGCGCCGCCATGGACAACCCCGACCTGGTGGTCGCGGCGGTCGTCGGCGACGGCGAGTTCGAGACCGGCCCACTGGCCGCCTCCTGGCACGCCAACAAGTTCGTCGACCCGGTGGCCGACGGCGCGGTGCTGCCGATCCTGCACCTCAACGGCTACAAGATCGCGAACCCGACCGTGCCCGCCCGGATCTCCCGCGACGAGCTCGAGAGCCTGATGCGCGGCTACGGCCACGAGGTGCTGTTCGTCGAGGGCGACGACCCGGAGGACGTGCACCAGCAGCTCGCCGCCGCGCTCGACCACTGCCACGACACGATCCGGGAGATCCAGCGCGCCGCCCGCGAGGACGGCGACGTCGAGCGGCGCCCGTGGCCGATGATCGTGCTGGTCACCCCCAAGGGGTGGACCGGCCCGCGTGAGGTGGACGGCGTCCTGATCGAGGGGACCTGGCGGGCCCACCAGGTCCCGCTGGCCAACACCCGTGAGGACGACGACCACCGCGGACTGCTCGAGGAGTGGATGCGCTCCTACCGCCCCGACGAGCTCTTCGAGGACGACGGCCGGCTGGCCGCGCGACTGCGCGAGCTGTCGCCGGCCGGCACCCGCCGGATGAGTGCCAACCCGCACGCCAACGGCGGGCTCCTCCGCCGGCCGCTGGTGCTGAGGGACTACCGCGATCACGCGGTGGAGGTGACGTCTCCTGGCGAGTCGGTCCACGAGGCCACCCGCGTGCTGGGCAACTACCTGACCGACGTCATGCGGGACAACATCGACAACTTCCGGATCTTCGGCCCGGACGAGACCGCCTCCAACCGGCTCGACGGGGTCTACGCGGTGACCGACAAGGTGTTCGCCGGCGAGATCTGGGACGTCGACGAGCACCTCGCGCACAGCGGCCGGGTCGTCGAGATCCTGTCCGAGCACACCTGCCAGGGCTGGCTCGAGGGTTATCTGCTCACCGGACGGCACGGCCTGTTCAGCTGCTACGAGGCCTTCATCCACATCGTCGACGCGATGCTCAACCAGCATGCGAAGTGGCTCAAGACGACGCGGGAGATCGAGTGGCGCCCGCCGATCGCCTCGCTCAACTACCTGCTGACCTCGCACGTGTGGCGCCAGGACCACAACGGCTTCTCCCACCAGGACCCGGGGTTCATCGACCACGTCGTGAACAAGAAGGCCGAGGTCGTCCGGGTCTACCTGCCGCCGGACACCAACACCCTGCTCTCGACGATGCGGCACTGCCTGGAGAGCACGCACTACGTCAACGTCGTGGTCGCCGGCAAGCAGCCGGTCTTCGACTGGCTCGACCGGGACGCGGCGGACCTGCACTGCGCCCGTGGGCTGGGCATCTGGGACTGGGCGTCCAACGGCGGTGACGACCCCGACGTCGTGATCGCCTGCGCCGGCGACGTACCGACCCTGGAGGCGCTGGCGGCCGTGTCGATCCTGCGCGAGCACCTGCCCGAGCTGAAGGTCCGGTTCGTCAACGTGGTCGACCTGATGCGGCTCCAGGACGACACCGAGCACCCGCACGGTCTCTCGCACCGGGACTTCGACACGGTCTTCACCAAGGACAAGCCGGTGATCTTCGCCTACCACGGCTACCCGTGGCTCATCCACCGCCTCACGTACCGGCGCACCAACCACGGCAACATCCACGTGCGCGGCTACAAGGAGGAGGGCACCACGACCACGCCCTTCGACATGGTGATGATGAACGACCTCGACCGCTACCACCTGGTCATGGACGTCATCGACCGGGTGCCGAGCCTGGGCTCGCGGGCCGCCTCCCTGCGCCAGCTCATGGGTGACACCCGGATGCGCGCCCGCGCCTGGACCCGGGAGCACGGCGAGGACCTGCCCGAGGTGCGGGACTGGTCGTGGTCCACGGCCAGCCCGGAGCGGGGCGAGTCACCGTCGACCACCGCGGAGCCCGCCTCGCCGACCGACGACAACTGACCGCAGCCGGGCGGGCCGGCCTCAGGAGGCGACGAGCGCGGAGACCTGCCTGGCGATCGAGAGCTCCTCGTTGGTCGGGACCACCAGCACCGGCACCGGTGAGGTGTCGGTGCTGACCACCCGTGCTCCGTTCGCGTCCGCGGAGTTGCGCTCGGGGTCGACCTCGATACCCAGCAGGCCCAGCCCGCTCAGCGAGTCGGCCCGGACGTCCGGGTCGCGCTCGCCGACCCCGGCGGTGAACACCACGGCGTCGAGCCGGCCCAGCACCGCCGCGTAGGCACCGACGTACTTGCGCAGCCGGTGGCAGTAGACCTCGTACGCCGACGTCGCCCGCTCGTCGCCGCGGGCCCGGGCGGCGTGCAGGTCGCGGAGGTCGTTCATGCCGGCCAGGCCCTGCAGGCCGGACCGGTGGTTCAGCAGGTCCTCCAGGTCCTCGACGGAGTAGCCCCGGTGCAGCAGGTGCAGGAGGACACCGGGATCCACGTCGCCGCCGCGGGTGCCCATGACCAGGCCCTCCAGCGGGGTCAGGCCCATCGAGGTCTCGACCGGGCCACCCTCGAGCACCGCGGTCGCCGACGCCCCGTTGCCGACGTGCAGCACGACCATCGCCAGCTCCTCGGGGGGCCGGCCGAGGAACCGCGCCGCCTCGCCGGCGACGTACTGGTGGCTGATGCCGTGGAAGCCGTAGCGCCTGATCCCCTCGCGCTCCATGACGTCCCGGTCGAGGGCGTACGTCGTGGCCGCGGCCGGCAGACCGGCGAACCAGGCCGTGTCGAAGACGGCCACCTGGGGTGCGTGCGGGAACGCCTCGCGCGCGAGCCGGATCCCGCCCAGGGCGGGAGGGTTGTGCAGCGGAGCCAGCACGGCGAGCTCGTCGATCGTGTCGACCACGTCGTCGTCGATCAGCACCGCCTCCGCGAACCGGTCTCCGCCGTGGACCACCCGGTGACCGACGCCGGCGAGCTCGTCGCGCTCGACGCCCGCTCCGCGGACCGCCTCGAGCACGCTGTCCAACGCCCCACCCCGGCCGGACTCGTCGACCCGCTCGACCAGGCCGCGGACCACCGTCTCGCCGGTGCCGGGAGCGACGACCTGGTACTTCAGCGAGGACGAGCCGGCGTTGAGGACCAGGACCAGTTCTGACACGCGAACACCGTACGGCGTGCGGTGCGGCCTCGGCCCGCTGGCCGGACTGCGGGCTGGGCGTGGTGCCCCGCGCCCCTGGTTAGCGCATGGATCGCACGCACCTGGTGCGTGCGGATCGCGCGCTTGTTGCGCCCGGCGGGTCGGGTTCGGGATGCGGCAGCCAGATGGCCAGGTGCAGGAGTCCGTGCACCGCCAGGAAGACGACCACGACGACCGTCGTCATGACGGGGATCCGGAGCGCGCTCCCCGCACCGCCAGGGTCATCGTCAACGCCGACAGGAGCAGCCCCACGGCTGCCGCGACGAGCAGCGCGACCGCCAGCCAGCCGAGCCAGTCGAGCGTGGCGCCGACCGCGACGTCCGCGGTCACGTCGGCACTGCCGTCGGCGTTCATCACGACGACGGTCCAGTCGCCGTCCTCGACCGGCCAGACCACGGAGACCGTCCCGGAACCGGTCGCCTGGGCCGACCACACGTCGAGCTCGGTGGGCGGGACGTTCGGCGCGTCCTGACCGGTGACGAGGTACTCGGGGTCGAGACCGCCGCCGTCGGTCGAGTCGAGGTCCACGACCTCGGCCTGCCGGACACCGTCGAGGTAGTCCTCCACGGCAGCGGTGCGCGCCACCCCGACGAACAGTGGCTCGCCGCCGGTGCTGGTCGCCTCGATCTTGGCGTCCCCGAGGATGGACTCGGGAAGGTCGGCGGTCGACGAGTCCGTGTGGATGGTGATCTGGTCGGACACCAGGGCGTAGGTGTCCGTGGTGAGGAGCTCCTCGTCACTCATCACGAAGCCGGCGTCGTCACGCGCCACCTGGTCCGCGTACGCGGCCATGCCGCCGGCCGCACCCAGCCCGAGCGACAGCAGCAGGAGCAGGCAGCCGGCCACCAGGGCGATGACCCGCCCGGCGGTCCAACCCCGCCGGGGTGCCGCTCGAGGAGGCGGAGGCGGAGCCACGACCCCCGGTGCGCCGGGAGGACCGGGCGGCACGGTGGGCGCCTGAGCGCCGGTCGCGGAGAGCTCCAGCCGGCCGTCGCCCGGGTCGGCGCCGCCCTGGTCGAGCCGGAACGGCGGGTAGTCGTCGGTCATCAGGCTCGCGTACGCCGCGACCCGGATCACCCAGCGGTTCAGGCCGAGCACCAGGTCGAAGATGGGCTGCGGGTAGCGCCCGGTGAACAGCAGCACGACGGCCGCCACGAACACCAGCAGGGAGATCAGGCCGGAGTTCCACAGCAGGTTCCCGTCGCGGTCGTCGACGGCCTCGCTGCCGAGGTACCAGCCACCGCCGAGGAAGAACCCGACCACGAGGTAGTGCGGGATCGCGAGCAGCCACGACTTCACCAGCACCAGCCCGCGGGACAGGTGCTCGGGATATTCGACCTCGAGGTGCGCCGGGTAGTCCGGCACCTCGTCGAGCGTGAACGGCGGGTAGCGGTCGGTGCCCAGGGCGCCGTACGCGTAGTAGGCCACCCGCCAGCTCCAGCGGAGCACGCCGACGTTGAAGTCGAAGATGGCCCGCGGGTAGCGGCCGGTGAACAGGATCGCGAAGAACGCGACCACGCTCAGCACCACGAAGGCCAGCCACAGGAAGGCCAGCACGATGTAGTGCGGGATCGCCAGCAGCCACTTGACCAGCCACAGCCAGCGGTTGAGGCCCGCCTCCAGGTGCGCGTCCACGTGCACGGGATAGGACGACGGGTGGGTGGGCGGATAGGTCGACGGGTAGGTCGGCGCAGTCATGCGGATCGCCTCCTGGGGGATCGTCTACTCGGTGGTGATGGCCTTGAGGATGTCGACGCGGCTGGCCCGGCGCGCCGGTCCGAGCGCGGCGAGCAGCCCGACCGCGACGGCGACGAGCAGGTAGATGACGAGGGTGGTCGTCGGCACCGTGATCGTGCTGATCCCCTCGTCCTCGAGCGCGCGGCTGAGGGCGACACCGGCGAGCGTGCCGAGGCCCACCCCGGTGAGCGCGCCGAGCAGGGACATGAGGACGGACTCGCGCCGGATGACCGCCTTGACCTGCCGCCGGGTCCCGCCGACGGCACGGAGCAGGCCGAGCTCACGGGTGCGCTGGACCACGGACAGGACCAGGGTGTTGACGATGCCCAGGATGGCCACCACGACGGCGAGCAGCAGCAGCGCGGTGACGATCCCGAGCAGCTGGTCGACGGAGGCGCGCGCGTCAGCGGTGATCTCCGCCGGGTCGTTCACCTCCACGTTCGGGTAGTCCACGAGGGCGTCGTCGATCGCGTCCTCGAGCTCCTCGGCGCCGACGCCCGGAGCCTTCGTGACGAAGATGGCGGCGTCGAGCGTCGAGGTGACGTTGGCGGCGAAGTCGGGGAGCGGCATGACGTAGGTCGCGTTGATCAGGCTGCCCTTGCTGAAAGTGCCCGCGACCTCCATCGTCGTGTCGCCGGTCTCGGCGAACGTCACGGTCACGGTGTCGCCGACCGCCAGCCCGAGCTCCTCGGCGTTGTCGGTGCTGACCAGGAGGCGTCCGGGTTCGAGCGCTCCGAGGCTGCCGGTCTCCACGCCGAGGTCGATCACCCGGTCGAGGCCCTCGGTGTCGATCCCGGTGACCAGGGCGTCGTGCCCGTCGACCTGCGCACCGGTCTCGCGGAACTCGACGACGTCCGCGACGTCGTCACGTGCCCGGAGCAGGTCGGCGACGACCGGGCTGACACCCAGACCCACGCCGACGGGCTCGAGGATCAGGTCCGAGCGGTTGCCACCGCTGACCGCCTCCGTGACCGAGTCCTTCAGCGACGAGGCGGTCACCGCCACGGCGGACACGACGGTCAGGCCGATGGTCAGTGCCATCGCGGTCGCCGCGGCCCGTCGCGAGCTGCGGCCGATGTTGCGCGCCGCCATCCGCCAGCCACCACCACGCCGGCCATGGTCGGCGAGCCGGGCCATGCCGCGCGCCAGGCTGGGCCCGACGAAGAGCAGCCCGACGAAGGCGACCAGCGAGGCGAAGACGGTGCCCCACCGCTGGTTGCCGACCACGGCGCACCAGACCAGGGCCGCGACGCCGGCGAGCATGAGGGCCCACCCCATCGTGTGCCGCAGCCGAGGCGAGCCCGGCAGCGTCTGGACGACGTCGCGCAGGGCCTCCATGGGCGACACCCGAGCGGCGGACCACGCCGGGAGGATCGCGGCGACGACGGTCACCACCAGCCCGACGGTCATGCCCACCAGCACGGTGCGGGTCTCGACGGCTGGGGACGTCGTCGGCATCTCGATGCCGATGAGGGTGAGCAGCTCACGGATCCCGATGGCCAGGCCGACGCCGACCAGGATGCCGAGGATGCCTGACACGAGGCCGATGAAGGCCGCCTCGACCAGGACCCCGCCCAGGACCTGGCGCCGGGTCGCGCCCACCGCGCGCAGCAGGGCGACCTCGCGGCGCCGCTGCGCCACCAGCACGTTGAAGGTGTTCCAGATGACGAAGGAGCCGACCAGCAGGGCGACCCCCGCGAAGACCAGCAGGACCGTGGTGAAGATGCCCATCGCGTCCTCGACCGCCGCGGTGCCGTCGTCGGCGACCTGTTCGCCGGTCAGCGCCTCGACACCGTCGGGGAGCACCTCGCCGATGCGGTCGCGGAGCTCAGCCGCGCTGACGCCGTCCTCGGCCAGCACGCCGACCTCGTCGACGACGCCGTCCTTGCCCAGCACCGACTGGGCGGTGGGCAGGTCGAAGCCGGCCAGGGTCGCGCCCAGGATGCTGTTGGTCTCGCCGAACCCGACGACGCCGACCAGCGTGAACGTCCCCCGGCCCTCCTCGAACACGACGTCCACGGAGTCGCCCAGGACGAAGCCGGCCTTCTCCACCGTCCGGGCGTCGATCGCCATCTCCTCAGGGCCCGACGGGGCGCGTCCCTCACGGAACGACACCTCACCCATCAGCCGCTCGTCACCGCCGACGTTGGTGCCGAACGTGGGCGCACCCCCGGGCTGGATGGCCTCGCCGTCCTTGTCGATGATGATCGCGAAGCCGAAGACCGAGCCCTGGGCGACCTCGACCCCCGGCACGTCGGCCACCGTGTCGACCATGGCCTCGTCGAGCGGAGCCACGGCACCGCCGTTGGTGGTCACGTCGGCCTCGAAGGCCGGCTCGGACTTCACCACGACGTCGGTGCCGGCACTGAGCCCGGTGTAGAGCTCGTCGAACGCCTTGACCATCGTGTCCGAGAGCACGAAGGTCCCGGACACGAAGGCGACGCCCACGGTCACCGCGGTGACGGTGAGGAACAGGCGGAGCTTGTTGACCAGAAGGTTGCGCAGCGAGACCTTGACCATGACGGGACCCCTCAGTCCCCCAGCCGGCCCATGACCTCGAGGACGCGGTCACGGGTGGGCTCGGCGAGCTCCTCCACCAGGTCCCCGTCGACCAGGAACACCACCCGGTCGGCGTACGCCGCCGCCCCGGGGTCGTGGGTGACCATCACGACCGTCTGCCCCAGCTGGTCCACGATCGACCGCAGGAACCGCAGCAGCTCGTGGCCCGCCTTGGAGTCGAGGGCGCCGGTGGGCTCGTCGGCGAAGACCACCTCGGGGCGGGAGATCAGCGCCCGGGCGATCGCGACCCGCTGCTGCTGGCCACCGGAGAGCTCGGAGGGACGGTGCCGGAGCCGCTCGCGGAGGTTGAGCTTGTCGACCACGGTGTCGAACCACTCACGGTCGACCGACCGCCCCGCCAGGTCGGCCGGCAGCGTGATGTTCTCCTCCGCGTTCAGCGTGGGGAGCAGGTTGAACGCCTGGAACACGAAGCCCAGCCGGTCCCGCCGCAGGAGGGTGAGCTCCCGGTCCGACAGGGTCGCGAGATCGGTCGAGCCGACGAGCACGTGCCCGGCGGTGAGCGTGTCGAGACCGGCCAGGCAGTGCATCAGGGTCGACTTGCCCGAGCCCGACGGTCCCATGACCGCGGTGAACTGGCCGCGGGGCAGCTGCAGCGACACGTCCCCGAGCGCGGTGACGGCCGCCTGACCGGTGGCATAGACCTTGTGCGCGTGCTGCGCCTCGGCGGCGAGCGTGATGTCGGTCGCGTGCGGCAGCGCCACCACGGACCCTGGGTGAGACGTCGGGGTCATGTGATCAGCCTCCGCCGGCGACCCGCTGGGCGTGAGAGTCTGCGGGCCTCAGTCCTCGGGACCAACGACAGATGACAGGCTTCGGCCCGGGCCACCCTGGGGTGACCCGGGCCGATGCCCCGGAGGCCTTGCGGTCCCGCTAGAGCGCTGCGCCGACCGCGATGAACGCAAGGCAGAGCACGAACAGGATGCCGACCAGCGGCATCACGAACCGCAGGTACTGGTCGTAGCGGACCTTGGCCAGTGCCAACCCGCCCATCACCACGGCCGAGGTCGGGGTGATGAGGTTCACCAGGCCGGACGCCGACTGGTAGGCCGTGATGACCATCGCCCGCTCGACGCCGGCGAAGTCGGCCAAGGGCGCCAGGATCGGCATCGCCAGGGCCGCGTGGCCCGACGTCGACGGGACCAGGAACGCCAGCGGGATGTTGATCAGGAACATCCCCGCACCGAACAGCGCGTTGGAGCTGTCGTTCACGATGTTCTCCATCGAGTGGAGGATCGTGCCGGTGATCTCGGAGTTGTTCATGATGACCGTGACACCGCGGGCGAGCACGATGATCAGGCCGACCCCGATGAAGTCTCCGGCGCCCTTGACGACCGTGTCGGTCAGCCCCTTCTCCCCCAGGCCCCCGATGAGACCGACGACCAGTGCCATCACGATGAACAGCGCGGCGAGCTCCGGGAAGTACCAGTCCAGCTGCCAGCCGTAGCTGGCCGCGTCCGGGCCGTCGATGACCTGGGCCCACGGGACGATCGCGAAGATCATGAACGCGAAGGTCACGCCCACGATCGCGAGGACCGTCTTCTCCCGGCCGGTGAGCGGGTCCGCCACGCGCAGGCCCTGCGCGCGCATCTCCTGGTCACCCTCGACCTCGCCGACCTTCGAGTACGACGGGTCCGCGTGCACCTTGCGGGCGTAGCGGAGGACCCACCAGACGCCGACCGGCACCAGCAGCAGGTACATGAGGAAGCGGAACCCGATGCCGTCACCGATGGAGATGCCGGCGGCGTCCGACGCCACGCCCGTCGCGAACGGGTTGACCGTCGAGGCCAGGACACCGATGCCGGCGCCCACCAGGATGGTGGCGGCCGCGACCATGCGGTCGTAGCCGAGCGCGAGCATCAGGGGGATCAGCAGCGCGTAGAAGCCCAGCGTCTCCTCGGCCATGCCCTCGGTGGTCCCGCCGATGGAGAACAGCACCATCAGCACGGCGATCAGCACCGTCCCGCGGCCGCTCATCCTGGTGGCGATCCGGGCGACGCCGTTGTCGATCGCGCCGGTGCGCATCGCCATCGTGATGAAGATGCCGATGGCGATGACGAACATGAACACCCCTGCGGCGCCGTACAGCTCACCGCTCTCGTACGGGCCGATGTAGCCGTCGGCGTTCATCACGCCGTAGAGGCCGTTGATGGGTGCGAGGAACAGCTCCATCAGCCGGTCGCCGAACGAGAGCACGCTGTCCGTGCCCTCGTAGCTGCCCGGGACCGGGGCGCCGGTCTCGGCATCGGTCGCGTACTTGCCGGTCGGCACGACGAACGCGAGAACCCAGACCGCGATGGTCACCGCGAAGAGCACGGTGAAGGCGCTGGGGAACCGGAACGACCGCGGCTTGGCGGTCTGAGTCTCCGCCGCGCCCCGGTGAGACGCTGACGGAGGGGTCTTGCTCTGGACGGCCACGGTGGGCCCCCTCTCCTAGTGGCGATCTGCCGACTCCACGCAACCAGGGGGCGACCTCGTCCGAGACCTGTCTCGGGGCCCTTGTCGACAGGACCTTGGACTCTCCGCCTGCGGCGTCCCACGACGTGACGCTCGTCAGGTAACCCCGGCGAGAGACCGGCGAGAGACCGATGAGAGAGAAGGTTCGATGACCCTGCACGTGGACTCGGAGGTGGGCCGTCTGCGACAGGCGATCCTGCACCGCCCGGACCTGGAGCTGAAGCGACTGACTCCGACCAACCACGACGAGTACCTCTTCGACGACGTGCTCTGGGTCAAGCGGGCCAAGCAGGAGCACGACGCCTTCGCCGAGACCCTGCGGGACCAGGGCGTGCAGGTCCACCTGCTGCACGAGCTGCTCACCGAGACGGTGGCGATCCCCGAGGCCCGCCAGTACCTCCTCGACCGGACCTTCGACGAGCGCGTCTACGGCCCGATGGCCCTGGACGCGCTGCACAGCGTCTTCAGCCAGATGGGCGACGAGGAGCTCATGACCAGCCTGATCGGCGGCATGACCAAACGCGAGCTGCTCGAGCTCGCGCCGGAGCCGCCGTCGGTGCGGATCCAGGCATTGGGCCTGGACGACCTGCTGCTGCCCCCGCTCCCCAACCACCTCTTCACCCGCGACACCTCGGCGTGGGTCTTCGACGGGGTCTCGATCAACGCCATGCGCAAGCGGGCCCGGATGCGCGAGACCATCCACTACGAGGCGATCTACCGCTGGCACCCCGCCTTCGCCGCCGAGGACTTCCGGATCTGGGCCGAGGGCACGGCGAACGGCCTGGCGACGACCGAGGGGGGCGACATCCTGGTCCTCGGCCGGGGCGCGGTGCTGGTCGGGATGAGCGAGCGGACGACCCCCCAGGGCGTCGAGCGCCTGGCGACGAAGCTCTTCGCGGCCGGCAGCGCGTCGAAGATCGTCGCGCTGGCGATGCCGCAGAAGCGGGCGTTCATGCACCTCGACACCGTGATGACGATGGTCGACGAGGAGACGTTCACCCAGTACGTCGGCCTCGGCATGCTGCCGTCGTACACGATCGAGCCGGGCGACACCGAGAAGGAGCTCAAGGTGACGCCGCACGCGCCCGAGGACATGCACGGCGCCATCGCCTCGGCCCTCGGGCTTCCGGAGATCAAGGTGCTCACCGCCACCCAGGACGTCCACGCCGCCGAGCGCGAGCAGTGGGACGACGGGTGCAACGTGCTCGCCGTCCGCCCTGGCGTGGTCGTCGCCTACGAGCGCAACGTGACCACCAACACCTACCTCCGCAAGCACGGCATCGAGGTGATCACCATCCAGGGCAGCGAGCTCGGCCGCGGACGCGGTGGCCCCCGGTGCATGACCTGCCCGATCGAACGAGAAGGGATCTGAGCGTCATGGCCTTCAACCTCCGCAACCGCAGCTTCGTCAAGGAGATCGACTTCACGCCCAAGGAGTGGAGGTTCCTCCTCGACCTGGCGGCCGAGCTCAAGGTGGCCAAGTACGCCGGCTCCGAGCAGCCCCGGCTCACCGGCAAGAACATCGCCCTGATCTTCGAGAAGACCTCCACCCGCACCCGGTGCGCGTTCGAGGTGGCGGCGTTCGACCAGGGCGCCCGGGTGACCTACCTCGACCCGACCGGGTCGCAGATCGGCCACAAGGAGTCCATGGAGGACACCGCCCGCGTGCTCGGCCGCATGTACGACGGCATCGAGTACCGCGGGTCGGCCCAGACCAACGTGGAGACGCTGGCGACGTACGCCGGTGTGCCGGTGTGGAACGGCCTGACCGACGAGTGGCACCCGACGCAGACGCTCTGCGACATGCTGACGATGCGCGAGCACTCCGGCAAGCACGACGAGGACATCGCGTTCGCCTACCTCGGCGACGCCCGCAACAACGTCGGCAACTCACTGCTGATCGCCGGCGCCATGATGGGCATGGACGTGCGGATCGTCGCCCCGAGGTCGCTGTGGAACCACGACGACGTGGTCACCAAGGCCGCGGAGATCGCCGAGGTCACCGGTGCCCGGATCACCCAGACCGAGGACGTCGAGGCGGGCGTCGCCGGCGTCGACTTCCTCTACACCGACGTGTGGGTGTCGATGGGTGAGCCCCCGGAGACCTGGGAGGAGCGGATCCGGCTGCTCAAGGCGTACCAGGTCAACATGGACGTGGTGAAGGCCACCGGCAACCCCAAGGTCAAGTTCATGCACTGCCTGCCCGGGTTCCACGACCGGCACACCAAGGTGGGCGAGGACCTGTTCCAGCGGACCGGCATGGAGGCGCTGGAGGTCACCGACGAGGTGTTCGAGTCGCGGCACTCGATCGTGTTCGACCAGGCCGAGAACCGCATGCACACCATCAAGGCCGTGCTCGTCGCCACGCTGGGCGGCTGAGGTGCGCGTCGTCGTCGCCCTCGGCGGCAACGCCCTGCTCCAGCGGGGCCAGACGCCTGACGCGGAGGTGCAGGAGGCCAACGTCGACCGGGCGGTGGCCGCCCTGTCCCCGATCGCGCACCACAACCAGCTGGTGCTGACGCACGGCAACGGCCCCCAGGTCGGCGTGCTGGCGCTGCAGAGCGCCTCCGACCCGCACCTCACGACGCCGTACCCCTTCGACGTGCTCGGCGCGCAGACCCAGGGGATGATCGGCTACTGGCTGCTGCAGTCCATGCAGAACCACCTGCCCGACCGCCAGGTCGCCGCGATCATCAACCAGACCCTGGTCGAAGCCGCCGACCCCGCGTTCCAGGACCCGACGAAGTTCGTCGGCGAGGTCTACACCCAGGAGGAGGCGGCCCGCCTCGCGGCCGACCGCGGCTGGGTGGTGAAGCCGGACGGCACCGGGTGGCGCCGCGTCGTCGGCTCGCCGCGACCGCAGCGGGTCGTCGAGACCCGCCTCATCCGGCTGCTGCTGGAGAGCGGCGCCGTGGTCGTGTGTGCGGGCGGTGGCGGCGTACCGGTGATCCGGGACGAGTCCGGCCAGCTGCGCGGTGTCGAGGCGGTCGTCGACAAGGACCTCACCAGCGCCGTGCTGGCCGAGGCGCTGGACGCCGACGTGCTGCTCGTGCTCACCGACGTGTCCGCCGTGATGGAGGACTTCGGCACCCCGGAGCAGCGGCCGGTCCCCCGCGCCACCCCGGCCGGCCTGCGGGCCCTGAACCCGCCCGCCGGCTCGATGGGACCCAAGGTCGACGCCGTCTGCCGCTTCGTGGAGCTCACCGGTGGCATGGCCGCCATCGGGTCCCTGGACGACGCGGCGGCCATCCTGCGCGGTGAGGCCGGCACGATCGTCACGCCGAGCGGGCAGTACGCCCCGCCGGACTGACCGCTCGGTCAGCGCCGAGCGACCTCGAGGCCCGCGTCCCATCCCGGTGCCCGTCCGCCTGCCGGCGGGCGCAGCGACGTCACGTCGTGACCACTGCGCGCCAGCAACCAGGCGACCAGGGAGTTGGAGTTCCACATCTCGCCGGTCCCGAGCTCGTCGCGGCCCCAGGTCGCCGCGGGGAACTCGGCAGCCTCGGCCAGCACCGCCTGCGCGCTGGCGGAGTCCTCGCTGAGCCGTTGCGGGCTCGCGACCGCTTCGGCCGCGTCGGGGATGACCCCGCCCGGCCAGCAGCGCACCTCGTAGCGGAACAGCCGGGACCGGCCCAGCAGCCGGTGGCCGACCGGCCCCTCGCGGACGACTCCTCGGTCGGGCTCGGCGTTCCCCCACACCGGGCCCATCTCGATGGCGTACCGCTCGCCGTCGAGGTGGACCACGAGGGCGGCGTGGTAGAGGTCTCGGCGGGCACGGTGCTGGCAGGCCGCCGACAGCGCCTCGTAGATGCGCCCGTTGACGCGGACAACGCCGGTGGTGCGCCCGGCCCCGAGCGGCAGCCAGTAGAGGTCGACCGCGTCCTGGGCGGGCTCCGGCAACGAGAGCCGCGCGACTCGGCCAGACCGTCCGTCCACGGGACCCAGCACAGCCCCGGCCGGCCGTCGTGCGTCAGGGCCTCCGGTCACCGGTCTGGGGGTCGAAGGTCGGCCGTCGGATAATTCGGACGACGACGTCGGTGCTGGGTGGAAAACTCGCGGGCGATGTCCGGGACACTCCTCGCACGCTTCCGCCCGCCCTCACCGCTGGCCGGGCGGCTCGCGACCCAGTCGCTGCTCTTCGCCCTGGGCGAAGGCACCTTCATGACCGGGTCGGCGGTGTTCTTCACCCAGATCGTCGGCCTGTCCGCAGCCCAGGTCGGGCTCGGTCTCACGATCGCCGGGGTCGCCGCGTTCGTGGCCGCCTACCCCATGGGCCGGCTCGTGGACAGGTTCGGCCCGAAGCGCTGCTGGGCCGTGAGCGCTGCCGGGCAGGCCAGCCTCTTCACGGTGTGGCCGTTCATCGACAGCTTCGCCGGGTACGTCGCGATGGCGGTCGCGATGGAGGTGGTGGGCTCCCTCGGCGGCGCGGCGTACGGCGCCTACACGATCGACGTGCTGCCCGCCGACGAGCGGGTGATGTCACGGGCCTTCATGTACTCGGCGCTCAACGTGGGGTTCACGCTCGGCGCCCTGCTGGGTGGCATCGCGCTCGCCTTCGACTCCAACACCATCCTCGAGGCGCTCCCCTGGTTCACCGCGACCGTGTTCGTGGTCAACGCGGTCGCCATCCTCCGGCTGCCCAACGCCTCGCACGACGACCGCACCGCCGAGGAGCGCAAGGTCAAGCTGCCTGGCCCCGGGCCGCTGCGCAACCTCGGCTGGATGAGCAGCACCTTCTTCCTCGGCGTGCTGTGGACCAACCAGGTCCTGCTCAACCTCGTCATCCCGCTGTGGCTGGTGGAGAAGACCGACGCTCCGCGGGTGCTGCTGGCGTTCCTGTTCGGCACCAACACGGTCATGTGCATCTTCCTGCCGATGGCCGCGGCCCGCGGCATCCGGGACGTGACCACGGCGCTGCGAGCGATCCGCTTCTCGACCGTCTTCTTCGTGGTGTCCTGCCTGATCACGCTCTACACCCACGACACGGTCGGCTGGGCCACGATCGTGCTCGTCTGGCTGGGCCACGTCACGGTCACCGGCGCGGAGCTCTACCTGTCCGCGGCGAGCTGGTCCTTCGAGGCCGAGCTGATGGACCCTCGACGTCGTGGGGAGTACCAGGGCGCGGCCGAGCTCAGCGGCACCCTGGGCAGGGTGTGGGCGCCGGCCCTCTACACGTTCCTCGCGATCAGCTGGGGCGAGGCCGGCTGGCTCGTGATCGCGGCCATCGTGGTCGTCGCCAGCGCCGGCCTCCACCGCTCGGCTCGGACCGCGCAGCGGTTCCTCGAGCGTCACGGTCCCGCCCCGGAGGCCGCCGGCGAGACCCCGCTGACGACTGCGACCTAGTCAGGCGAACGCCGGCCCATCAGTCGCAGATGTGCCTCGGTCTCGGCCTCGGCGGTCGCGTCGAGGCCGGCACCTGACCAGAGGATCGCCTTGCTGAGCGCGACCGCCTCGAGATCGGCGTGGGCGGCCACGTCGCGCGCCAGCTCGAGCGCGGCGGCCAGCACCTCGGAGGCGGGCAGGGCCCGGGAGGCGATGCCGCGCGCCGCGGCCTCGCGACCGGTGATCGGCCGGCCGGTCAGCAGCAGCTCCGCGGCGACGGACTGGCCGGCGGCCCGACGAAGGGTCGCGTGGCTCCCGGCGTCCCCCAGCACCCCCAGCCGGACCTGCGGGACCGACAGCCGGGCGTCCTCCGCGACGAGCAGGACGTCGCACTGGAGCGCCAGCGTGAAACCGATCCCGATCGCGGGGCCGTTCACCGCGGCGACCACCAGCTTGCCCACCCGCCACGCTGGTGGCTCGACGGGCGATGCCGAGAAACCCGGACCTGGTGGGGCGAACGGCGTGCTCCCGGGCGAGAGGTCGGCGCCCGAGCAGAAGGCACGCCCGGCACCGGTCACGACGACCGCGCGGACCCCGCTGTCGGCGTCGCACCGCTGGTAGGCGGCCGACAGGTCCCGGGCGACCGTCCCGGAGAAGGCGTTGAGGGTCTCGGGGCCGTCGAGGGTGATGACCGCGACACCGTCGCCACCGACGTCCATCCGAACCCGGGTGCCCACGCCAGTCACCCCCGTCAGCTGTTGCAGTCGGCTGCGGCCTGCTTGGCCCGGGTCATCAGGTCGTTGTAGTCGGGATCGCTGCTGTCCGTGCTCTCCAGCTCCGCCTCGATCGACGCGAGGTCGTCGCAGGTCGGGCTGTCACTGCAGCCGGCGAGCACGAGGCCCCCGACGAGTGCCAGCGCGGCCAGTAGGCGTCGGGTCACGGAGTCACTGTAGGGCGCCGCGGAGTCTCGCGTTCTCGTCGCGAAGCCTGGCGACGGAGCGCTCGAGCTCGAGCACCTTCGAGATCCCGGCCAGGTTGAGGCCCTCGGCCAGCAGGTCGCGGATGCGGTGCAGGACCTCGATGTCGGCCGGGCTGTAGAGGCGGTTGCCGCCCGAGGAGCGGTCCGGGTCGACGAGACCTCGACGCTCGTAGACGCGGAGGTTCTGGATCTGCATGGCCACCATGTCGGCCGCGACCGAGATGGCGAAGACACCGCGGTGGTGTGCGTCCTGGCTCACCGGAAGACCCCTCCTTCCTCTGACCTGATATCGGCTCGACCTCGACTTGACATCGGGAATACATGATACCTATAACAGTTGATATAGGTAAGCACCGCCCGGTGGGAAGCCGATCTCCCACCGCAACCCCAGAACCAGGAGGACACGCCATGCTGCTGCGAACCGCCGATCCGTTCCGTGACTTCGACCGGCTCACCCAGAGCCTGCTCGGCACCACCAGCCGTCCTGCGGTGATGCCGATGGACGCCTGGCGAGAGGGTGACCGCTTCGTCATCGAGTTCGATCTGCCGGGCGTCGCCCAGGAGACGATCGACCTCGACGTCGAGCGCAACGTCCTCACCGTCCGCGCTGAGCGCGTCGCCCGCAACGGCGACTGGGAGATGCTCGCTTCCGAGCGCCCACGCGGCGCGTTCAGCCGCCAGCTCGTCCTGGGTGACAACCTCGACCTCGAGCGCATCGAGGCGTCGTACGACGGCGGCGTGCTGCGCCTGATCGTCCCCGTCGCCGAGAAGGCGAAGCCGCGCAAGATCGAGATCAACACCGGCTCCACCGACCGGCAGGCCATCGAGGCCTGACCGCACTGACGCGGAGCACACCAAGAGGCGGGGCCTACGCGGACCCCGCCTCTTGCCCTGTCCAGGACCGGGACCGATCGGGCAGGCTGGAGGAGTGACCGACGTGCGACCGGTCCTGGACTCCGTGGCGGCGCTCACCGCGGACGCCGATCGACGCGAGGAGCTCGAGACACCGGGCAAGTCCGGCGCCCGCCTCGAGCGGGTGTGGATCGGCGGCCGGCCGCACGTGCTCAAGCACCTCGACGAGACCGCCGACTGGACCCTCCGGGCGGCTGCGGTGCCCGGGAGCGCCACCGTCGAGCTCTGGCGGCGCGGGATCCTCGACGCGCTGCCGGACTGCCTCGTCCAGCCGATCGTGGGAGTCGCCCAGGACCGCGACGACCCACGGCGTTCGGCGATCCTCATGCTCGACGTCAGTGAGCTGCTGGTGCCGGCGACCGACGACCCGGTGCCGCTCGACCAGCACCTGGCGTTCCTCGACCACATGGCCGCCCTGCACGCGGCGTTCTGGGAGACGGATCTCGACATCGACGTGGTGCCGGCAGCCCGCCGCTACCTCGAGCTCTCCCCCGCGATGGCCCGTGCGGAGGCGGCGCTCGGGTCGGACCACCTCGTCCCCCGCCTCGTCGCGCAGGGCTGGCCTGCCCTGGAGAGGGTCGCTCCCGCCGCGGCCGGCGTCGTGGTGCCGCTCGTGCACGAGCCGACGCCGCTGGTCGTCGCCCTCCAGAGCACGCCCCAGACCTTCGTGCACGGCAACTGGAAGCTGGACAACCTGGGCAGCGACGACGCCGGGCGCACCGTGCTGCTCGACTGGGAGCTGCCCGGCCGGGGCGCCGCACTCAGCGACCTGGCGTGGTACCTCGCCATCAACTGCCGCCGCCTGCCCACCTCCAAGGAGCAGGTCATCGCCGACTACCGGGACGCCCTCGAGCGCCGCGGCGTCGCCACCAGCGCATGGTGGGAGCGACAGCTCGGTCTCTGTCTCGTCGGTGCACTCGTGCAGTTCGGCTGGGAGAAGGCGCTGAGCGGGTACGACGAGGAGCTGGTCTGGTGGGAGGAGCAGGTGCTGCGTGGGCAAGCCTGGCTGTGATTTCCGGGTCGAGTTGCTAGCGTGCCCTGACTCGGGTCAAGGGTGAGAGCACGCAACCGGAGGGGCCGTGAGCGACGTCAGCGGTGAGGGGCCGGCGTCCCCGGCCGCCGCTGCCCCCGACACCACTCCGAGACCGGTTCCGGCTCCCGCTCCTGACCCCGCGCCGGGGCCGGCGGCGGCAGTTCCGGCCGGCCCCGAGTCACCTCGCCGACGACGCAGGAGACGTCGGGCTGCTGCGGCGGACGCCGCCGCGGGACAGGCCAAGAGCCGGTCCAAGCTGCCGACGGTGGCCGCGACGACGGCGGTCACGGCGCTCATCACCACCGTCATCGGCGGGGTCCTGTCCCAGGACCGGATCGACTCGCTGTTCGGTGACGACGACCCCACGGAGTCGGCGGACTCGTCGAGCGCCGCGGCCATGGTCGAGGTCGAGGTCGACTACAAGCACGTCTCCGAGAGCGGCAAGGCGATCGCCGTCGACGTCCCGGAGACCTGGGGCGCGGTCGACGCCGTCTTCGGCGGGATCGGTGGCGTCACGAGCCCGGGCCGCGGACTGCGCTCCGGCCCGGACCCGATGGCCGTCGTGTTCGCCAGCGACGAGACGGTCTGGGTCGGCGCGTCGACCCAGACCTTCGACGACCTCGGGGTCGACGCGCTCGACGACGCGGCCGTGGTCGACCTGTTCGAGGGACGGCTCGAGGGCTCGGTCTACCTGCCGGCGCACGGGTGCGCGCCGTCGGTCAGTCACGCCCCGCGTATCGGGGAGGGCTGGGTCGGGGCGGTGAAGGCCTGGCAGGACTGCTCGGCCATCGACGGGTGGCGAGCGATCGAGGTCGAGATGATCTCCAGCGACCGGGACGTCTACGTCTACGTGCAGATCGGCCTGGCGCCGACGACCCCGGACGAGGTCGGCCAGCGGATCCTCGACTCGCTGAGCGTGCTGCCCGCGAAGCTCCCGACCGAGTAGCCGCCCCGGCTCATGTCCGGCGGCACGCCTGGGCACCGGCTGCCCGTGCGTAGGTATCTGTGGCCCATCGCCGTGATCGGCGCGATCGTGCTGGTCCTCGGGATCCTCCTGCTGACCGGCGTCCTCCAAGGAGACGACACCGACCTCGAGCGTCGCCAGGAGGAGCCCCGGAGCGCCGCGGTCGGCTGACTCGCGGGCGTCAGTTGAGGATGCGCAGGTTCGACGGCACTCCGCCTCCGCGGTGGACCTCCTCGACCAGCTCCTGGAGGGCGGTCAGCGCGACGTTCTGTGACAACGGTCCGTACGACGTCCGCGCGACACCGTGAGCCTCCTGCCAGTCCCGCGGGGGAAGCCCCGGGATCCCGATCGTGGTGAGCCGCCGCGGACCGAACGCTTCCACGAGCTGGAGGATCTGGTCCTCGTCGAGGATGGCCGGGACGAACACGACCGGTGCGCCGGCGTCGAGATAGGCCCTGCCCCGCTCGATGGCCACCGCCAGGTTCTCCGCCGGATCTCCCTGGCGGTTCAGGGCGAAGGCGTCGGTGCGGGCGTTGAGGACGAAGTCGACGCCCTCCTCCTCGGCCACCTTCATGATGGCCTCGACCTGCGCGGCCGCCTCGGCGAGGGGCTTGAGCTGGTCCTCGATGTTGGCGCCGACGACGCCCAGCCCGATGGCGCGGCGGACGGTCTCGGGCGCGTTGCCGTAGCCGCCCTCGAGGTCGGCGGTCACCGGGAGGTCGGTGGAGTCGACGATGCGCTTGACCTGCTCGAGCATCAGGTCGAGCGGGATGTTCTCGCCGTCCTCGTAGCCGAACGACGAGGCGATCGAGTGACTGGCGGTGGCCAGGGCGGTGGTGCCCTCGACGGCGGCGACCGTCCGGGCAGTGATCACGTCCCAGACGTTGACGAGCGTGAGCAGCTTCTCGTCCTGGTGGAGGCGCAGCAGCTCGGCGCCCTTGGCCTTCGTCGCGTCGTCAGCAGTCATGGAGCCAACCTAGGACCCGGGACCTAGGCCCACTGCCTCCGCATGACCGTGCTCGCGTCGAACGGGTCGGTCCCCTGGTTGGCGGCGAGGATGCCCTGGCCCTCCGGCGAGCCGGTGTAGACGGGGTCCCCGCCGCCGACCCAGTGGTCCCAGGCCTTGGCGTACGCCGCCGCGCGCTCGGCGTTGACACCGAGGGCCGTGGGCACGGCGTGCCAGACCACACCGTCGGAGCGGATCCTCCCGAAACCCGCCAGCAGCGCCGACCAGCGCCCGGCCCAACGGCCCAGCCGTCCGGTGCGCGCGCGGGTGGTCCGCACCCAGCGCGGCACCAGGTAGCGCGGCAGGCCGATCGGTGCGACCGCCTCCTCCAGCGCCTCGGCGAACAGCCCCGCCTCGGTCGCGTCCACGTCACGGAGCAGGCAGCGGTACTCCCCCTCGTGGTCGAGGACGACCTCGACCGAGTCCGAGCCTCGACGGGTGAGTCCCGCTCCGAGCAGCCCGTCCGCCACCGCCGAGGCGACCCGGACCACCGACGGCGGGGTCTCCGCGGCCGCGAGGAGCTCGCGGCCACGCGAGAAGTGGCTGCACACCCGGGCGTACGCCGCGGCGCCGCCGACCACGAGGGCGCCGGCCAGGACGGGCAGGCCACCGGTCACCAGCGAGACCACCCCGGCGACGACCGCCGCGCCGGCGAGCAGGGACGTCGCCCGGTCGCGCACCGCGTGCCGGCGGATGCCGCGCAGCTCGGCGGCGTCCGGCCGCAGGACGACCTCCGCGGCCTCGGTGCCCAGCCCGAAGCCGGCCTGTCCGGGCTGCCCCCGCTCCTTGATCCGGATCGTGGGGACCGTGGCGTCGACGTACGGCTGACCGACCTGCCACTGCTGCCGCACCAGCGCCCGCTGCTCGCTGCGCAGCAGGGCCCGGGCGTTGGCGGCCGCGAACTCGCTGACCGGTGGGGGCACGAACGGGGAGAACGCCGGGTCGCAGTGGGCGACGCCGTCGATGATCTGGCCGTCGGCGTCCAGGCCGAGGAAGCCCTCGTGCTTGCGCACCAGCCGATCCCAGTCGTTGCCGCCTTTCGGATGGGTGTCGGTGACGCAGACCAGTGACCAGTTGACGGCCACCTTGTCCGGCCGGAGCGGGTCGGTCCGCAGCGCCCGGCCGCGGGTCTGGACGACGCTCGTGATCGTGGTGACCGCCGTGACGTCGGCCAGGCCGGTGATCCGCCGGGCGTCCCAGCCCTCGCCGAGCAGCGCCCGGGTGCCGACCAGGACCTGGCAGCGGCCGTCCTCGAAGTACGTCGTCACCAGGCCGACCCAGTCGCGGCTCTCCCACGGTCCCACCAGGCTGCTCAAGGTGGCCGAGCCCGCCAGGGGCTCGACCCGCAGCTTGTCGGCCAGCGCCCGGTCGGGCAGCCAGGCCTGGAACGCCAGCAGCGTGCCCGGCGCGCCCGCCACGGTCTGCCCCGTGACGAGCATCGGTGCCAGCGGCCCGGTCTCCGGGCCCGCCACCAGTGCGTACAGCATCGCGTGCGCCGACCCGGACTGCTGGTCGATGACGCCGGTGAGGTCGGCCGGCAGGGTGGCGCCGGCGCGCTCGTGGTCGCAGAGCACCAGCATCCGCATGTCGTCGCCCAGGTTGCGGTGCTCGGCCCCGACGATCGTCACGACGGCCTCGGTCTTGGACTCCGACCTGGCGAGCACCCGGTCGACCGGGCTGCGGCCGCGGCGGATCCCGCGCTTGGTCCACTGGTAGCCCACCGAGGGCAGCGCCCGGCGTACCGCCTCGACGACCTGGTCGTCCTCCGGCTTGCCGGTCTTCGTGAGGTGCCCGCGCAGCCAGTCGTCGATCAGCAGGCACCAGTCGTCTGCGGTCGGCCGGGTGCGGTCCTCCTCGGACATCCGGGCGCCCGGTGGGAGCCGCAGCATCCCGACGTGGTGGAGGCGCAGCACGGCACGGCAGACCTCGGGCTGCTCCTTGAGCAGGTTGAACCACGGCACCGTGGTCGCCACGAACCGCGCGTCGAGCCACTGCAGGAACGGGATCGACCCGAACGTCGGGGCGGACATCTGCGTGACCAGCTCCTGGAACCGGGCCGCCTCCTCCTTCAGCCAGTCCGCCTCCTGCGGCGTCGGCGTGGTGAGCCAGGCCAGCTCGACGTACGGCGCCAGGTCGCCGACCTTGACCACCGCCGGGATGCTCGCCCGGTAGAGCGGCGTGCCGAACAGCTGGTCGACCAGCACCGCCTGGTCGGCCGTGAGCGCCTCGGGCGGCGTCGCGGTCAGCCCGAGCACCATGGCGTCCGGCAGCTGGTCGAGCAGCTCGCCCAGCAGCCGGCCCCACACCTCGAGCAGGTGGTGGCACTCGTCGAGCACGAGCAGCAGCGGCCCGGCGGCCTTGAGCTGCTCGACGAACGCCTGGCCGTTGGGGTGCAGGCGAGTCAGAAGTGGCGACGTCACCGGTGGTTGAGGAGGTTGCGCAGCAACCGTCTCGAAACCAGGTGACGCGGTGCTGGGACTCAACCCCATGGGGTCGGGTTCCAGCACAGCTTGCGGAGGTTTCGAGACGGTCGCTAGCGCGACCTCCTCAACCACCGAGGTCGGTTCGCCGTCGTCGTCGACCTCCTGGTCCGGGTCGAAGACGGCCAACGCCTGGTAGGTCAATGCGGTCACGGCCGAGGAAAGCGTCCGGTCGGTCGCGACCTCCAGCCCGAGGTCGCGGGCCGCGCGCTCCCACTGGCCCTGGATCGCGGTGTTCGGGCCCAGCACCACGGCGCGGCCCACGGCGCCGGCGGCCAGCCGGTCGCGGATGGTCTCCAGGCCGACGAGCGTCTTGCCGGCGCCGGGGGGCATCGCCACCCAGGCCCGCCGACGACCGGCGGTCCAGGCACCGGCCAACGCCGCGAGCGCCTCCCGCTGGTGGACCCTCAGGGTCACCGGCGCCGGTGCCACGGTCACTCCCAGAACACCCGGTCGACGACCGCGTGCGAGACCCGCATGGTGCGGAGCAGGTCGTTGACCATCGCGTCGGTCGACCCGGCCGGGTAGCCGAGGATCGACGCGACCGCGGCCCGGTCCCGGCTGTCGTGGGGCAGCTGGTCGCTGCCCGAGCCCTTGACCAGGGCGATCGCGTTGCGGGCCCGGCTGACCGTGCGCCAGCCCTTGACCAGGACGGCCGCGTCCGCCGGGTCGAGGAGCCCAGCGTCGCGTGCCGCTTCGAGGGCCTCCACGGTGCGCGGCGTGCGCAGCCCCGCCACCTCGCCGGAGTGCCGCATCTGCAGCAGCTGGACCGTCCACTCGATGTCCGCGAGTCCGCCGTGCCCGAGCTTGAGGTGGCTCTTGGGGTCGGCGCCCCGCGGGAGGCGCTCCTTGTCGACCCGCGCCTTGATCCGCCGCACCTCGATGATGTCGTCGTCCGAGATCCCCTGCTCGGGGAAGCGCAGCGGGTCGATGAGCTCCTCGAACCGGCGTCGCAGGTCGAGGTCGCCGACCACGGCATCGGCCCGGAGCAGCGCCTGCGCCTCCCACGGCTCGGACCACTTCGCGTAGTAGGCGGCATAGGACTCCAGCGAGCGCACTAGCGGACCCTGCTTGCCCTCCGGGCGCAGGTCCGCGTCGACCTCGAGGGCGGGGTCGGGGCCGGGCAGCGAGAGCAGCCGTCGGATCTCGTTGGCGACGGCCTGGGCGTACGTCGCCGCCTCGTGCTGGTCGACGCCCTCCTCCGGGTCGTGCACGAACAGCACGTCGGCGTCGCTGCCGTAGGACAGCTCGAACCCGCCGTACCGGCCCATCGCCACGATCGCGATCCGGGTCGGTGCCTCGTCGAGCCCCTTCGCAGCCCGGACCGTCCCCTGGGCCACCGCGAGCGTCGCCTCCAGCGTGGCGTCGGTGAGCCGGGACAGCCCGGCACCCACGTCCGCGACGTCGGTGAGCCCGAGCAGGTCGCCCGAGGCGATCCGGAACAGCTCGCGCCGGCGTACGCCGCGGATCGCCCGCGCCGCCTTCTCGTCGTCGTCGTGCCGGCCGGCCGCGGCGAGCATCTCCTCGGTGAGCGCCTCGGCGGACAGCGGCTGCAGGTCCTCCCCCAGCATCCGCACGCCCTGCGGTTCGCTCTCCAGCAGGCTGGTGGCGTAGCGCGACGTGGCGAGGAGGGTCGCCAGCCGCTGGGCGACCTGGCCCTCGTCGCGCAGCGTCTTGAGGTACCACGGCGACCGGCCGAGCGACTCGCTGATCCGGCGGAAGCCGAAGAGGCCCGCGTCGGGGTCGGGCGCCTCCGCGAACCACTCGAGCATGGCCGGCAGCAGCGTGCGCTGGATGTTGGAGGTGCGGGTGACACCGGCGGTGAGGGCCTCGAGGTGCCGCAGCGCGGCGTCGGGGTCGGCGAACCCCAGGGCGTGGAGCCGCTTGCCGGCAGCCTCGGGCGACAGCCGGGCCTCGGTGCCGGGCAGCCGGGCGACCGCGGACAGCAACGGCCGGTAGAACAGCTTCTCGTGCAGCCGCCGCACCTCCCGGCGGTGGTGCTGCCACACCTTGTCGAGGGTCCCCACGGGGTCCTTGGTGTAGCCGAGGCTCCGGCCGAGACGGCGCAGCGACCTCTCGTCCTCCGGGACCACATGGGTACGCCGCAGCCCGGCCAGCTGGATGCGGTGCTCCAGCGTGCGCAGGAACGCGTAGGCCTCGTGCAGGGCCTCGCCGTCCTCCCGGCCGACGTACCCCCCCTGGGTCAGCGCCGCGAGCGCGCTCAGCGTCGTGGGCTGGCGGATCCGCTCGTCCGCGCGGCCGTGCACCAGCTGCAGCAGCTGGACCGCGAACTCGACGTCACGAAGGCCGCCGGAACCGAGCTTGAGCTGGCGCTCGGCGTGGTGGGCCGGGATGTGCTCGACGACCCGGCGGCGCATCGCCTGCGTGTCCTCGACGAAGCCGTCGCGCTCGGCCGCCGTCCAGATCATCGGCGACACCATCTCGACGTACTGCTGACCCAGCTCGCGGTCTCCCGCGACCGGCCGGGCCTTGAGCAGCGCCTGGAACTCCCAGGTGCTCGCCCACCGCTCGTAGTAGCCGCGGTGGCTGGCCAGCGTCCGCACCAGCAGCCCAGCCTTCCCCTCGGGACGCAGGTTGGCGTCGACGGGCCAGATCGTGCCCTCGCCGGTGTGGTCCGAGCAGACCTGCATGAGGTGGCTCGCGAGCTGGGTGGCGGCCCGGGCGGCCACCGCATCGGCCACTTCGCCGACCGGTTCGTAGACGTAGATGACATCGACGTCGGAGACGTAGTTGAGCTCGTGCCCGCCGCACTTGCCCATTGCGATCACAGCCAGCCGAGCGGTCGCCGCGCTGTCGCCGACCCGTTGTCGGGCGACCGCGAGGGCGGCGTCGAGCGTGCCGGCGGCGAGGTCGGACAGCTCGGCGGCGGCGTCGTCCACGGCGAGGTCGTGGGCGAGGTCGCGCGAGGCCAGCCTGAGCAGGACCCGGCGGTACTCCACGCGCAGCGCGTCGACCGCCTCCGCGTCGGGCAGCGTGGCGGTGGGCGACGGGCCGAAGGGATCGGCGCCGACCGCCTTCAGCAGCCCCTCGCGGACGGCGTACGCCGCCGGGCGGGTCGACCCGAGCGTCGGGTCGGTGAGCTCGCGCCAGTGCCCCGGGTGCCGGCACAGGTGGTCCGCCAGCGCCTCGCTCGCGCCCAGGACGCAGAGCAGCCGCATCGCTGTGCCCTCGTCGTCGACGAGGGCCTGCGTCATCGGGTCGGGGTCGTCCTGGACGTCGACGAGCCGGACCAGCCGGTCCAGGGCCGCGTCCGGGTCCGCGGTCCGGGCCAGGTAGGCGACCAGGACGTCGGCGGCGTCACCGAGCGTCCGCAGCGCCGTCATCGCCGCATCCGGGTCGAGGAAGCCGAGCCGGGTGAGGTGGCCCTTGGCGCTGACCGGCCTACCCATGAGCAGCGTGCTGGTGCACGACCCGTGCGAACGCCTCGGCGAACGGCTGCCACGCCTGGTCCAGCTCGGCGCGGGCCGCCGCGATCTCGGCGAAGATGCGCTCGGCGTCCAGGCCACGACCGCTGAGCGCGGTCCGCTCGTCGTCGGTCACCCAGGCGCCGACGATGGTCTCGTCCACCTCCGGGTGCAGCTGCACGCCCCACATCGCCGGGCCGAAGCGCGCCGCCTGCACCTCGCCCTCCGGGGTCTGCGCCAGCACCGTGGCACCCTCGGGCAACGGGTCGACGACGTCGTCGTTCCACTGCACGCCACGTCGCGGTGCGGTGCTGACGGTGGCCAGCAACGGGTCTCCCGCCGCCGCTGGGGTCCAGCCCACGTCGAGCAGGCCGACCTGCTGGCCGCGCGGGTTGCGCTTCGACACGCCGCCGAGCGCGGTGGCGACGAGCTGGTGACCGAGACAGATGCCCAGGGTCGGCAGCGCCGACTCAGCAGCGGTGCGGACCAGGTCCTTGGTGGGCGCCAGCCACCAGTGGTGGTCGTCGTCGTTGGCGCCCATCGCGCCGCCGAGCACCAGCATGCCGTCGTACCCGTCCAGGTCGTCGGGCAGCGCGTCATCCGCGTAGGGACGCCGGACGTCGAGCGTGCAGCCGGCCTCGAGCAGCCAGCGGCCGACGTGGCCGGGCGGGCCGTCCACCTCGTGCTGGATGACCAGGATCCGGGCCGTCATCCCTGTGTCTCCGGGTCGTCGCGGACCAGGGCGAGCATGAGCAGGACGGCGGCGAGGACCAGGATGACGATGCCCAGGTAGCTCGGGACGAACGCCAGCCCCACGAGGACCACCGCCACTCCGGCGATGATCGCCGCCCGCTTCGCGGGTGTGTCCCGGCCGGGGAGGAGCCGCAGGGCGATGGCGCTCGTGGTCATCAGGAGGACGGCCAGGGCGGCGAAGACGACCCCCGGCCGCCGCTGCTCGCCACCCACCACCACGACGGCGTACGCCGCCAGGGCTGCCAGGAGCCCGCCCACGACGAACACCACCCGCAGCAGGAGCCGCAGCCGACGCTCGCGGTCGGGGCTGTAGATGCGCGTCACAGGGACCGTCACAGGGGCCGTCACAGAGGCAACGTCAGAGGACCGGCAGCATCCGGTCGCGCTCGAACGCCGACACCTGGCCGCGGTACTCGTCCCACTCCGCCCGTTTGTTGCGCAGGAAGAAGTCGAAGACGTGCTCCCCCAGCGTCTCGGCGAGCAGCTCGGACTTCTCGGCGATCTCGATCGCCTCGTTGAGGCTCTTGGGCAGCGGCTCGATACCGAGGCTGGTGCGCTCGCGCTCGGTGAGCGACCAGACGTCGTCCTCGGCCTCGCGGGGCAGGTCGAGGCTCTGCTCGATGCCCTTCATGCCGGCCGCCAGGACCACCGCGAACGCCAGGTACGGGTTGCACGCCGCGTCGATGGTCCGCAGCTCGACCCGGGTCGACTGGCCCTTCAGCGGCTTGTACATCGGGACCCGGATCATCGCCGAGCGGTTGTTGTGGCCCCAGCAGACGTACGACGGTGCCTCTCCGCCGAACATCAGCCGCTTGTAGCTGTTGACCCACTGGTTGGTCACCACGCTCATCTCGGGGGCGTGGGCGAGCACGCCCGCGATGAACTGGCGGCCGGTCTTGGAGAGCTGGTACTCCGACCCGGCCTCGTAGAACGCGTTCTGGTCGCCCTCGAACAGGGACACGTGCGTGTGCATCCCCGAGCCCGGGTGCGTCGTGTAGGGCTTGGGCATGAACGTGGCCCACACGCCCTGGCTGAGCGCGACCTCGCGGATCACCGTGCGGAACGTCATCACGTTGTCGGCGGTCGACAGCGCGTCGGCGTAGCGCAGGTCGATCTCCTGCTGGCCGGGCCCGCCCTCGTGGTGGCTGAACTCGACCGAGATCCCCATCGACTCGAGCTGGGTGATCGCCTCGCGCCGGAAGTCGGCGCCCATGGACTGGGCGGTGTGGTCGAAGTAGCCGCTCCGGTCGACCGGCACCGGCTCGACGCCCAGCTCCGGGGGGTTCTTGAACAGGTAGAACTCGATCTCGGGGTGCGTGTAGAACGTGAACCCCTTCTCGGCCGCCGCGGACAGGGTGCGCTTGAGGACGAAGCGCGGGTCGGCGTAGGACGGGCTGCCGTCCGGCATCACGATGTCGCAGAACATCCGCGCGGTCGCGGGGCCCTCGCCGCGCCACGGCAGCACCTGGAACGTCGACGGGTCGGGCTTGGCGAGCATGTCGGACTCGTAGACCCGGGCGAAGCCCTCGATCGCCGAGCCGTCGAAGCCGATGCCCTCGGCGAAGGCCCCCTCGAGCTCGGCCGGCGCCACCGCGACGGACTTGAGGAACCCCAGCACGTCGGTGAACCACAGCCGCACGAACCGGACGTCCCGCTCCTCGAGTGCCCGGAGCACGAAGTCTTCCTGCTTGCCCATGCGGGCCAGCCTAGGGGTGGGGCGACGGCGGTGCGTGGGCCGCTGTCGAATCGGGTCACCGGCGTTCGTGGTACTCACATGGAGAGTGAGCTGGATACCCGCATGGAGACCATGAACGCCACCACCCGGGCCGCCCGCCGCCTCGGCCCGCTCGTGTCCGCGATCCACGAGGTGACCTACTCGCAGATCCCGCACGACGGGTTCGCGGCGCGGGGCGCCCGCAACTACTGGGACGGCTACTTCGCCGGCCGTGCGGCGCCGCTGGGGCTGGCGCCGGCCGAGGTCGTGCACGCTGCGTTCTACAACTTCGGGCCGGGCGAGGTGGCGCGGCACATCCCCTTCGTCTGGGGCCTGATGACGCCCGAGCAGGCTCTGGAGGTGCGGCTGCGCGGCAGCACCGAGGCGCTGCGGGCCGGTCTGGGTGAGCTGGCGGACTCCCCCGCCGTCCTCAGAGCCGGCGAGCTGGCCGAGCGGGCCGCCTACAGCGCGCCGACCGAGGGCCGGATGCTCTACGCCGGCCTGAGGGCGCTCCCGGCGCCCGAGGAGCCGGTCGCCCGGCTGTGGCACGCCGCGACGCTGCTGCGCGAGCACCGCGGCGACGGGCACATCGTCGCGCTCGTGGCCGACGGCATCGGCGGGCTCGAGGCGCACATGCTGCTCGCCATCCACCTCGGGATGGAGCCGGAGCGGTTCGGCCGGATCCACCACCTGCCTCCGGCCCTGCTGGCCGACGTCCTCCACGGGCTTCAGGAGCGTGGCCTCGTCGACGGCGAGAAGCGGTTCACGGCTGCCGGCCGCGCCACCAGGGACCGGATCGAGGCGCTCACGGACACGCTCGCCGCGCCGGCGTACGACGTCCTCTCCCGTGCCGAGGTGGCGGAGCTGATCGCCTGCCTCGAGCCGCTGGCCGCGGCGGTCCGGGCGGCTGATCTCTAGTCCCCTAGGAGGCCGGGACCTCGTCCAGCTCGGTGAGCCATGCCGCCGGGCTGGCGTCCGACGGCATCCGCCAGTCGCCGCGAGGTGACATCGTGCCGCCGGCGGCGACCTTGGGCCCGTTGGGCAGTGCGGAGCGCTTGAACTGGCTGGCGAAGAACCGCCGGACGAAAACCTCCAGCCAGTGACGCACCTCGCCCAGGTCGTAGGCGACGCGGCGGGACTCGGGGAACGCCGGCGGCCAGTCCCCGGCCGAGGCGTCGCGCCACGCGTGCCAGGCCAGGAAGGCGATCCGGCTGGGCCGGGCGCCGCGCCGGATGACGTGGAAGAGCGTGAAGTCCTGGAGGTTGTAGGGCCCCACCGACATCTCGGTCGACTGCGGCAGCTCGTCCTCACGGGTCGGGATCAGCTCGGGGGTGATCTCCTGCTCGACGATCTCGCGGAGCAGGTCGTTGGTCTCCTCGTCGAGCTCGCCGTTGCCCGCCTCCCAGCGGATCAGGTGCTGCACCAGCGTCTTCGGGACCCCGGCGTTGACGTTGTAGTGCGACATCTGGTCGCCGACGCCGTACGTGCACCAGCCGAGCGCCAGCTCGGAGAGGTCGCCGGTGCCGACCACGATGCCGCCGCGGTGGTTGGCCAGCCGGAACAGGTAGTCGTAGCGCAGGCCGGCCTGGACGTTCTCGAACGTGACGTCGTAGACCTCCTTGCCCTCGGCGAACGGGTGGTCGATGTCGGCCAGCATCTGCCGCGCGGAGGCGGTGATGTCGATCTCCTCGAACGTCACCCTCAGCGACTTGGCCAGCCTGGTGGCGTACGAGCGGGTCGTGTCCCCGGTCGCGAACCCGGGCATCGAGAACGCGTGGATGTCGCTGCGCGGCCGGCCCAGCCGGTCCATCGCCCGGGCGCTCACGATCAGCGCGTGCGTCGAGTCGAGCCCGCCGCTGATGCCGATGACGACCTTCGGGCTCTGCTGACCTCCTTGGGCGATGTAGGAGAGCCGCTGCTCGAGCCCGGAGACCTGGATGTTGTAGGCCTCGTAGCAGTCGAGCGCCAGCCGCTCCGGGTCGTCGGGCACGAACGGGAACCGGTCGACCTTGCGGCGCAGCCCGATGTCACCGGCGGGCGGCTGGAGCTCGAACCCGACGGTGCGGAACTCACGGACCCGGTCGTCGAAGGTGCGCCGGTTGTCGTCGAAGGTGCCCTGCCGGATCCGCTCCTGGCGGATCCGCTCGAGGTCCACGTCGGCCACGGTCATCCGCGCGCTGTCGGGGAACCGGTCGCCCTCGGCGAGCAGGTCGCCGCACTCCCAGACCATGGTCTGGCCGTCCCACGACAGGTCGGTCGTCGACTCGCCCTGGCCGGCCGCCGCGAAGACGTACGCCGCGCTGCAGCGGGCGCTCGCGCTGCGGACCAGGAGGGTGCGGTCCTCCGCACGGGCGATGGTGATCGGGCTGCCGGAGAGGTTGGCCAGCACCGTCGCGCCTGCGAGCGACGCCTCCGCGCTCGGTGGGATCGGCACCCACATGTCCTCGCAGATCTCCACGTGCAGCCTGAGGCCCGGCACGTCGGACGCGCTGAAGATCAGGTCGGGACCGAAGGGCACCTCCGCGCCGCCCAGGGTGATCGTCCGCGCGCGGTGGTCGTCTCCGGGCGCGAACCAGCGCCGCTCGTAGAACTCGCGGTAGGTCGGCAGGTAGGACTTGGGCGCGACCCCGAGGATCCGCCCGCGCTGGATGACGACCGCGCAGTTGAGCACCCGGGTCCCGAACACCAGCGGTGCCCCCACGACCAGCACCGGCCGCAGCTCCGCCGACGCGGCCACCACGTCGTCGACGGCCCGGAGCGTCGCGTCGAGCAGCGTGTCCTGGAGGAACAGGTCGTCGATCGCGTAGCCGGTCAGGCACAGCTCCGGGAACACCGCGACGGCCACGCCGTCCTCGTGGGCCTCCTTCGCCAGCGCGACGACCTGCGCGGCGTTGGCCGTCGGATCGGAGACGGTCACCGGCAGCGTGATCGCCGCGACCCGCGCGAACCCGTGCGCGTACGCCGAGTAGAAGTCCACGCTGCGAGTCTAGGCGGGGTAGAGGTCCCTCAGGCTCACGTCGTAGGAAGCCGGGTAGGAGGCCACGTGACCCAGGTTGCCGCGCAGGTGCGTGTCCCAGGTGACCAGGTGGACGGTGTCGGTGCCCGGGTCGAGCACCGAGAAGAGCACCGTGACCTTGTTCAGCCACTGGACCGGCCTGAGCTCGCCGCGCCTGACCATGCCTCGGACGTCGCCCTCGATCGGGAGGAAGGCCCGGGCACTGAGATCGCCCCGGTCCAGGACGACCAGCCCGTCGTCCCCGTCGTCGGTCACCCGGGTCACCGCGACGGCGTCCGCGAAGGCCGAGAGGTAGGTCCGCTTCCCCAGCTCGGGGGCCAGCGCGCCGTCCTGCACCGGGGTCGTGCCCTCGAACTCGGTCACCGAGATCGAGAGTGGGGGCCGCGTCACCAGGTGGCCGTCGGGGGCGACGTCGAACGCCGTGCCACCTCCCAGGAAGCCCAGGTCGCTGAGCTCGCCGGTGTCGAGGTCCACCTCGTAGGCGCCCCGGAAGGCGGCGACGACGACCTTGCTGCTGTCCTGGGTCCAGGTGATCCGCGAGTCCGCCTCGAGAACCTTCCGCGGCACGTCCACCCGGGACCAGGAGGGACAGACCTCGACGGCGTCGCACCAGTACAGGCCGCCCTCGCCGGCGACGGCGATGCGCGTCCCGTCGCGGGACAGCGCCGAGTCCCAGAGATCGCCTGCGTCGGTCGGTCGCCGCAAGCCGTACCAGGCCCGGCCGCCGTACTGGAGGAGCAGCTCGTCGTTCTCCGTGCGGGACAGGGCGAGGGGCTCGGCCCGGTCCCCGGGGGCTGAGCGCGACCCCTCCAGCGCCAGGACCGTGGGCAGCGACTCGATCGGGTAGTCCGGCAGCTGGGCCGCGGTCGCCGGGTCCCACGCCGGGTGTCTCGCGTCGGCCGGGATCGGCGGGAGTGCCGGCGCCGGCTCGTCCGGCGACGGCGTGGGCGCCGGGCCCGTGGTCGGCTGTTCCGTGGGCCGCTCGGGGTCGGGATCCGAACCCACCAGCTGCGGCACCACGACGACTCCCGCGACCGCCACCCCGGCGGCGAGACCGGCGACCAGGCCGCGGCGTCGGGTACGTCGACGGCGAGCCGCCGCCAGTGCCGTGCGCGCCAGGTCCGGGGTCTCGACCTCGTCCGTGACCAGGTCCAGGAGGGTGTGCAGGTCGGTCATCGGGACTCTCCGATCAGGTCCAGGAGCTCGGGTGCTCCCTCGCGCAGTCGCGCCAGGGCGGCGGCGTTCGTGCTCTTGACGGTGCCGACGGTGACGCCGAGCACCTCGGCGGTCTCCCGCTCGGTCAGGTCGTCGAAGTGCCGCAGCACGAGGACCGCTCGCTGCCTGGGCGCGAGGCGGGCCAGCGAACGCTGGACGACCAGGGCGGTCTCCGGGTCGGACGACGCCGACGCGACGTCGGCCCGTTCGGGTGACGGCACGTCCCGGTGCCGGCGCCACCACGAGATGTTGTCGCGGACGATGATGGTGCGGGCGTAGGCCGTCGGGTTGCCGTCGTGCAGCCGCGACCAGCGCAGCGCCACCTTGACCAGCGCCTCCTGCACCAGGTCCTGGGCCCGGTGCAGGTCACCGGTGAGCAGGTACGCCGAGCGCAGCAGCTGGCGCTGGTGGCCCGCGACCCACTCGGTGAAGCCGTTCTCGTCCATGCGCGCCCTCCGGTGCCGTCATGGTGTCAACGCGTCGGCCGCCGCGCATGGTTGTGCCGACCTCGGGCGGGCAGGATGCCGGGCACCTGCGGCGGACCGATGAGTCCGGGGACGGCGCGCGGTCTCATCCCGCATGACGCTCAGCACCACGATCAGCCCGTGCCTGTGGTTCGACGACGACCTCGAGGAGGCGGCGGAGTTCTACACGGCGATCTTCCCCAACTCCTCCATCGGTCACCTGACCCGCTACACCGACGCCGGACCGGGCGAGCCCGGCGCCGTCATGGCCGGCGAGTTCACCATCGACGGGCTGACCTTCCGCGGCATCAACGGCGGGCCCGAGCACGCGGCGTTCACCGAGTCGATCTCGTTCTCGGTCACCTGCGCCGACCAGGCGGAGGTCGACCGCTACTGGTCAGGCCTGACCGCCGACGGTGGGGAGGAGTCGGTGTGCGGCTGGCTCAAGGACCGGTTCGGTCTCTCGTGGCAGATCGTGCCGCAGCGCCTCTACGAGCTGGTGTCCGACCCTGACCCTGACCCCGCCCGCGCCCAGGCCGCCACCCGGGCGATGCTCAGCCAGCGCAAGATCGTCATCGCCGAGCTCGAGGCCGCCGCCGACTCGGCGTCGACGGAGGGCAGAATCGCGTAGGTGCCGCTCGTCGTCGCGACCGCGAACGTCCGGTTCTCGCTGCCGAGGGACGAGGCGCGCGAGGCCGTGGCGGCCGTGCTCGCCCACTCCCCCGACCTCGTCGGCCTCCAGGAGTGGCACGGCTGGTTCCCCTCCAGGTGGCGCGGGCTCCGGGACTTCGAGGACTACGCCTGGTTCACCCCCTGGCTCGGCGGCTGTGCGGTCGGTGTCCGGCGCGGCCGCTTCGAGGAACCGGCCCGGCGCGGTGCGTGGCTGAGCCGCCCGGGGCGGGCCGATCGCTCGGGCCGGTTCCTGGGTCTGGAGCCGCCCCGCCGGGCGAGTGTCGTGTCGTGCCGCGAGCTGTCCTTCGTCGTCTACCACCTCGCGTCCCAGGTCCAGGGCGACGACGACGCCTACCGCCCCGACCGGCCCCGGCTCGCGGCCCGGCACCGGCGTGAGGCCGCGGCGCTGACGTCGCTCGTCGGCGCGCTGCCGGGACCCGTCTACGCGTGCGGCGACTCGAACTTCCACGGCTTCCGGATGCCCGGGCTGGTGTCGGCCTGGGACTCGGTGGAGCGCACGTCGGGCACCCGCGGACCGCGGCGCCAGATCGACGACATCCACGGCCCGGTGGCTCCGGTCGACGTCGTGACCGTGCCGACGCCGAGCGACCACCTCGCAGTCGTCGCGACCTACCCGGATCTCGCGTGACCAACGACACGGAGGGTTACTGGCCCGTAGGTCGTTAGCCTCGATGACGGTCCGTGGACTCCACCAGGGAGCTGCGAGACCACGCACGAACGGAGCTCGACGATGAGCAGTCCCGAGGAGACCGCGCCCTACGGCAGCGGCCCGGCCGCCGCCCCCGCCCAGAAGTCCGGCACGGCGAAGGTGCGGACGCACCACCTGCGCGAGATGAAGGAGCGCGGGGAGCGGATCACCATGCTGACGGCGTACGAGCAGTACGCCGCGCAGACCTTCGACGAGGCCGGCATCGACGTGCTGCTGGTCGGCGACAGCGCCTCCAACAACGTCTACGGCAACGAGACGTCGCTGCCCGTCACCGTCGACGAGCTCCTCCCGCTCACCCGCGCGGTCAGCCGGGCCACGAAGCGCGCACTCGTCGTCGGCGACCTTCCGTTCGGCAGCTACCAGGCCAGCCCCGAGCAGGCCTACCTCACCGCCGTCCGGTTCATGAAGGAGGGCGGCGCGCACGCCGTCAAGCTCGAGGGCGGCGTCGAGATGGTGCGGCAGATCGAGCACCTGACCCGGGGCGGGATCCCCGTCATGGCACACATCGGCTTCACGCCCCAGAGCGAGCATGCTCTCGGCGGCTACCGGGTCCAGGGGCGAGGCGAGACCTCGGCGCGCGTGCTCGCCGACGCCGAGGCGGTCCAGGACGCCGGGGCGTTCGCGGTCGTCATGGAGATGGTGCCCGGCGACGTCGCCGGCGAGATCACCCGCAAGCTCCGGATCCCGACGATCGGCATCGGCGCCGGCAACGAGACCGACGGCCAGGTGCTGGTCTGGCAGGACGCCTTCGGTCTCCGGACCGGACGGATGGCGAAGTTCGTGAAGCAGTACGCCGACGTGCACGGCGTGCTCCTCGAGGCCGCCCGCACCTACGCCGACGACGTCAAGGCCGGCACCTTCCCCGGGCCCGAGCACACGTTCTAGGCACCCGGTTCCTGACGTCATCAGGATCGAGGGTCTGGACCCACGATCCTGATGACGTCCCGGTGATCCACAGATGGCCGGGGCGGCGTCCTCGTCCACAGCTCGTCACTGAATGGGTCCACACCACGTGTGTCCCGCGGATGCTGGCGTCATGGACAAGGACAGCCACGAGCCCGACCCGTGGGCGGTCGTCAGGGACCTGGCCGCCGCCCAGTCGGACGTGGTCTCCCTGCGGCAGCTCTACGCAGCGGGCCTCATCCGATGGCAGGTGGCCGCTCAGCTCAAGGCCAAGCGGTGGCAGCGGCTCGGCGACCAGTCCGTGTGCCTCCACAACGGGCCGGTCACGGACACCCAGCACCAGTGGGCGGCTGTGTTCCAGGGCGGACCTCGTGCCAAGCTCGACGGCGCCGCAGCACTCGTCGCGGGTGGGCTCGAGCGCTACACGGTCGATCGGCTCCGCGTCTCCGTGCCCCGTGGCGCGCAGGCCAGGCGGACTCCGCGCTACGACGTCCGCCAGACGCGACGCTGGGACCCGGACGATCGGGCACCGTCCGGCGTCCCCCGTGCCCGACCGGCACCGGCGGCCGTCCGCGGCGCGCTCTGGGCCGTCTCGGACAGGCAGGCGATCTACCTCCTGACCCTGACGGTGCAGCAGGGGATGGCCACCGCGGAGGAGATCGGTGCCGAGGCGTTGACCGTGAAGCGGCACGCGAGACGTCTGCTCGTGCAAGAGGTGGTGGGCGAGCTCCTGGACGGCGCCCGGTCGCTCGGCGAGATCGACGTCGCTCGGCAGCTGAGACGTCGTGGCCTGCCGCCGCCTACGCGCCAGGCGGTGCGGAAGGACAGCCGTTGCCGCTACTACCTGGACCTCTACTGGCCGGAGTGGCGGCTCGTCGTCGAGATCGACGGCATCCACCACGCGTGGGTCGACAACGTCGTGGCCGATGCGCTCCGTCAGAACTCCTTGGCCATCGCCGGGGACACCGTGCTCCGTCTCCCGCTCCTCGGGCTACGTCTTCAGCCAGACGACTTCTTCGAGCAGGTCGAGGAGGCGTTGCGGGCGAACGGCTGGACAGCCGCGGCCTGAGCCTCCGGAGCGTCATCAAGATCGTGGCTCTGGACTCACGATCCTGATGACGTCCGGCGCCCGGTCAGTAGGCGTACCCCCACGCGTCGGCGTACCCGAACTCGTAGGCCACCGGCGGGGCGTCGCCCTTGTGGGCCGCGCAGTAGAGGTCGCGGGACACGGTCGTGGTGAACGGCGGCGTGTAGGACTGCAGCAGGAGCAGGCTCTGCGCGGCGGCGTTCGCCTCGGCCTCGATCGTGGCCGCCACGACCGCCCGGGCCGCCGGGGTCGGCGCCGACACGAGCAGCTCGGCGTTGCGCCAGGCGTTCTCCCTCCACGCCGACACCATCTGGAACAGCGTCCAGTTGCCCAGCCCGAGCGGGTCGCTCGTGTCGTCGATGGTGGGGTCGAACCTGGCGGCGAACTCCGCCATCAACGGCGCGGTGGCGTCGTAGAGCCACTGCTCCACGGCGTCGTAGTCCCGCTTGTACGACGAGCCCTCCGGGGAGACCAGACCGGTCCCGGCCAGCACGAACGCGAGATCGCGGTTGATGTGGGCGTTCATCCCCAGCAACAGGTCGCCCGCGCCGGTGACCCTCTTGTCCCTGGCCGCGTCGAGGGCGATCAGCCACGACTGCGGCACCGTCGAGCGGTTGCCGCTCTTCCACCCGTGGTAGGCGTCGAAGTAGTACTTCGCGAACACGGCGTCGAGGTGGTTCACCGCCCGGACGTCCTCGTAGTAGCCGGGGATCTCGCGGGTGTGGCCGTAGAGCTGGGTCATCCGCAGGTAGGCGCGGGCGAACACCGCATCGTGGCCGCAGGCGTTCGCGGTGGAGTCGGCGATCCGGCTCATCTCGCGCAGCGTGGCCTTCAGGCAGCTGTCCCGGCCGGCGACGCAGTCGTTCTCGCTGCTGGGGACGTACTCGTCGGTCCAGCCGACCAGGTACGACGACCAGGGCACGTAGGGAAGCAGCCCGTCGGCGTGCGCCGGGCCCGTCGCCAGGACGGGCGCGAGCGAGACGGACAGCGCCGTGACGGTGGCGGCCACGACCAGCCGGGCGCGCCGGCGCAAGGACCTCGCGAGCATGAGACTCCCTCCCCAGGGTGTGCTGTGCCCGAGGCGTCGATGTTCTCGCCGGCGGCCGGCGTTCGCACCTGATCGGGCGCGATTCGGTCCGCAGGTCTAGACGCCTCGCGGCTCCCGCCCGCAGGCGCCCACACGCCGAGGTGGGCGCGCGTACCGTGTCACCCGGCTCGCACCTTCTCGGGTGCTGCGGGCACGGGGACCTTCCACAGACCACAGAGAACGCCCACCCAGTCCGAGGAAGAGCGATGACCGAGGCGCCGAGGCTCGTGCGGCCGCACCTGCTGCCCGGCGACCCCACGTCTGGCCGGCTCGACCCGCGCGTCTCGATGGTCCTCGCCGTGCTCGGCGGCCGAGCCGTCGACGACGTCGCCCAGGAGTGGGACGTCCTCCCCTCCCTGCTGCACCGGTGGGTCGGTGACTTCGTGGTCGCCGGCTCGGGCGCGATCACGAACCAGCCCGACCCGGACGCGGCCCGCCAGCGGGACCGGTTCATGGCCGCGCTCGCGCACGAGCTGCGCACCCCGATGGCCGTCGCCCGCGGGTGGGCCGAGTCGCTCGCGGAGGGTGGCCTGTCCGAGGAGAGAGCCGCGGACTCCCTCGACCGGCTGCTCGGTGCCCTGGCCCGGCTGTCCGAGCACATCGTCGACGTGGAGCTCGCCGCGTCGTCCTCCCTGGGCCTGATGCAGGTCGCTCTCGAGCCGGTGGCCGTCGCCGATCTGTGCCAGGCGCTTCCCGGCAGTCCCGCGGTACGTGAGGGCGCCCACCTCAGCGTGCACGCCGACCCCGCGCTGCTCGGCCGGGTGCTCCGCGACCTGTGGTCGACCGCCCATCGCGACCCGGCACCGGACCACGTGGCCATCGACGTCGTCGGGGCCGGTTCGTGGCACGAGATCAGGGTCGTCCGCGAGGGCAGCCCCATCAGCCCGATCATCCTGCGGGCGCTGTTCGACCCGTTCGACGCCAACGACGACACCACCGGCGTGACCGACGGGCTCTACCTGGCGCGGGCCCTCGTCGTCGCGCACGGCGGGTTCCTCGGGGCCGAGGGCGACGACCAGGACACCGTGCTGTTCGCACGGCTGCCCCGCGAGCCGGCGGCCGGTCCGGAGCCACCGGGGCTCCAGGACCCTGACGAAGGAGGAGACAGATGAAGTTCAAGCTCTCGTGCGGCGACGCCGTTCCGGGCTGTTCGGCCAGGTTCGAGGACGAAAGCCGCGACGCGATCCTCGAGCAGGTCACCCGGCACGCCCGCGAGGACCACGGTGTCACCGACGTGACGCCGGAGATGCTGGAAGCCATCGGGGCCAACATCGTCCCCGCATGAGCGGGCGATGACCGGGTTACGGTGAGGCCATGCGCCTCCTCCCCCCGGTCGTCGCCGCCGTCCTGTCCGCCTC
>NZ_JAEMSS010000136.1 GCF_016462705.1 Nocardioides sp. | reverse complement strand
GTCGCCGACCGCGCTCCCCACGGCACCGCCGGTGGACCAGGCGGAGCTCCAGCGCCAGGAGGAGCTCGTCCAGCTGGCCGCGGCGGCGCAGGAGCAGGCCGCCGCTCTCAACGCACAGGAGGACGCGGTGCCGCCCCGGGACGGGCCGGTCCTGGGGGCCGACATCAGCTGGCCCCAGTGCCCGCCGGGGATGGGGATCGAGCACAAGGAGACCTCGGGTCAGCCGATGCCCACCGCCGAGGCCGAGTACGTCGTCGTGGGACTCACCAACGGGCCGGGGTTCCACGCCAACCCGTGCCTGGCCGACCAGGTCGCGTGGGTGAAGCAGCGCGGCCTGCTGATGGCGGCGTACTCCGTCATCAGCTGGCCCGACGAAGCCGCCCAGGCCGAGTACGGCGGGCTGCAGGAGGCCGGGTACGCGCAGGCGCAGTTCAACGTGGCGTCGATGGAGGCGGCGGGGCTCGAGTCGCCGCTGGTCTGGCTCGACGTCGAGCAGGTGCCGTTCTACGAGTGGAGCGCCGACAAGGCCGCCAACGCCCAGGTGGTCGTCGGTGCCGCCCAGGGCTACCTCGACGCGGGCTACCGGGTCGGCGTCTACTCCACGCCCTACATCTGGGAGTCGCTCGTGGGCGACCTGGCGTTCGGGGTGCCGGAGTGGCGGGCGGCCGGCCAGACCTCCCAGGCCGAGGCCCTCGACCGGTGCGGAGGCGACTGGTCCATCCAGGGCGGCGAGGCGGTGCTGGGGCAGTGGGTCCAGGACGCCCGCGACAAGAACATCACCTGCCCCGGGATCGAGGCCGACCTCGGGCGCTGGTTCGCCCGCGGCTGACCCCGATCCCGGCTCGTGACTCAGCCGCGGGCGGTGATCACCATGTTGAAGGCGGACTCGGCCACCTTCCTGGCCCCGGGGAACCCGCCGTCGGCGAACGCCTGCAGGGTCCGCCGGGGACCGGCCTGGTTGCCCAGCGCGTCGCCGCCCTGCGACATCGCGTTGGGCACGCACAGGTTGTGCCCGGAGGCGTACCAGACGAGGCCGAGCGGGTTGAGGTTGTCCTCCAGCCGGTCGCCGGCGTTCGGCTCCACGGCGAAGAACCACCCGTCCTCGGCCAGGTGCGCCTTGGCGTAGGCCAGCGCGCCGACCGGGTCACCGAGGTCGTGCAGGGTGTCGAACATGCAGATGAGGTCGTAGGTGCCCTCGTAGGCCTGCGCCTCCGCGACCTCGAAGGTCACCCGGTCGGCCACGCCGGCGCCCCGGGCGGCGACGGCCGCGCGGCGCACGGACTCCTCGTGGAGGTCGACCCCGACGAACGTCGAGGCGGGGAACGCCTCGGCCATCGCGATGGTCGCGGTGCCCAGGCCACAGCCGACGTCGAGGACCCGGATCCCCGACTCCAGCCGCGCGACCAGCTCCGGCTCCGCCGCCAGCCACTCGGGGACCAGGACGTTGCGGAACGTGGGGCGGAAGAAGCGCTCGAAGCCGACGAACAGCCGCGAGTCGTGCTGGTGCCAGCCCAGGCCCTCGCCGCTGGCGTAGCCGTGTGCCAGCTCGTCGACGGTGGGCCAGACCGAGGCGAGGACCTCGAAGCCGGAGGCCATGAACGCCGGTCCGTCCTCGTCGGCGAGGACGAGCGCGTGCTCCGGGGGGAGGGTGAACGCCTGGGTGTCGGGGTCGTAGGAGATGTAGCCGGCGGCGGCCTGGGCGGCCAGCCACTCCCGCACGTAGCGCTCCGTGTAGCCGAGACGCTGCGCCAGCTGCGCGCTGGTGCTCCCGGGGTGCGCCGCGAGGCCCCGCCACAGCCCGAGCCGGTAGCCGAGGTAGGAGAGAAGCGTGTGGTGGCCGATGCCCAGGTCGGTCACGACCTTCCCGGCGAACTCCTCGACCTTGGTCTCGTCGATCGCCGCCGCTGCGCCGTCCTGGTCGACGTTCTCGTCCTGGGTCGTCACCGGGTCGTGGGTGGTGGTGCTCATGGATGGTTCCTCTCGTCCGAACGGGCCCTGGTGACCCGCCTTCGGTCACACGCTGGGCCGACGGGCTGGCAGGACGCTGTCGTGGAGCACGCGTCGGGCCGGACCTCGTGACAGCCGGGTGACAGCGGCGGGCGGCACGATGCAGTCATGAGCGCGACCGACCTCTCCTGGCTGGGCGGCACCGTCGTCGTCTGGGCCCACCCGGACGACGAGACCTACCTGAGCGGGGGGACCGTGGCGGCCCTCGTGGACCTCGGCCTCCGCGTCGTCTCCGTGACCGCGACCCGCGGCGAGGCGGGCGGCCCGGATCCGAGCCCCGCCGGCCGGACTGCCACCGCGCGGCTGCGCACGGCGGAGCTCGAGGACGCCCTCCAGGTGCTCGGCGTCACCGAGCACCACTGGCTCGGCTACGAGGACGGTCGCTGCGCGGACGCGGACCCCGAGCCGGCCGTGCGCTGCCTGGCCGACCTGCTCGACGACGTACGCCCGGACACGGTCCTGACCTTCGGGCCGGACGGGTTCACCGGGCACCCTGACCACCAGGCCGTGAGCCGGTGGGTCGACCTGGCCCTCGGCCGTACGGCGGCCCGCCCTCGGCTGCTGCACGCGGTCGCCACCGAGCAGGACCGGGTCGACCCCCAGCTCGACGAGGACTTCGGCGTCTACGAGCTCGGCCAGCCGCGGCTCGTGGAGCCGGACGAGCTCGCCCTGCGGCTGGACCTGGACCCCGCGTCGCTGCGCCGCAAGGTGACCGCCCTCGAGCTGCAGGCGTCCCAGACCGCGGGCTTGATCGAGGCGGTCGGCCTGCCACGGTTCTCGGCGTGGGTCGCGGTCGAGGCGTTCGCCGACCCGGCGACGGTCGCGGCGCGCTGAGGCTCGACCTAGGCTCAGGGCGCATGGAGTCCGAGCCGCGGCCGTCGGCCGTGTGGGTGGGCGTCCTCGGGCCTCTCGCACTGAGGGTGGACGACGCCGACGTCAAGGTCCCGGGCGTCCGCCGACGCACGCTCCTGGCCACGCTGGCGCTGGCCCGGGGCCGGGTGGTCGGGGTGGAGCGCCTCGTCGACGCGCTCTGGCCCGACGACCCGCCCGACGACGCCGCGCAGGCGCTCTACAACCACGTCTCGCGCCTGCGCGCCGATCTGGGTCCGGCCGGGGGTCGGCTCACCCGGCGGGGTGCCGGCTACGTCCTCGAGCTCACCGACGACGAGCTCGACGCGACCGTGGTGAGGGCCGCGGCCGACCGGCTCGCCGACCTGCCGCCCGAGCAGGTGCTGGCGGACGCCCGCGAGGCTCTGGACCTGTGGCGCGGGCCGGCCCTCGAGGAGTTCCGCGGCCACCCCGAGCTGGACGTGGAGGCCGTGGCCCTCGACGAGCTGCGACTGCGCCTCCACGACGAGCTGGTGCGAGCCCGGATCGAGGTCGGGGACGGCTCCGCGGTCGCGGACGCGAGCGCCGCGGTGGCGGCCGACCCGCTGCGCGAGCGCAGCGTCCTGCTGCTGATGCGGGCCCTGGCCGGTGAAGGGCGGGCCGCCGAGGCGATGACGGCCGGGTCGTCGTACCGCCGCCTCCTCGCCGAGGAGACCGGTCTGGATCCCGGTCCCGCCCTGGCCCGGCTGGAGCAGGAGATCGCCGCGGGCGGCCTGGCCCCGCACGAGCCGGAGGCCGGTCCGGCGCGTCGGACCGTCGCGCGTCCCTCCGGGCCGCTGGTCGGACGCGAGCACGACTACGACGAGGTGCTGAGGTTGCTCGCCGGCCACCGGGTGGTGACGGTCACCGGGCCGGGCGGCGTCGGCAAGACCCGGCTCGCGTTCGAGGTCGCCGCCGGACTCGCCGAGGCACACGACGTCGACGTCGTCGTCGTCGACCTCGCCGCCGTCGAGGACGCCACCCGGCTCGTCCAGGCCGTGGCCACGACCATCGGTCTCCGGCTCATCGCCGCCGAACCGTCGACGCCCGTCGAGGTCGCCACCGCGCTGGCCGACACGCCGCTGCTGCTGCTGCTCGACAACGCCGAGCACGTGGCCGAGGCCTGCCGGGACCTGGTCGACGCCATCGACCGGCACGCGCCCGCGGTGCGTGTGCTGGTGACCTCGCGCGTGACGCTGCACGCCGCGAGCGAGTACGTGATCCGGCTCCAGCCGCTGCCCACCCCGCGCGACGCGGGCGACCTGGCCGCGCTCGAGCGGCAGCCCAGCGTGCAGGCGTTCCTCGAGCACGCCAGACGCCGGGACCGGGGCTTCGAGCTGACGGCGATCGACGCGGCGCCGCTCGTGGAGATCCTGCAGCACCTCGACGGACTGCCGCTGGCCATCGAGCTGGTGGCCGGCCAGGTCGCGATGCTGCCCCTGGTCGCTGTCCGGGACCGCCTGAGCAGGTCCCTCGACCTGGCCACCGTGGGGGAGGGGCACGAGGACGACCGGCAGCGCACGCTGCGGCTCACGATCCGGTGGTCCTACGACCGGCTGACCTCGGCGCAGCAGATGCTGCTGCGGGCCGTCGCTGCCTACCCGGGTGGCGTCGACCTGGTGACCGTCGAGGAGCTCGCCGACGAGGTCGCCCCGGGGTACGACCCGATGCGGCTGCTGCACGGTCTCGTGGACGCGTCGCTGCTCGACGTCGACCCCGGCAGGGCCAGGTACCGGCTGCTGTTCACGGTCCGGGCCTTCCTGATCGAGGAGGTCGAGGCCCTCGGGGAGAGCGCCGACGCGGAGGACCGGTTCCTCCGCTGGGCGGTCCGGGCGGCGGAGGAGATCGGCGCAGGTCTCTACTCCACGGCCGAGGCGCTGGCCGACCGCCGACTCCGCGCGGAGCTCGACAACCTCCGCGCCGCCCGGGACCTGGCGCGCAGTCGCGGGCTGCTGGACGAACGGGTGGAGATCACCCTCGCGGTCGACGAGCCCGCGCTCTGGCGAGACCTCCGCGAGATCTGGTCGTGGTGCCTGGAGCTCGCGACCTCACCCGAGATCGCCGGTCACCCACGCGAGGTGGAGCTCCTGGGTGCCGGTGCGGAGGCGGCCCGGCAGGCCGGCGACTACGAGCGTGCCGTCGCGCTGGCGACCCGAGGGCTGGAGATGGGGCGGGCGACGGGCACCTCGACGGCACGGTGCTGGTCCGCACTGGCCGCCGTCGCGCACTACCGGGGGGACTTCGCCGCGGCCGCCCGCGACTGGCAGCGCAGCGCCCGGTCCGTGGGGCCCTCGGCCGCCGGACTCCTGGCCAGTGCGGCGCTGGCCGCGGCGTACGGCGGCGACCGAGCGGGAGCGGAGACGATCCTGGCCGAGGCCCGCACGCACGTCCAGGTGCACCCGATCGGGAGCAACCGGGCCTTCGTGACGTACGTCGAGGGCGAGCTGGCCGCCGCCGACAGCGCCGACCTGGCGCTCGCTCGCTACACCGCGGCCGTCGAGGAGGCCCGCAGCGTCGGCGCCACGTTCGTGGCCGGCGTGGCCGAGGTGGCGCGGGCCACCCTGCAGGGGCGGATCGGTGACCGCGCCACGGCCGCCGCCGCCTACAGCCGCCTGCTCGACGCCTGGCGCACCAGTGGCCACGGACCACAGCTCTGGACCACCGCGCGCAACGCGGCGACCCTGCTCGTCGACCAGGGCTACCCCCGGGAGGCGGCGCTGCTCCTGCTCCGCGCCGACGCCACCCCTGACGCTGCCGCCGTCGACCAGGAGATCGCCCGGCACAGCGGCCGCAGCTTCGTCCCGGTGGAGACGGTGGTCGCCGCCGACGAGCTCGAGGCACTCAGGGCGCAGGTGGCCACGATGACCACCACGGACGTCGTCGAGCTCGCGCGCACGGCGCTGTCCAGGATCGCGGCCGGCTGACCGCCCTGGTTCAGAGCCGCTTGACGTAGCGCCGGCAGGGCGAGGTGTACGTCGCGCCGCCCGCGCTCACGACGTAGGGCAGGTCTCCCGCGTCGACCCAGCCGCGCCGCTCGTAGAAGCGCCGGGCCCGGGCGTTGCCGACCACCACGGCCAGCCAGGCCTCGGCGAAACCGGCGGCCCGCACGCGGCGCTCGGCCTCCTCGAGGAGCGGTCCGGCGACCCCGGTGCCGTGGTGCGCGGGGTCGACGAACACCTGCTCGACCTCGTCGTCGGCGGTCATCGTGAACCCGACGACCGCCCCGTCGACCTCGGCGACGGTGGTGTCGGCCACCCGGGCCGGCGTCCGGTCCCGGAACGCGGCCAGCGTGCGGGCCGCGGTGAGACCGTCCGGGACGTGCCCCGGATGAGCCACGTGCCATGCCTCGTGCCAGATCTCGGCCACCCTGGACATGTCGGCGGCGGTGGCCGGGCGCAGGGTCGGGACCGCCATGCCGTTCACCCTAGGGAATCGGCCGGGGCCGGAGCCCTAGGCTGGGCGCGATGAGTGACGAGACCACCCGGCAGGACGGCGTGGGCGGCCCCGACGAGCTGGAGCGGCTGTGGACCCCGCACCGGATGGCCTACATCCGCGGTGAGAACAAGCCTGCCGACGGCACCTCGGGGGAGTGCCCCTTCTGCCGGATCCCGAAGCTGGGTGACGAGGAGGGCCTGGTGGTCCGCCGCGGGGACCTGGCGTACGCCGTCCTCAACCTCTACCCCTACGCGCCGGGCCACCTGATGGTGTGCCCCTACCGGCACATCGCCGACTACACCGAGACGACGGACGAGGAGGCGGCGGAGATCGCGGGCCTGACCCGGCAGGCGATGCGCGTGGTCCGTGCGGTCTCCGGAGCCGACGGTTTCAACATCGGCATGAACCAGGGCCACATCGCCGGCGCCGGCATCGCGGCGCACCTGCACCAGCACGTCGTGCCGCGCTGGCTGGGCGACCAGAACTTCATGCCGATCATCGGGCGCACCAAGACCCTGCCCGAGCTCCTCGTGGACACCCGGGCGCTGCTGGCCGAGGCCTGGAGCTGAGCTGGGTCTCAGCGCTTCTTGCTGGTGAGGTTGTTCATCGGGCTGGCGCCGTTCTTGGAGGCCGCTTCACGCTTCTCGGCGCGCTTCTCCTTGATGGACTTCCCGGTCTTGGCGGTCTTGCTCTGTCGCGGCGACTTGTCGCTCATGGGGATCCTCTGGTCGGAAGCCTGAGTGGCTCCGTGCTGTGACGGTACGCCCTGGCCCGGCACCGACCCGGCGACCGATAGCCTGCCGCCACGATGTTGGACAGATTCAAGGCCTTCTGGCAGGGCGTCATGCTCGCGCCCTTCGTCAACCTGTTCATCAGGCTCGGCATCAGCCCGGACGCCATCACGGTCGTCGGGACGGTCGGCGTCTCGGCAGGGGCGCTGGTGTTCTTCCCGCAGGGGATGCTCTGGCAGGGCGTGCTCGTGATCACGGCGTTCATCTTCAGCGACCTGGTCGACGGGGCGATGGCGCGCAAGCTGGGCCGGGCCAGCAGCTTCGGCGCGTTCCTCGACTCCACCCTCGACCGGGTGGCGGACGCGGCGCTGTTCGGCGGAATGGCCCTGTTCTTCGCGTGGCAGACCGAGGACGAGGTCTACCTCGCGGTCACCCTGGTCTGCCTGGTGATGGGCGGCGTCGTGTCCTACGCCCGGGCCAAGGGTGAGCAGCTCGGCTACGACGCCAAGACCGGTCTCGCCGAGCGGCCGGACCGTCTGGTCGGGCTGCTGGTGCCGGCGTTCTTCGGCGACCTGCTCGGCGTACCGGTGCTCTACGAGGTCGCGCTGTGGCTGATCGCGGTGCTCAGCACGATCACCGTCGTCCAGCGGATCCTCAAGGTGCGTCGCCAGGCGGTCGCCGAATCGGCCCAGATCCCGCCACAGAACTAGACTCGGGGCATGTCCGAGCAGTCCTCTGAAGAGATCGTCACCGGCACCACCAAGGTCAAGCGCGGCATGGCCGAGATGCTCAAGGGCGGCGTCATCATGGACGTGGTCACCGCGGAGCAGGCCAAGATCGCCGAGGACGCCGGCGCGGTCGCCGTCATGGCGCTCGAGCGGGTGCCCGCGGACATCCGCGCGCAGGGTGGCGTGAGCCGGATGAGCGACCCGGACATGATCGACTCGATCATCGAGGCGGTGTCGATCCCGGTGATGGCCAAGGCCCGGATCGGGCACTTCGCCGAGGCGCAGGTCCTGCAGAGCCTGGGCGTCGACTACGTCGACGAGTCCGAGGTGCTGACCCCGGCCGACTACGCCAACCACATCGACAAGTGGGCCTTCACGGTCCCGTTCGTGTGCGGCGCGACCAACCTGGGCGAGGCGTTGCGCCGGATCACCGAGGGCGCGGCGATGATCCGGTCCAAGGGCGAGGCCGGCACCGGCGACGTCTCCAACGCGGTCACCCACATGCGCACCATCCGTGCCGAGATCCGCCGGCTGACCTCCATGGAGGAAGACGAGCTCTACGTCGCGGCCAAGGAGCTGCAGGCGCCGCACGACCTGGTCGCCGAGGTCGCCCGGCGCGGCAAGCTCCCCGTCGTGCTGTTCACCGCGGGCGGCATCGCCACCCCGGCCGACGCCGCGATGATGATGCAGCTCGGTGCGGAGGGCGTCTTCGTCGGGTCCGGCATCTTCAAGTCCGGCAACCCGGCCCAGCGCGCGGAGGCGATCGTCAAGGCCACGACGTTCCACGACGACCCGGACGTCGTGGCCAAGGTCTCCCGGGGGCTCGGCGAGGCGATGGTCGGCATCAACGTCGAGGACATCCCGCAGCCGCACCGGCTGGCCGAGCGCGGCTGGTAGTGGGCCGCGGCGGCCCGGGGCGTGTGGGGGCCCTGCTCCTCGCCCTGGCCGCCGTCGCTCTCGCCGGGTGTCGGTCCGGCACCGGTCCGACCGACCCGGCTGGCGCGGTCGTGCAGACCTCGTCCGGCGCGGTCCGGGGGGTCGAGCTCGACGGGGTGACGAGCTGGCGCGGGATCCCCTACGCCGCTCCGCCGGTCGGGGACCTGCGCTGGCGCGCGCCCGAGCCCCCCGGCCCGTGGGACGGGGTCCGCGACGCAGCGGAGTACGGGCCGGTCTGTCCGCAGGGGCCCGCCTCGACCATGTCCGACGCGCTCCGCGAGGCGGCCCGGGGCAGTGAGGACTGCCTCCACCTCAACGTCCACCGGCCGGCTGACGCCGGCTCCGGCATGCCGGTCATGGTGTGGATCCACGGCGGCGGGTTCGCGCTCGGCTCGGGCAGCCGGGCTCTCTTCAACAGCCCCGAGCTGGTCCGGCGCGGCGTCGTCCTGGTCACCCTCAACTACCGGCTCGGTGCGCTCGGGTTCCTGGCCCACCCGGCCCTCCAGACGGACGGGACCAGGGTGGGCAACTTCGCCCTGCTCGACCAGATCGCCGCGCTGCGGTGGGTGCAGGACAACATCGAGGCGTTCGGCGGGGACCCGTCCAACGTCACCATCTTCGGTGAGTCCGCGGGTGGCATCTCGGTCAACGCGCTGATGGCCGCCCCGTCCGCCGAGGGGCTGTTCGCCAAGGCGATCTCGCAGTCCGGGTTCGGTCGCGAGGGTGCGCTCGGCTGGGACACGGCTGTGGCGCTGGGGGAGCAGGCCGTGCGGCCGCTGGTCGGGGCCGAGGCGACGGCGGCAGACCTGCGGGCCCTCGACGCCGAGGCGGTCATGCAGGTGTCGACGGGCATCCTCGGAGGACTGGCGCCCATCGCCGACGACGTGCTTCCGCGCTCGGTCTCGGCGACCTTCGCGGCCGGCGACGAGGCCGACGTCCCCTACGTCGTGGGCAGCACCGACAGCGAGGTCCCCCGCGCACCGGTGGAGCAGCTCGGACCCGAGGCGGGGAAGGTGTGGGGCTCCCTGCGGACCGGGCTGGCTCCCGAGGTCACGGCAGCCTACGGCGGCGACGAGCAGCGCGACCTCCACCTCGGCTCCGACCTGCTGTTCACCGAACCGGCACGTCACCTCGCGCGGACGCACTCCGACGACGCACCGACGTACCTCTACCGGTTCGCCGTCGCGCCGGACCCGGTGCTCGCCGCCGACGGCGGGGCGCCGCACACCGCGGAGCTCGCGTTCGTCTTCGACGACACCGAGCGCCAGGGCACCCCTGTCGCGAACGCCGGGGCGCTGGCCGACCAGGTGGCCGACCTGTGGGTGGACTTCGCCACCGACGGCGAGCCGGGGGGATGGCCACTCGCCGGCACCGGCCGGATCCTGTCCTTCGGCCCGGACGGGCCGATCGCGCTGGCCGACCCGTGGGGCCCGCGCCTCGACCTGGTCCAGACCGGGTACGACCTGGCACGGCCCCAGGGTCCGGCATAGGCATCCCCGGTAGTGGGCATGGCCCGTTCGGACCATTTCCTGTCCGACCGGTCAGGAACGGCCCCCCGTTCGGCCATTTTCGTGGGAAGTCGCGTGTCTCGGCACCGTCTCCACCGTTCCCATGGGTGACAGCGCGGCACCGTCAGGGGGGCGCACCGGCTGGGGAGGGGGAGTGTCTGCCATGGGCCGGTCCTATCGCGGCCTCGGCCTGGTCGGCCTCATGCTCCTCGTCGTCGCCCCGCTGACCCTGTTCGCCGTGCTCTCCCTGTTCGAGGACGAGTCCGCGGACGCCATCAGGCTCAGCCTCGACGGCGAGCACTGGACCGAGGCGGTCGACGGCGACCTGTTCGCCTCGGAGCAGCCCTGGCTCCCGGGAGAGACCCGCAGCGCGATCGTCTACGTGCGGAACAGCGGCCCGGCGCCCGTCGACGCGGACGTCACGGTCGACTGTCGCTCCACCGACCAGGTGGTGCTCGACGGCGGCCTCGCGCTCGCCACCCAGGTGGGTCGGGAGCCGGCGGTGCCGTTCTCCGCGGAGATGGACCCGCGCAAGGTGAGGATCGAGGGGTTGGCGGCCGACTCGACGCTGCCCCTCACGGTGACCGCGACCTTCGCCGGGACGGGGCCCGTCGGGGCCACGATCGACAGCCACGACGTGCGGCTGGCGCTGAGGATCAGGGGCGCCCGATCCGAGGACGCCGGGCCTCCGTCTCTCCTCGACGCCGCCGGTGCCCAGCTCTGGCTGGCGCCCGTCCTGCTCGTCGCGGCCGCCGGTGTGGCGCTCCGGGTCCAGGCGCGCCGGGCCCCTCGACCCCCCGGGCCCGGAGACACCCCGCGCTGAGCGTCGAGGCGGTCCCTACGATCGGGCGGTGAGCAGAGCACCCCGGGTCGGCGTACTCGCCCTGCAGGGCGACGTGCGCGAGCACCTGGCGGCGCTGGCTCGCCTGGGTGTCGACGCCGCCGCCGTACGCCGTCCCGCCGAGCTCGCCGCGGTCCACGCCCTGGTGCTCCCGGGCGGGGAGTCGACGACCATGGCCAAGCTGGCCCGCACGTTCGAGCTGCTCGAGCCGCTGCGCGCCCGGGTGGCGGCAGGGCTCCCGGTGCTCGGCACCTGCGCGGGCATGATCCTGCTCGCGGACCGGGTCGAGGACGGCGCGGTCGGGCAGGAGACCGTCGGGGGGCTCGACATCACGGTGCGCCGCAACGCGTTCGGGCGCCAGGTGGACTCCTTCGAGGAGGACCTGCAGGTGGCCGGGGTCGACGGCCCGGTCCACGCGGTCTTCATCAGGGCTCCCTGGGTCGAACACGTGGGCGAGGGTGTCGACGTGCTCGCCCAGGTGGAGGCCGGGCCGGCCGCCGGTAGGATCGTCGCGGTCCGTCAAGGACCGCTGATGGCTACGTCGTTCCACCCGGAGGTGGGTGGCGATTCCCGGATCCACGCGCTGTTCCTGTCCGGCGCGGGACTTACGTGAGGTTGAGAGAGACGCATGTCTGGCCACTCCAAGTGGGCGACCACGAAGCACAAGAAGGCCATCGTCGACGCCAAGCGCGGCAAGATGTTCGCCAAGCTGATCAAGAACATCGAGGT
>NZ_JAEMSS010000135.1 GCF_016462705.1 Nocardioides sp. | reverse complement strand
CCCGCACCTCGTGCACATGTCGTCGGTGGGCGCCTACTCGCCCCGCACCGGGCCGCAACCCGTGCCCGAGTCGTGGCCCACCGCAGGCGCGCCCACCTCGCCGTACAGCAGGCACAAGGCCGCGGCCGAGCGGCTGCTGGACGATCTCGAGGGACGCCATCCCGAGCTGGTGGTCACCCGGTTGCGGCCGGGCATCGTCGGACAGGGCGCGGCGGGCAGCTCACTGCTCCGCTACGGCGTGCCGGGTTACGTCCCCGCCAGGCTGATCGGGCACCTGCCGGTGCTCCCGCTCGACCCGCGACTCGAGGTGCCGGTCGTCCACGTCACCGACGTGGTGGACGCCGTCAGCCGGGTCCTGGACCGCACGCCGGGCGGCGCGTTCAACCTGGCGGCCGACCGCCCGGTGACCGCAGAGATGGCGGCGCTGGCGCTGACCGCGCGGTTGGTGCCGGTGCCGGCTCGGGTGCTGAGGGCCGTCCTCGCTGGCGCGTGGCACGCCCGGCTCGCGCAGCTCGACCCCGGCTGGCTCGACCTTGCCTACTCGGTCCCTCTCCTCTCGACCGACCGGGCCGAGCTCGAGCTGGGCTGGAACGCCCGGGTGTCCACCGTGGACCTGCTGGCGGAGGTCGTGGAAGGACTCCTCTACCGGCACAGCGCCCCCACGCCGGTGCTGCGCCGCCGTTCCCTCGTCGACACGGTCCGGCACCTGGCCACGGACGGCCCGGTGCACCGGCGCCGCGAGCCCTGAGGAGGGTGGGATGGAACCGATTCCCGAGAGCGTCGAGGCGATGCGCGAGCGGGACGCCGTGATGGAGGACGACGACCTGCTCGACCGCCTCCGGGCGGTCAGCACCGAGGTGCAGGAGCTCGTGCCGGACTGCATCGGCATGAGCATCGCCATCCTCGAGGACGAGCTGGCGCTCACGCTGGTGGCCACCGAACCGGAGATCGCCGTTCTCGACGCCCTGCAGTACCTCGGTGACGGGCCCTGCCTGGAGGCGGTGCGAGAAGGCGCGGTGGTGGAGCTCAACGACGAGGACCTGCTCGACGAGGAACGGTGGCGGATCTTCGCCCTGGCCGGTGCGTCCGGCGTGGTGGCGAGCACCCTCACGCTGCCGATCGTGCGCGAGGAGGAGGTGGTCGGCAGCGTGAACCTCTACGCCGCCTCCGGCCACGCGTTCAGCGGTCACCACGAGCAGCTCGCCCAGATGCTCGGCGGCTGGGCTCCCGGAGCGATCGAGAACGCCGACCTGACGTTCTCGACCCGGCTGCGGGCCGAGCAGGCCCCGGCCCACCAGCGGGCCCGAGCCCGCATGGACACAGCCGTCGGGCTGCTGGCGGCGTACGCCGGCCTGTCCGCGGACACTGCCCGGTCCCGTCTGGAGGCGTCGGCGGCGCGCGCCGGCGTGGCGCCGTCCCGGATCGCGCACGCGGTCATCACGCTCTTCGGTGGCGAGCCATGAGCGACCCCGGCACGCCCGTGCGGGTCGCCCTGGTCGACGACCACGCCATCGTCGTGCAGGGTCTGGCAGCCATGCTCGCCGACCACCGCGACCGGGTGCAGGTGGTCGAGCTCGACTCGCTGCGCGACCCGCCCGACGACGTGGACGTGGTGCTCAAGGACGCCTTCGGCATGGTCGACGACCTGCGCGAGTTCGTGGAGTCGACGTCGTCTCCCGTCGTGGTCTTCGCCTTCGCCGCCGACCCCGACGTCGTCGAGGCAGCGCTCGACCAGGGTGTGGCCGGCTACGTGCACAAGGGCGTCAGCGGTGCCACGTTGGTGGCCGCGCTCGAGCGGGTCCGGGCCGGCGAGCGCGTGGTGGAGGTCGACGCCGCCCAGGGCGCGGAGCAGGCAGTGGGCGACTGGCCAGGCCGCCGGAACGGCTTGAGCGAGCGTGAGGCCGAGATCCTCACGTTGATCTGCCGGGGCATGAGCAACAACGAGATCGCCCAGCAGCTCTACCTGAGCATCAACTCGGTCAAGACCTACATTCGCACGGGATACCGGAAGATCGGTGCGCGAACCCGCTCCCAGGCCGTGCTCTGGGGCCTGAGGCACGGGTTCGTGCCGACACCGAGGCGAGAACGTCCGCCTCCCGACGGGTGAGGACGCCTCCCGTGACAAAGCCGACCTCACGGGTTACCGGGGGGTATGAGCTTCCTCGAACGGCTGGCCGGTCTCCTGTCCCGCGACGGGACCGCGCGGCGCCGCGGTGAGCAGGACGCTCCCGCCGACCCGGCCAACGCCGGCGCCCGGGAGACGGGTGGCGGGTCCGACGCGCCCACCATGGACGCCAACAGCACGACCGGAACCACCGAGAGCGCGGAGTTCGTAGGCCGCGCCGGCGGCGACGAGACCGGCGACACCGGCGCCAGTGGCGCCGAGGTGCGCTCCGGAGAGACCGCGGACGGACGGACCGGCGCCGCACGCGACGAGTGAGCCAGGCCCGCACCCCGTGCGCTCCGGCACCCGTGGACAATCGCAGGCGTGCCCATCCCTCCCTTCGTGGCCGAGCTCCGGGAGCTCGTCGGGACCCGCCAGCTGTGGCTGCCGGCCGTGACGGCCGTGGTCTGCCGAGGTGAGGCGGACTCCCGCGAGATCCTGCTGACGCTGCGCGCCGACAACGGCCAGTGGGCGCCGATCACCGGGATCCTCGACCCGGGGGAGGAGCCCGCGGTCGGGGCCGCGCGCGAGGCCTACGAGGAGGCCGCGGTCCACATCAGCGTCGACCGGCTCGCCTCGGTCGGTGCCAGTCCCCAGGTCACCCACGCCAACGGTGACCTGGGCGTCTACCTCGACCTCACCTTCGCCTGCTCGTGGGTCGGCGGTGAGGCGCGGGTCAACGACGACGAGAACCTCGACGTCGGCTGGTGGCCGGTCGGCGCCCTCCCGCCGATGCGGGACTTCCTGCGAGAGCGGATCGCGCACGCGCTCGCCGACAGCCCCGCCGCCAGGTTCGAGGTCACGCGGCAGGAGTGACGTAGTCCGGCTCGGGCTCGGCGAGCGGCTCCGGTTCGGCTGCCGGGCTGCGCACCAGCAGCCCGAGGCCGGCGACGAGCGCACCGACGATCGCGACGATCGCCGCGAAGACCAGCCCCGGCCGGAAGCTGTCCAGCGCTGCCTGCTGCGTGGTCGCGCCTTCGGCGCCCGACGCGATCAGGGCAGTGGTCACGGCGAGGACCACGGCCGCGCCGACCTGCATCGACGTCTGCAGCACGCCGGCCGCGAGGCCCTGCTCCTCGTCGTCGACCCCGGTGGTCGCCTGGATGTTGATCGCGGGGAAGCCGATCCAGCCGACGCCGATGAGCAGCAGCGCGGGCAGCAGCAGGGTCGGGTACGACGGAGAGGTGTCCACCCGCAGGAAGAGCAGGTAGCCGACCGCCATCACGGCCATGGTGACCGCGATGATCCGGGACGTGCCGAAGCGGTTGACCAGCTTGTCGGAGAACACGGCGGACGCGGCCACCATGACGCCGACCGGGAGCAGGGCGAGCGCGAGCTCCAACGGCGACCAGCCCAGGGTGCCCTGCAGGTAGAGCGTCACGATGAACTGCCAGCTGAAGTAGGAGCCGGCCACCGCGACGATGGCCAGGCTGGCACGGACCAGCGTCGCCTTGCGCAGGATGCCGAGCCGGATCAGCGGGTGCCTGACCCGGCTCTCCGCGACGACGAAGCCAGCGACGAGGGCAGCGACCAGGACGAACGAGGCGACGGTGCGGGCCGACGCCCAGCCGACCTCCGGTGCGGCGACGACCGTGTAGACGAGCAGCAGCATCGCACCGGTGGAGAGCGCGGCACCCAGGAGGTCGTGGCCCCCTTCCTCGGCCGGCCGGTCCTTCGGCAGCAGCAGGAACGCCGCAGCCAGTGCCGCGAGCGCGATCGGCACCGGCAGCAGGAAGGTCCAGCGCCAGCCGACGCCGGTCATCAGGCCGCCGAACAGCAGCCCGCAGGAGTAGCCGCCCGCACCGAAGACCGTGTAGATCGACAGCGCCTTGTTGCGGGCCGGGCCCTCGGCGAAGTTGGTGGTGATGATGGGGACCCGGTCGGTGCGGTGAACGCCGCGGCCAGGCCCTTGACGAAGCGGGTGAGGATCAGCAGCGGCCCGCTGCTGACCAGGCCGCCGGCCAGTGAGGCCAGCGCGAACACGGCGAGCGCGATGAGGAAGACCTTCCGGCGTCCGAACAGGTCCGCGGTGCGACCACCGAGCAGCAGCAGGCCGCCGTACCCGAGGACGTAGCCGCTGACGAGCCACTGCAGGGAGGACGTCGACAGGTCGAGCTCGTCGCCGATCGACGGGAGTGCGACGCCGATCATCGAGACGTCGAGTCCGTCGAGGAACAGGACGATGCAGAGGGTGATCAGCATCGCCCAGGTGCGCGGGCCCCAGCTGGTGGCGCCGGCGGAGGTGGCTGGGTGAGTAGTGGTTGGTGAGGTCACTCACCTGAGAATTCCATGCGCATGCATTCAATGCAAGAGCAAATAATGTGGTTGCATCGATTGGTTGTGCGCACTATCCTGCGCGCATGGGTCGAGCGGGACTGGTGGACGAGTGGCGGGCCCTGCTCGAGCGCCACGCCGCGGTCAGCTCCGCGCTCGAGAAGGCACTGGAGGACCGGCACCACATCGGGCTGAGCGAGTTCGAGACACTCGACCGGCTGGTGGACGCCAACTGCGGCAAGTACCGGATGAACGACCTGTCGGGCGACATCCACCTGAGCCAGAGTGCGCTGTCCCGGGCGGTCGCCCGGCTGGAGCGCGACGGGCTGGTCGAGCGGAGCATCTGCGACGACGACCGTCGGGGCGTCTTCGTCCGGCTGACCGACAAGGGCCAGCGGGTCCATGACCAGGCGCTGCCCACCCACCGCGCGGTGCTGCAGGAGACCTGGGGCGCCCGTTAGCCCGTCGGGGCCGGCGGCCACCATGCGCGAGACGTCGGTCAGGACCCCCAGGGTGACGCCATACCCTTGAGCACGTGCTGACGATCGACCAGGCGACGTACGACGCCATCGTGGCGCACGCCAAGCGGGACCACCCCGACGAGGCGTGCGGTGTGGTCGCTGGCCCCGAGGGCAGTGACCGGCCGGAGCGGTTCATCGAGATGGTCAACGCCGCCGGCAGCCCGACGTTCTACGAGTTCGACTCCGGCGACCTGCTCCGGCTCTACCGCGAGATGGACGACAACGACGAGGAGCCGGTGGTCGTCTACCACTCCCACACCGCCACCGAGGCCTACCCGAGCCGCACCGACATCGGCCTGGCCAGCGAGCCCCATGCCCACTACGTGCTGGTCAGCACACGTGAGCACGGGAATAACGAGGGTCCGGTGGAGTTCAGGTCGTATCGGATCGTCGACGGCGAGGTGACCGAGGAAGAGGTCACGGTCGTCGACCAGCTACCTGCCCCAACCCCCATGACGGAGAGTTCAGTCTGATGGCCATCGAGGTCCGCATCCCCACGATCCTGCGCACCTACACCGACGGCGCCAAGGCCGTCGACGCGCAGGGTGGCAGCCTCAGCGCGCTCATCGACGACCTCGAGGCCAACCACCCCGGCCTCAAGGAGCGCCTCGTCGAGAACGGCGACCTGCGCCGGTTCGTCAACGTCTACATCAACGACGAGGACGTCCGGTTCATCGGTGGGCTCGAGGCCGAGCTGAGCGACGGCGACCAGGTCGTCGTCCTGCCGGCCGTCGCCGGCGGCTGACCCCCGGATGACCCGGTACGACAACCTCCTCGCCTCGGTCGGCGGTACGCCGCTGATCGGGCTGCCCGCCCTGTCGCCGAGCGCCGACGTCCGCCTGTGGGCCAAGCTCGAGGACCGCAACCCGACCGGGTCGATCAAGGACCGTCCGGCGCTCCGCATGGTCGAGGAGGCCGAGAAGGCCGGCCTGCTGCGCCCGGGCTGCACGATCCTCGAGCCGACCTCGGGCAACACCGGCATCTCGCTGGCCATGGCGGCCAAGCTCAAGGGCTACCGGCTGGTCTGCGTGATGCCGGAGAACACCTCCGAGGAGCGCCGCCAGCTGCTGCGGATGTGGGGCGCGGAGATCATCACCTCGCCCGCGGCCGGCGGCTCCAACGAGGCCGTCCGGGTGGCCAAGCAGGTCGCCGAGGAGCACCCGGACTGGGTGATGCTCTACCAGTACGGCAACGAGGCCAACGCCCTCGCCCACCAGGAAGGCATCGGGCCGGAGATCCTGGCCGACCTCCCGAGCGTCACCCACTTCGTGGCCGGCCTCGGCACCACCGGGACGCTGATGGGCGTCAGCCGGTTCTTCCGCCAGGCCAAGCCTGAGGTGCGGATCGTGGCCGCCGAGCCCCGTTACGGCGAGCTGGTCTACGGCCTGCGCAACCTCGACGAGGGCTTCGTCCCCGAGCTCTACGACGAGACGCTCATCGACGCCCGGTTCTCGGTCGGCCCGCGCGACGCCGTACGCCGGGTGCGGGAGCTCCTGGAGCTCGAGGGCATCTTCGCCGGCATCTCGACCGGGGCCATCCTGCACGCCGCGCTGGGCCAGGCCGCCAAGGCGGTCAAGGCGGGCGAGCCCGCCGACATCGCGTTCGTCGTCTGCGACGGCGGTTGGAAGTACCTCTCGACGGGGGCCTACGAGGGCACCGTCGACGAGGCCGAGGACGCGCTCGAGGGGCAGCTCTGGGCCTAGCCTGCCTAGGCTGTTCTCGATGAGACGCGCCCTGCTCGCCCTGGTCCTCGCCGTCGCCGGAGTCTCGGTCTGGACGTCACCGGCCGACGCCGCGCCCGTCAACACCGTCCCACCGAGCATCACCGGCACCCCTGAGTACGCCGCCACGCTGACCGCCCAGCCCGGCACCTGGACGCCCGCGCCGACGTCGTACGCCTACCGCTGGCTGCGCGACGGCCAGCCCATCGCCGGAGCGGACCAGCAGACCTACGTGCCCGGGCTCGACGACCTGGGCCGCCGGCTGTCGGTCGAGGTGACCGCCAGCGACGGGAGCACCACCGCGGCCGCCGTCTCGCCCGAGACCGAGAAGGTCGCGCGCGCGACCCTGAAGGCGAAGGGCGGCCAGAAGATCGTGGGCGAGCCGCGGTTCACCCGGACCCTCGTCGCGAAGGGCGGCAGCTGGTCGGCCGAGCCCACCCGGATCAGCTACCAGTGGCTGCGCTTCGGCCGCCCGATCGAGGGTGAGACGGGGCGCCGTCACCCCGTCGCCGTCCAGGACGTCGGCACCAGGCTGCGGGTGGCGATCACGGCCAAGGCACCCGGCTACACGACGCTGACGGTCACCACGGACCGCACCGAGCGGGTCCGGCACCGCGTCGACGCCCGGCGCACGGTCCGCTACCACGTGGAGACCCGCGGCGCGCTCACGACCAGTCTCAAGACCTTCGTCCGCCAGGCCCAGCAGACCTTCGACGACCCGCGAGGCTGGCGGGGCGCCGGCATCGAGTTCCGGCGGGTGGCCCGGGGCGGCTCGATGACGCTCGTCCTCAGCGCGGCCAGCCTGGTGCCGAGCTTCTCGTCGGGCTGCAGCAGCGAGTGGAGCTGCCGGGTCGGGCGCTACGTGATCATCAACCAGGAGCGGTGGAAGCACGCGTCGCCTGCGTGGAACGCCGCCAACGGCGCCCTGCGCGACTACCGGCACATGGTGGTCAACCACGAGTCCGGCCACTTCCTGGGGCTCGGCCACGCGGGCTGCCCCGGCCCCGGACGGCCGGCGCCGGTGATGATGCAGCAGTCGAAGGGGCTCGCCGGCTGCCGGTTCAACCCGTGGCCGACGGCCCGCGAGCTGGCCAGCCGGACTCCAGGGCCCGGACGGGCCATGGCGTACGGCGCCCCCGCTGGTTACTCTCGCCCGGTCGCACACACAGTCGTCGACTAGCGGGAGCCGGGCACCGAATGCGCGAGATCGTGGTCTTCAGCGGCAGTGCCCACCGCCCGCTCGCCAAGGCCATCTGCGAGGAGCTCGGTGTCGACCTCAGCTCGGTCGAGCTGACCCGGTTCAGCAACGACTGCCTCCAGGCGCAGCTGCAGGCCAACTGCCGTCAGCGCGACGTCTACATCGTCCAGCCGCTGGTGCCGCCGACCCAGGAGCACCTGATGGAGCTGCTGCTGATGATCGACGCGGCCCGTGGGGCGTCGGCCCAGCAGATCACCGCGGTGATCCCCTACTACGCCTACGCGCGCTCGGACAAGAAGGACGCATCCCGGCTGTCCATCGGCGGCAAGCTGGTCGCCGACATGCTCAGCGCCGCCGGCGTCGACCGGGTCATCACCATGACGTTGCACGCGCCGCAGGTGCACGCCTTCTTCTCGGTGCCCGTCGACCACCTGACCGCGCTCGGCGTCCTGGCCGACCACTTCCTCGGCCAGGACCTCAGTGACACGGTCGTCGTCTCGCCCGACTTCGGCAACGCCAAGACCGCGAGCCAGTTCGCGCGGCTGCTGGGCACCCCGGTGGCGGCCGGCTCGAAGAAGCGGCTGGCCGACGACCAGGTCGTGATCGACAACATCGTCGGCGACGTGCAGGGCAAGCGGGCCATCGTCCTCGACGACGAGATCGCCACCGGCGGCTCCATCGTCGAGCTGCTGGAGCGGCTCGCGGAGCACGGCTGCACGGAGGCGGCGGTCGCCTGCACGCACGGCCTGTTCGTCGGCAAGGCGCTGGAGCGGCTCCGCGAGCACCCGATGATCTCCGAGGTCGTCACCACGGACACGGTTCCGCCGCCGGCGGACTGGCCCGCGCTCGAGGTGCGGTCCGTGGCCGGGCTGTTCGCGGCTGCCATCGACCGGATCCACGCCGGGGAGTCCGTGAGCAGCCTCTTCGACGGCGTCGACCCGAGCCTGGGCCCGCCGCAGCCGCGGCTGTTCGACTAGGCGGGCTGTTCGGGCTGTTCGGGCAGCTCGGCGGCGTTCTCCCGCACCAGGTCGCCCGGCTGGAACTCGTCGCCCTCCAGGGGCGTGCTGAGGTCGGTGATGACCTGCCGCGCCGCGTCGAGGGTGCGCAGCACGTAGCCGCGAGCCGAGTTGTCGTCGTCGACCTCGAGCGCGTACAGCGCCGCGGTCAGGCCCTGCACGACGTTGTCGTTGATCTCCAGGGCCGCGCGGCGCCGCATCCGCTCCGCCTGGGCGCGGGCGGCGTGCTCCTCGCGCTCCCGCTCCGCGAGGACCCGCTCGGTGATGTCGATGCACGTCCCGCGCATCCGGACGGGACTGCCGTCCTCGTCGAAGAGCACCTGGCCGTTGGTCGACAGGTAGCGGAGCTCACCGTCCGGGCGGACGATGCGCTCGGTCATCTCGTAGGGCTCACCGGTGGCCAGGGCCTGTTGGTGGACGGCTTGGACGTGCTCGCGGTCGTCCGGGTGCAGGAACGACAGGAACCGCTCGTAGCTGGGGTTGAACGACTGCGGCTCGTAGCCGTAGATCCGGTAGAGCTGGTCGGACCAGCGGTTGGTGTCGGTCGGCATGTGCCAGTCGTAGTCGCCCATGTTGGCCAGCTGCTGGGCGTTGTCGACCCGGAGCCGCAGGTCGTTGAGCTGCGCCTCGGCCTCGAGGCGGCGCTGCACCTCCTGCTCGGCGGTCCCCAGGACCTGCTCGCTCGTGTCGCCCATGGGGCAAGCCTCTACCCGATTCCGGGCATTGTCCCGCCAACCGGCGAACACGCACCCCGAAATCGTGATGTCACCGGCGTACGTGACGTGCGCGACGACCCCGTGCCCGGGGCGGGTGGACGACCTACGCTCTCCTGTTGTGCCGCCTCCCGTGCCCGACGACGCCGACGCCCCCGACGCCGACGCCCCGATCGGGATCTTCGACTCCGGTTTCGGTGGCCTCACGGTGGCCCGGTCGGTCATCGACCAGCTGCCGCACGAGTCGGTGCGCTACCTCGGCGACACCGCGCGCCAGCCCTACGGCCCCAAGCCGATCGGCGAGGTGCGCGAGTACGCGCTCGAGTGCCTGGACCACCTCTACGCCGAGGGGGTCAAGGCGCTGGTCATCGCCTGCAACTCGGCCAGCGCGGCGATGCTCCGGGACGCCCGGGAGCGCTACGACGTCCCCGTGGTCGAGGTGATCTACCCCGCGACCCGGCGCGCGGTCGCCGCCAGCCGGACCGGACGGATCGGGGTCATCTGCACCCGGGCGACGGCGGAGTCGATGGCCTACGAGGACGCGTTCGCGGCTGCGCCCCACGTGGAGCTGACCACCCAGGCGTGCCCGCTGTTCGTGGACTTCGTCGAGGCCGGCGTGACCGGCGGCGACGAGCTGCTGGCCGCCGCGCACACCTACCTCGACCCGTTGACCTCCGCCGGCGTCGACACGCTCATCCTCGGGTGCACGCACTACCCGCTGCTCACCGGCGTGATCTCCTACGTGATGGGCGACGGCGTCACGTTGGTGAGCAGCGCCGAGGAGTGCGCCAAGGACGTCTACCGGATGCTCGTGAGCACGGGCCTGATGCGCCCGGGCGGGGAGCCGACGTACCACTTCGCCACGACGGGGGCGCCCGCGGAGTTCGAGCGGATCGGCCGGCGGTTCCTCGGGGCAGAGCTGATGGCGGCCACCCAGTACGCCGGGGGGCTCTCGTGAGGCTCACCGTCGTGGGTTGCTCGGGGTCCTACCCCGGGCCGGACTCGCCGGCCAGCTGCTACCTCCTCGAGCAGGAGGACCCGGACGACGGCCGGACCTGGCGGATCCTGCTCGACCTCGGGAGCGGGGCGCTGGGGGCGCTGCACCACTACGCCGACCCGCTGTCGATCGACGCGGTGGCCCTGAGCCACCTGCACCCGGACCACTGCCTCGACCTGTGCGGCTTCTACGTGCTGCGGAAGTACCACCCGCTCGGCTCCCAGCCGCGGCTCCCGGTCTACGGGCCGGGCGGCACGGGGGAGCGGATGGCCCGCGCCTACGACCTGCCCGACGGGCCCGGCATGGCCCACGAGTTCGACTTCCGCACCTACGACACCTCGTTCTCGGTCGGACCGTTCACCATCGAGGCGATCCCGGTCCTGCACCCGGTGGAGGCCTACGGCCTGCGGGTCACCGCCGGGGGCGCGACCGTCGCCTACACCGGGGACACCGCTCCCTGCGAGGCCCTCGACCGGGTCGCGACGGACGTCGACCTGCTGCTCGCCGAGGCGTCGTTCCGCGCTGGCGACGACAACCCGCCGGAGATCCACCTCACCGGCACGGACTGCGGCGAGCTCGCGGCCCGGACCGGCGTCGGCCGCCTGGTCCTCACCCACATCCCGCCGTGGTTCGACAAACAGGACCAGCTGGCCGATGCGCGGGCAGCCTGGGACGGGCCCGCCGAGCTGGCCCGCACGGGCGCGACGTACGAGCTCTAGGTGTGGGCTGCCGCTCAGGCCAGCCCGGCGTCGTGGACGCAGATCGCGATCTGCACGCGGTTGGTCACCTGCAGCTTCTCGAACAGCCGGGAGACGTGGGCCTTGACCGTCGGCACCGACAGGTGCAGCTCGCCGGCGATCTCGGCGTTGCTGAGGCCGCGGCCGACGGCGAGCGCGACGTCGTGCTCGCGCTCGGTCAGCACGGCGAGCCGGCGGATCGCGGTCTCGCTGCGGTCGTCGTCGGCGTCGTCACGGAGCCGCTGGATCAGCGTGCGTGTGACCGACGGCGACAGCATCGGGTCACCGGCGGCCACGGCACGGATCGCCGCGATGATCTGCGGCGGCGGGGTGTCCTTGAGCAGGAAGCCGTCGGCGCCGGCAGCCAGCGCGTCGACCACGTTGTCGTCCGCGTCGAAGGTGGTCAGCACGATGACGCGGGGCGGGTCGGACCGGCTGTGCAGGGCCCGGGTGGCGGCCAGGCCGTCGAGCCGGGGCATCCGGATGTCCATGAGCACGACGTCCGGCCGCAGCCTCTCGAT
>NZ_JAEMSS010000134.1 GCF_016462705.1 Nocardioides sp. | reverse complement strand
GTGTGTGGTCGGAGGTGGTCGGGTCAGGAGGACGAGTTGCTCGAGAGCGAGGAGAGCTGGCTGCTGAGCCAGCTGGACTGGGTGGACATCTGGTTCATGGCCGTCTCGAGCGCCGTGAACTGCCGCTTGAGGCTCTCCTGCCGCTTCTCCAGCCGGACGTCCCAGTCGTCCACGCGGGCCTGCAGCCGGTCGATGCCGGAGTTGCGGCCGAGGATGGAGTTCGTGATCGTGCCGCCGAGGGGGTCGCTGGCGGCCTTGGCCACGCCGGCCAGGCGGACGGCGAACCCGTCGGTGGCGTCGGTGAACCGGGCCGCCGTGCCCGCCGGGTCGGTGGCGTAGGCCGAGGCGAACGTGGCCGCGTCGAACGTGACCTTGCCGGATCGATCGGTCTGGAGGCCGATCGAGGCCAGGGACTCCGAGCTCGCGGTGGGGAAGATGGTGTTCAGGACCGAGCTGCGGAGCGTCCGGACCGAGCCGTCGCCGGCCAGGGGCCCCGCCTTCTTGGTCGTGGCGTCGTAGCCCGTCTGGGTGTCGATCTCGGAGAGCACCGAGTTCATGGCGGCCACCAGGTCGGTCAAGGCCGCGCTCAGCTTCGTGGTGTTGCGCGATACGTCGACGGTCGAGACCGTGCCGGGCACCGCGTCGGACCCGAGGGTGATCGTCACGCCCGGGACGATGTCGGCGAAGGTGTTGGTGGCGGAGGTCACCGAGATGCCCGACCCGAGGTCGAGCGCCGCGTCGGCGCCGGCCCGGACGGTGGCCCCGCCGAGCAGTGGCGACCCGTCGAGTGCGGTGAGGTCGAAGTCCTTGGCGGCACCGGTCTCCGCTGACTCGACCAGCAGGCGGTAGCCGCCGGTCGTCTTGATCGTGGTCGCGCGCAGCCCGGTGTCGTTGGCAGGGTCGTTGATGGCCGCGGCCAGGCTCTTGAGGGTGCCGTCGCCGGTCTCGAGGTCCACCGGGGTGCCGTCGAAGCGGTCCAGCCGGACCTTGGTGGAGGCACCGGTCACCGGGTCGGTGAGGGCCGCGGCCTGGGTGAAGCCGAGCTGGTGGGTACGAGCGACCGAGGTGACCGTCACGTTCAGCCGGACCGGCTCGGCGGTGGTCGTGCCGCTGACCCGGACAGCGGCGTTCGTCGACGTGCTGGTCACGGCGGACCAGGTGGCGGCCTTGGCCAGGTCTGCGGCCTTGCTGGCCAGGAGAGCGGTCTTGGTGTTGAGGGCGTGCAGGGTGGTGACGAGGCTCTTCTCGGTGGACACCCGCTGCTTCAGCCGGGTCTGGGGGAGAGCCTCCAGCTGCATGAGCTGGGTGACGATCGTGTCGGTGTCCAACCCCGAGGCGAGCCCGCTGATGCTGGCGCTGCTGACCATGAGCTCCTCCTCCGGGCGCTGGTCGGCTGGTGTCGTGGTGGCGAGAACGCCGACCGGCTGCTGGTGTAGGGATCAGCAGCCGGTCGACGCCCCCGTGGCGGGATCAGCCGCGCAGCAGCGACAGCACGCTCTGCGGCGCCGAGTTCGCCTGGGCGAGCATCGCGGTGCCGGCCTGGGACAGGATCTGCGAGCGGGTGAACTGCATCATCTCCTGAGCCATGTCGGTGTCGCGGATCCGGCTCTCCGACGCGGTCACGTTCTCGACCGCGACGTTGAGGTTGTTGATGGTGTGCTCGAACCGGTTCTGCACCGCACCGAGACCGGCACGCGCGGTGGAGATGTTCTGGATCTGCGTGTCGATGGCGGCGACCGCGGCGCGAGCGTTGGCTCCGGTGCTGAACGAGATCCCGCCGGCGATGGCCGAGCCGGCCGCGCCACCGGTGCCCGGGGCCGTGGTGGCCAGGGTGCCGCCGTTGGTCGCGTTGACCACGAGCTGGTTGTCCTGGTCGACGCTGGCCCGGAACGACGCCGAGAAGCCGGAGTCGTTGTTGAGGTGGTCCGCGACGTCCTGGACGGTCTTGTGGTCACCCGCGGTGCCCATGTCGACCGTGGAGGAGGCGACGACGCCGGTGGTGGAGAACGCCCAGTTGCCCGCCACGGTGGTCGGCGTGAGGACGGCGTAGGAGTTGCCGCCGCCGTTCGCCAGCGCGTCCGCGACCGAGGCCACGTCCGCGACGTCGAAGTTGAACGAGATCACGTTGTCCGCGGACGACGAGCCGGCACCCACCTGGAAGTTCAGGGTGTTGGCGCTGCCGTCGAGCAGCTTGGTGCCGTTGAAGTTCGTGGAACCGGCGATCCGCTCCAGCTCCGCCTGCAGCTGCGTCGCCTCACCGGTGATCGCTGTGCGGGCGTCGCTGTTGTTGGTGTCGTTGCCCGCCTGGACGGCGAGGTCACGCATGCGCTGGAGGATCGAGTGGACCTCCGTCAGGGCGCCTTCCGCGGTCTGCACGACCGAGATGCCGTCCTGCGCGTTGCGGACGGCGACCTTGAGACCGCCGGCCTGCGAGCGCAGGCCCTCGGAGATGGCGAGGCCGGCCGCGTCGTCGGCGGCCCGGTTGATGCGGTAGCCGCTGGACAGCTTCTCCAGCGACTTGGACATCTGGCCCTGCGTGACCGACAGGTTGCGGTAGGAGTTGAAGGCGTCGATGTTCTGGTTGATGCGGAGACTCATGATGGTTCCTTCCTTGGTGTGAGTCGGTGGTGCTGGAGTCCGTCCGTGGGCTCCGTCGCCCACCCTGTTCGGCGTGGTCCGCTCCGACCTGAGGGATTGCCTCGAGCCGGTCTGGACCTCCGAGGGCTCAGGCGATCCCGTCGAGGACGGCTCGGCGCACCCGGGGCCGTGCCTGGTTGGCGGCGTGCCGCTCCGCCACGGCGCGGAAGTAGGTGTCGCGGCGGCGAGCGGCGCACCCGTCCGGTCGAGCGGGCTGGGCGACCAGGTCCGGGTCGAGGGCGTGGTTGAGGGCGTCCTTGAGCAGGACCAGCGCCTCGGCCCGCATCTGGGAGATCCGCGACTCGGTGACGCCCAGCTCGTCGGCCAGCTCCGCCATGGGGCGCTCGTCGATGAAGTAGCCCCGGATGACCAGGCGCAGCCGGTCAGGGAGCTCGCAGATGGCCTCGTCGAGGTACTCGAGGCGCTCGCGCTTCTCCAGCTGGACGTCGGGGGTCGGCTCGGTCGTCGGCAGGACCTCGGCGAAGGTCTGGTCGGCGTCGATGTCGAGCGACAGCACCGAGGCCCGGGCGAGGTCCTCGGCCGACCGCCGGACCTCGGCGACGCTGATCCCCAGCTCCGCGGCCACCTCGGCGTCGTCAGGGGCTCGCCGCCGCGAGGCAGCGAGCGTGGAGCGGACGGTCTCGATGTCACGACCGCGCCGACGCACCGCGCGGGAGGCCCAGTCCGCGGAGCGCAGCTCGTCGACGATCGCGCCGCGGATCCGCGTGGAGGCGTACCGGGCGAAGGGGATGCCGCGCTCGGGGTCGAAGGCCCGGGAGGCGGTCACCAGCGCGACCAGCCCCGCCGATCGAAGGTCCTCCTTGTCGACGTGGGCCGGGACCCGGGCCGCCGTCTCGCGCACGATGTGACCCACCAGGGGGAGGTGCTGCTCGACCAGTTCCTCACTGTTCATCCCGCCGGCCGGCTGGGTCGCGACGCGCGTGTGATCCATATTTCAAGGATCGGTCGCGCAGGCGTTTCGCATCAGGCGCGCATGCTGTGGCTTCGGTGGTACCAAGGCGTCAATCCGCGCTCCACCGAACGGACAAGCGGGACGGGCTATGCGGGACCACCCGATCGGGCTACCTGAAAGTTCGTTCGGGCATGCCGGTCGAGTGGTTCGGGAGATTGCCCGTCACGAACCTCTCAGGTGCGCTACCGGCTCGCCGATCAGGCATGGGTCGGGGAGACGGGCCTCGACCTTCCGGCACCAGAAAGGCCGACCATGACGACGTCGTTGCAGCGCCTCTCCCAGGTGCTCTGGCAGCAGCGCGAGCTGCTCGAAGGGTTGCACTACGCCCTCGAGGTCGAGCAGCTGATCCTGGCGACCGGCCGCACCCGCTGGCTGCTACGCGCCGCTCTGGACGTCGAGTCCGTGCTCGAGTCGATGCGGAAGACCGAGGTCCTGCGCGCCGTCGCCGCGGACGAGGCCGCCGCCGCGCTGGGGCTGGCGCCCAACCCGTCGCTGACGGAGCTGGCGAGCCGGGCCCAGGAGCCCTGGTCGGAGATGCTCGGCGACCACCGCGCGGCCCTGTTGCTGACCATGCAGTCGATCACCGAGCTCGCCGACGCCAACCGCGAGCTGATCACGAGCGGCTACCGGTCGGCCCGGGAGACCCTGCTCGCGCTGGGTGAGGCCACCGAGGGGTACGCCGCGGACGGCAGTGCCGTGGTGAGCGCCTCCGGCGGACCCGTGCGTGTCGACCGGACGTTCTGAGGCGGTCGGCCCGTGAGTGGCACGCTCTCCTCCCTGAACAGCGCACTGAGTGCGTTGCGCTACCAGCGCCTGGCCATGGACGTGGCGAGCAACAACATCGCCAACGTGAACAGCGAGGGCTACGTACGGCGCCGCGCCGAGGCCATGTCCGTCGGCAGCCCCACGCAGGTCGCCATGTGGTCTCGCTACGAGGGCGCGGGCGACGGGGTGTCAGCGGCGACCATCTCACGCATGTCCGACCCGTTCCTCGAGGCTCGGTCCCGGCGCGAGAACGCGAAGCAGTCCTACTTCGACACCCGGGTCACCGTGCTCGACCGGGTCGAGAGCGGCATCGGGGAGCCGGGTGACATGGGCGTGGCCGCGGCGCTCGCGGACTTCCGCAACTCCTGGCAGGACCTGCAGACCCACCCCGAGCAGACCGCCTCCCGCAGCCAGGTGCTCGCGACCGGTCAGGCCCTCGCCGACGCCGTCCGGGTCCAGGCGGGGAACATCACGACCGAGCTGACCGACCAGCGCCACCACGCGCTCGACCTGGTGGCCGAGATCAACGCGACGGCTCGGGACCTGGCCTCGGTCAACGGCAACATCGCCGACGCCCGGGCCGCCGGGGTGGACGCCTCCGACCTCCTCGACCAGCGGGACGTCCTCGCGCTCAACCTCGCCAGGCTCACCGGTGGGGACGCGACCGTGCAGCCCAACGGCGGACTGGACGTCACCGTCGGCGGGGTCTCGCTGGTGGCCGGGAAGACCGCGGCCACGCTCGCGGTGGCCGGCGGCATCGCGGCCGACGGCTCCGACGATGGCAACCCGCTCATGTTCTCGATCACCGGGACCTCGGGCACCGCGACGGTGATCCCCTCCGCCGTGGGCGGCGAGCTCGGTGCGGTGGGCGAGCTGCTGACGACGACCCTGCCCACGTATCTCGCCGGGCTCGACTCGGTCGCCCAACAGCTCGCGGACTCCGTCAACGCCCTCCACACCACGGGCTTCGACCTCGACGGCAACCCCGGCCAGCCCTTCTTCTCCTACAGCGCCGCCGGCGCCGCCGGGTCGCTCCAGGTCGCGATCACCGACCCCGCCGCCGTGGCCGCCTCGACCGCGGCGGGAGTCCTCGACGGGGGAGTGGCGGACGCGCTGGGCGACCTCCAGGTGGCGGACCTCGCCTACCAACGGCTGGTCAACGGGTTCGGCACCGAGGTGCTGACGAGCAGGCGCAGCAGCGCGACCCAGCAGCTCCTGACCGCGCAGGTGCAGGGCTCGCGCGAGCAGTTCACCGGTGTCAACTTCGACGAGGAGACCGTGAACATGGTCGCTGCCCAGCGCGCCTACGAGGCTGCGGCCCGGGTCATGACCACCATGGACTCCGTGCTGGACACCCTGATCAACCGGACCGGGCTGGTGCGCTGATGTCCACTCTCCGCCTGACCCAGAACGTGCTGGTCGACCGCTCGGTCGGCCGTCTCCAGCTCGGCCTGTCCAACCTGGCCAGGGTTCAGGAGCGGCTCTCGACCGGGCGGCAGCTCAACCGCCCGTCCGACTCGCCCACCGACACCACCAGCGCGATGCGGCTGCGGTCCTCGCTCAAGGCGGTCGAACAGCACGCCCGCAACGCCCAGGACGGGCTGGGGCGGCTCGGCCTGGTCGACCAGACCCTGTTCACCGTGAGCGAGAACATCGGGCGCGCGCGGGAGATCGCGCTCCAGGGTGCCAACACCGGCAGCCTCGACCAGAACGCCCGCAACGCCCTGGCCACGGAGCTCGACCACATCCGGGCGGACCTGTTGAGCCAGGCCAACACCACCTACCTGACCCGGCCGGTGTTCGGCGGGGTGACCGCGGGCAGCCAGGCCTTCGACGCCACCGGCACCTTCACAGGTGTCGCCGGGGCGATCCCCCGCCGGGTGGGGGACGATGTGAAGGTGGACGTGAGCGTGGACGGCCGCTCGGTCTTCGGTGACGGCGCCACCTCGGTCTTCGCCGAGATCGAGGACCTGGCGACGGCGTTGCGCAGCGGCGACCACGCCGGCGTGCAGACCGGGCTGGCCGAGCTCGGCGCCCGGGTGAGCACGGTGGCGAACGCCCATGCGAACGTCGGCGCCGCCTACAAGCGGATCGAGCAGGCGGAGACCACCCTGCTCAGCCGCAAGCTCGACCTGACCGGGTCGCTCTCGGAGGTGGAGAACGTCGACCTGGCCGAGGCCACCGTCGACGTGCACCTTCAGGAGGTGGCCTACCAGGCCGCCCTCGCCGCGACCGCCCGGGTGATCCAGCCGAGTCTCCTGGACTTCCTGCGGTGATGACCGACACCGTCGCCCCCGCCGAGGCGGACCTCCCGGTCATCGAGCTGGTACGTCCGATGCCAGGTTTCCCGGACGACCGCCACTTCGCGCTGGTCGACCTCGACGGCAGCGGGGGCCTGTGCTCGCTGCGGTCGCTCGACCACCCCGACCTCCGGTTCCTCGTCGCACCGCCCAGCCTGTTCTTCCCCGACTACACCCCCGAGATCGACGATCTCACCGTGGACGAGCTCGACATCGAGTCCGTCGACCAGGCGATGCTCCTCGTGGTGCTCACCGCCGGTGAGTCGCTGCCAACGTCGACGGCCAACCTGCTGGCGCCCGTCGTGCTCAACACCGCGAACCGCCGCGCGTGCCAGGTCGTCCTGGACGACGCGGAACACCTGGTGCGCACCCCGCTCGTCGCGAGCAGATGACGCGGTCCGTCCGGGTAGCGTGGCGCCCATGCTGGTGCTGAGCCGACGCGTCGGCGAGAGCGTGGTCATCGGGGACGACGTCACGGTCACGATCCTCGAGGTCCGCAGCGACGTGATCAGGATCGGCATCGACGCGCCTCGCTCGGTCGCGGTCAACCGGGCCGAGCTCCTGGTCCAGCTCGAGGCCAGCAACCGCGACGCGGCCTCGCCGAGCGAGGACACCGTGTCGTCACTCGCCGACGAGCTGCGCCGGCGCGGCGGCTGAGCGTCGCCAGAGCGTCGGCAGAGCGTCGCCAGAGCGACCCGGCACGTGACCGGGCCGGCGGGAGTCAGCCGCGGGGGCGGTAGATCGACGACCGGGCTCCCGGCAGGCGCTCCCACCCGTCGTCGATGCCGGTGACCATCTCGGCCGCCCCGAGGAACAGCACGCCGTCGGGCGCCAGCACCTGCCGCACCCGACGCAGGATGTCGCGCTTGGTCGGGGCGTCGAAGTAGATGAGGACGTTGCGCAGGAACACGATGTCGAACCTGCCCATCGGCGGGAACGGCCGGATCAGGTTGAGGGTCCGGAAGGTCACGGAGCTCGCCACCTCGGGCCGCACCCGCCAGTGCATCCCCGCGCGCTCGAAGTGCTTCACCAGCGTCGTCGCAGGCAGGCCCCGGTTGATCTCGAGCTGGGAGTACTCCCCGGTCCGGGCGCGCACGAGCATCTCCTCGGAGAGGTCGGTGCCCAGCACCTCGACGGGCGCGCCGTTCAGCTGGGGGGTGTCCAGGGCCGAGAGCGCGACGCTGTACGGCTCCTGCCCGCTCGAGCAGGCCGCGCACCACACCCGGATCGGCCGCCCACCGCGGGTCGCGGCGAGCTCGGGGAACACGATGTTCCGCAACGCGGTGAACGGCTCGGCGTCCCGGAACCACGACGTCTCGTTGGTGGTGAGGGCCTCGACCACCGCACGCATCGCCGCCGGCGTACGACGCCGGGAGACGTCGGACACGTAGGTGTCGACGTCGGCGACGCCCGCGGTGCGGGCCAGGGGCGCCAGCCGCGACTCGACCAGGTACTCCTTGCCGGTGTCGAGGACGATGGCGCTCTCGGACCGGACCAGCTCCTGGACGAAGCGGAAGGACTGGACGCTGATGGTCATCGAGAGGCTCCTGCGGGCTGGTGGGTCGAGGCGGTCGGGCCGGTGCCGAGGCGCCGCAGCAGCTCGGCGGCGATCTCGTCGAGGGGGAGGACGGCTTCCGCGAGCCCGGCCTGGGCGACCGCACCGGGCATGCCCCAGACGACGGAGGTCCGCTCGTCCTGGACGACGACTGAGCCACCGGCGTCGACCAGAGTGCGGGAGCCGAGACACCCGTCCTGGCCCATGCCGGTCAGCACGACGCCCAGGACGCGGTCGCCCAACGCCTCCGCCGCGGTGCGGAAGAGCACGTCGACGGCGGGCCGGCAGTAGTTCTCCGCGGGACCCTGGGACAGCTGGGCCACGAGCTCGCCGCCCCGCTGGTGCACGGCGAGGTGGTGGTCGCCGGGGGCGATGCTCACGGTTCCCGGGCGGAGCACGTCCCCGTGCTCGACCTCCCGGAAGGTGGCCGCGAAGCGGCGGTCGAGACGGGTGGCGAACTGCCGGGTGAAGATCGGCGGCATGTGCTGGACCACGGCGACGGGGACGGGCAACGGGGGCAGGCCGGCGAAGAGCGTGGTCAGTGCCTCTGGGCCGCCGGTGGAGCTTCCCACGACCAGCAGCCGGTGCCCTCCGAGCGGCGTGGGGGTCCGTGGCCGCAGAGCGACCTGGGCCGGGACCGCCGGCCGCGGACGTGCGACGGGCTGCTCGGGGAGGGTCGGGAGCGCCCGGCGCAGCGGCACCAGCGCCTTGATGCGGGGGATGAGCGCGTCCCTGACCTGCTGCATCGACTGGCCGACGCTGCCCACGTTGGCCGGCTTGGCGACGTAGTCGGTCGCCCCCGCCGCGAGTGCGTCCAGCGTGGCGGTCGCGCCGCGCTCGGTCAGCGTGCTGAACATGATGATCGGCACGGTGGAGCCAGCGGCCCGCAGCTGCCGCACCGCCTCGATGCCGTCCAGCACCGGCATCTCGACGTCCATCGTGATCAGGTCGGGCCGCAGCAGCGTCACCTTCGACTGCGCCGCCAGCCCGTTGACCGCGGTGCCGACGACCTCGATGTCCGGATCGCTGCCCAGCAGGTCCGTCACCAGCTTGCGGATCACGACGGAGTCGTCGACCACCAGAACCTTGATCCTGCTCATGCCTGCCCCTCCTCGGTGACGAGGCGCCACGGGCGGAGGAGGACCTCGGCCGCGGAGCCGGGCAGCAGGTCTTCGGCGACCGCCGCCTGCAGCACGCCGGACACGGCGTTCCACACGCCGTAGGCCGCGTCGCGCGCGGTGAAGCCGCTGCGGTGGAAGGCGATGACGCCGGCGAGCTGGACGTCGGTCGCGGTGCGAAGCCGGTCGCTGGTCGCCACCGCCTGGGTCGCCTGGTGCATGGCCGGCGCCCACTGGGCCGTCGTCGCCCGCAGCTCGTCCACCACGCGGCGCCAGGCGCGGCGGGCGGACTCGTCGGCGCCCGCGAGACCCGCCAACCGCTGGTCCGCGCCGGGCACCCCGGTGCCCCCCGGCTCGGTCGGGAGCGACACCCGGGACCGGACCAGCGCGGTGGCCATCGCGCGGCGGAGGTCTGCGGGGAGCGTCGCCTGCAGGTAGCTGCTCACGGCCGCGTCGACGAGCACGTCAGCGGCCGCGGTGGCCGTGGGGTCCTGGACCGCGGTCGACCCGCTGTGCACCCAGGTCCAGTCCAGCAGCTCGTGGCGGACCAGACGGTCGAGCGCGGTGGCGTCACCGAGGAGGGACCGCTCGAGACGACGCAGGAGCGTGGTCTCGCCGCGAGCCGCCCCGGCGAGGGCGGCGCCGGCCAGCGGCAGGACCTCGACGAGCAGCTGAGGTGCGGCCGCGTGGCGCACCGCCCAGGCCTGGCGCCAACGGTCGCGCGCCTCTGCTCCGGGGTGGAGACCGGCCAGCCGGGCCAGGTCGGACGGAGTGGCCGCGAGAGCGCCGCGCAGGACGGTCGCGGTCCGCTCGCCGCCCACGAGGCGCGCCAGGTCGAAACCAAGCGCTGGCGCAGCGACGTGGGTGTACGGCATGTGTCCGATCCTCGATGGCTCAGCCCGGGCTGCCACGCCAGGGCGGGTCCCAGGGGCGGCGGCGTGGCCCGCGGCTGGACGGTCATCCGGTTCTCGTCAGAGCTCTCAGGCCACCGTGAAGCGGCTGATGTCCTGGCGCAGGCCGGCCGCCATCCGGGCGAGCTCGTCGACCGCGCTGCGGGTCTGGGCGAGGGCCTCGGTGGTCGAGTCGGCAGCGGAGGAGACCCCGGAGATGTTGGCCGCGATCTCGCTCGAGCTCGCCGACGCCTCGGAGACGTTGCGGGTCATCTCGTTGGTGGTCGCGGTCTGCTCCTCCACGGCGGAGGCGATGGTGAGCTGGTAGTCGTTGATCGAGGTGATGATCGTGGAGATCTCCCCGATCGCCTCGACGGCTCCGCCGGTGTCACCCTGGATCGCCTGGACCCGGCGGGCGATGTCCTCGGTGGCCCGGGCGGTCTCCTGGGCGAGCTCCTTGACCTCGTTGGCGACCACGGCGAAGCCCTTGCCGGCCTCGCCGGCGCGGGCGGCCTCGATCGTCGCGTTGAGCGCCAGCAGGTTGGTCTGCTCCGCGATCGAGGTGATGACCTTGACCACGTTGCCGATCTCCTGGCTGGACGTCCCCAGCCTGGCCACCGTCTCGTTGGTGTTGTCGACCATGGACACGGCCTGGGCCGCGACCCGGGCCGCCTCGTTGGCCGAGTGCGCGATCTCGCGGATGGAGGCGCTCATCTGCTCGGCCCCCGCGGCGACGGTGTGCACGTTGCGGGACACCTCTTCGGCAGCCCCGGCCACCACGCCGGCCTGGACCGAGGTCTCCTCGGCTCCGGCCGCCATCTGCTCCGACGAGCTGGACAGCTCCTCGGAGGCCGCGGCGACGGCGTCGGCCGAGCCCACCACGGACCCGACGATCTCGGTCACCGAGTCCATGGACCGGTTGAGCGCCTTCTCGAGCTGGCCCACGTCGCCGGAGGTCTTCTCGGGAAGCCGGCCGGTGAGGTCGCCGGCGGCGAACTTCTCCACCATGCCGACGGCCGCCGTGAGCGGGCGCACCAGGCTGCGGGCGATCAGCGCCGACAGTGCGATGAGCAGCAGCAAGCCGATCGCGCCGACGACCAGGATCAGCGTCACCAGCGTGCTCACGGCGTGGTCGGCGGCGTCGTTGGCCGCCGCCGCATCCTCGTGGAAGTCCTCGAGGGTGGAGGAGAGGACCTCGTCGGTGATGTCGTTGGCCGCCTGGATCTCCTCGACCCGCTCACGCATCTGCTCCGGGTCCTGGACAGCGGCGTCGACGAACGCGCTGATGGCTGCGGTGTACTCCTCGAACGCGGATCCGACCTCGACGATCTGGTCCTCGTTCTCGCTGGCGAGGTCGAAGGCCTCCAGCTCGGCGACCAGCTCCTCGACCTGGGCGGTGTCGTCGGCGACGTCGGCCTGAGCCACCGTCGGGTCGGACAGGGTGACGGACTTGAAGCCGTCGACCTTGAGCTCGCTGGCGCGGGTGTCGAGTGCGCGGAGGGTGAGCAGCGCCTCGTCGATCTCGGCGGCCTTCGCGGAGTCCTGCTGTGCGGACTTGGCCTCGACGATGCCCACCCCGCCGACGATGCAGGTGGTGAGGATGCCGAGGGCCGCGATCGCTGAGATGCGCTTGCTCACGGTCCAGTTGATCTGGGGCATGGTCGTTCCTTCGTTCTGTCGTGG
>NZ_JAEMSS010000295.1 GCF_016462705.1 Nocardioides sp. | reverse complement strand
GCGTGCTCCTCGAGGTCGACCTGGGTGGGGCCCGCGAGCACCCAGGTGTCCTTGGAGCCGCCGCCGCGGGAGGAGTTGACGATGAGCTCCCCCTCGGCCAGGGCCACCCGGGTCAGCCCACCGGGGAGCACCCAGACCCGGTCGCCGTCGTTGACCGCGAACGGGCGCAGGTCGACGTGCCGGGCGCCGAGCCGGCCGTCGACGAAGGTCGGCACCGTCGACAGCTGGACGACGGGCTGGGCGATCCACGACCTGGGGTCCTCGAGGACCTTGGCGCGGAGCTCGTCGAGCTCGGACCTCGTGGCGACGGGCCCGATGACGATGCCCTTGCCGCCGGAGCCGTCGACCGGCTTGAGCACCAGCTCGTCGAGGCGGTCGAGGACCTCCTCGCGGGACTCGGGCTCTCCCAGCCGCCAGGTGTCGACGTTGCGGATGACCGGCTCCTCGTCGAGGTAGTACCTGATGAGGTCCGGCATGTAGGTGTAGACGAGCTTGTCGTCGGCCACGCCGTTGCCGATCGCGTTGGCGAGGGTGACGTTGCCGGCCCGGGCCGCGTCGACCATGCCGGGGCAGCCCAGCACCGAGTCCGCCCGGAAGTGCACCGGGTCGAGGAACTCGTCGTCGACCCGCCGGTAGATCACGTGCACCGGCTCGAGGCCCTTGGTGGTCCGCATCATCACCCGACCCCGGCGGCACTCCAGGTCGCGTCCCTCGACCAGCTCGACGCCCATGGTCCGGGCCAGCAGCGCGTGCTCGAAGTAGGCGCCGTTGTAGACGCCGGGCGTGAGCACCACCACCGTCGGGTCGGTGACACCGGCCGGGGCCGCGGCCCGCAGCGCGGACAGCAGCCGCTGCGGGTAGCCGGCGACCGGACGGATCCGGTGCTCGGAGATGGTCTCGGGCAGCGCCGCGGAGATCGCGCGGCGGTTGGTCATGACGTAGGAGACGCCCGAGGGCACCCGCACGTTGTCCTCGAGCACCCGGAACTCGCCGGCGTTGTCGCGGATCAGGTCGATCCCGGACACGTGCACGCGCACACCGTTGGGGGGCCGGACGCTGGCGGCGGCCCGGTGGAAGTGGGAGGAGGTGGCGATCACCTGGCGCGGGATCACCCCGTCGTCGAAGACCTGTCCGGCGTCGTAGACGTCAGCCAGGAACCGCTCCAGCGCCTTGACCCGCTGCTGGACGCCACGGTCGATGGTCGACCAGGTGTCCATCTCGATGACCCGGGGCAGGATGTCGAGCGGGAACGCCCGCTCCTCGCCGCCGATGTCGAAGGTGACGCCTTGGTCGAGGTAGCTCGCCTGCAGGGCCTCGACCCGGCTCACCAGGTCCGGCGTGGTCATCGCATCGAGGGACGACCTGAGCCGCCGGTAGGGCGGTCGCAGCTCGCTGCCGTCGAACATCTCGTCGTACGCCGGTCCGCGGGAGCTATAGCCCTCGAACATGGCGGTCATGTCACGACCCTACAAATGCCGAGGCGCGCGATAGTTTCGGGCACATGACGAAGTACTGGTTCTGCCTCAACCACCACGCCGTGGAAGGCCCGGACGGGTGCGACTACAAGGATCGGCTCGGGCCCTACGAGTCCGAGGCCGAGGCCGCGCGCGCCCTGGAGAAGGTCAAGGAGCGCAACGAGGCCTGGGACAACGACCCCAAGTGGAACGACTAGGGGCAGCGGCTTGGCGATCCAGCAGCACCGACGCATCTCCCCGTGGGGCTTCGTCGGCGTGGCCGGCATGGTCGCGATGTTCTTCCCCTACGCCGCCAGCGGCCTGGTCGCGCCCTACTGGGCGGTCGGCGTCCTGCTCGTCGTCTGGCTGGTCCTCATGGTGGTGACCTGCCGCTGGTTCATGCCGTACCCCAAGCGAACACTCGTGATGCCGGTGGTCGCTCTGGTGGTGTGGTTCGGCGCGGTCACCGCCGGGGGAGTCCTCCTCGACTGGACCGCCTGACCCCGCGGGTCAGCGCGGCGTGACCCGCAGGATCGAGTCGTTGCCGCCACCGTTGGACGTCGTCACGAGCAGGGCGCCGTCCGGTGCCGACGTCACCCCGCGCAGCCGGCCGTAGGCGCGGAGCGCGGCGGGCACCCGGGTGCGCTTGAGGTTGCCGGCGGCGTCGAAGGTCATGAAGATGACGCGCCCGGCCTTGAGGCAGGCGACCGCCAGCGCCTCGTCGAGGGCACCCCACTGGGCGCCCGAGACGAAGTCGGCCCCCGACGTGGCCACGGTCGGCGCCCCCGAGCTCCACCTGGCCTCGACCTGGGTGCCCGGCAGGCCCTGGTCGGTCATCGGGACCGACTCGTTGTAGCCCGGGACCGGGTTCCAGCCGTAGTCGCCGCCGTTCACCAGCAGGTTGACCTCGTCGTCGCGGGTGGGACCGTGCTCGACCGACCAGAGCGAGCCGTCCGCGCGCTCCGCGAGCCCCTGGACGTTGCGGTGGCCGTAGGTGTGCACGTAGCGCCGCGGCGTCGTCGCGGCGGCGTACGGGTTGCTCGGCCACGGCGCCCCGCTGAAGCGGTCGATGCGGAGCGTCTTGCCCCCCAGCGAGTCGAGGTCGCGCGGGTTGGTGCCGACCGCGGCGTCTCCCGTGCCGACGAGCAGCGAGCCGTCGCGGGCGATGAGCAGGCGGCACCCACCGTGCCGCCCGCTGGTCGTCGGGAACCCCTTGACCAGCACCTTGCGCCCGGTGACCCTGCGGGCCTGCGCGTCGAGGGTCCAGGCGATCACGCGGATGTCGTGCCGGCCGCCGCTCTTGCGCCAGCCTCCGCACGTGTAGACCCGGCGGTTGCCGGCGTACGCGGGGTCCACCGCGAGCCCGGTGAGGCCGGTCTCGCCGGACACCCAGATCTTGCGGCTCGGGAAGCCCTTGACCTTGCGGGTCCTGCCCTTCTTCCACGTCGAGAGGGTCGCGCGGTCGCGCTGGGTGAAGATGAGCTTGCCCTTGTCGAGAGCCCGCACGTCCCACGGCAGGTCGAGACCCTTGACCAGCTTGCGGACCTTGAGAGCCGGCACCTTGGCGGCCGAGGCGGGCACCGCCGACGGCGACCGCTCGGCCGGTGCTGCCGGTGCTGCCGGCCCCCCGGGTGCGGCGGGCGCCGCGGTGGGGGCGGCGAGCAGGGAGGCGGACAGGACGGCGG
>NZ_JAEMSS010000133.1 GCF_016462705.1 Nocardioides sp. | reverse complement strand
CCCACGCCCCAGGCCCCTCCGGACCTCACCACGGCCGTCATCGACTGCCCACCCACGGTGACCTGCACCGAGGCGCCCACCGCCTCGCTCGTCGTCCCCTGCAGCCGCGGAGTCGAGTCGGTGGTCGAGCGGCTCGCCCCGCCGTCGATGGCGATCGTCGGGGCGGACATGTCCACGGTCAGGACCTGCGTGGCGGTGCCGACGCTGCCGTCGACGCCGATCGACGCCATCACGGTGTGCGAGGCCTCGGACAGCGTGGCCGCCTGGACGCTCCAGGACCCGGCGTCCGCCGTCGCGGTCAGGGTCTGACCGCTCACCGTGACCGTCACGGTCGGGTTGCCGGCGACGCTGGTGGTGCCGGAGATGGTTGGCGTCGGGTCGTTGGTCCCCCGGGCGGCGCCGCCGTCGATGGCCACGACCGGGTCGGTGATGACACTGCCGACCTGCAGGCTCTGGGTCATGGTGCCGGTGTTCCCGGCCGCGTCGGTGACCGTAGCGAGCACGGTGTAGGTCCCGGACGCCAGCGTCTGCGCGCTGACTCCCCACCCACCTCCGGGCTGGACGGTCGCGACGAGCTCCTGGCCACCCAGGCTCACCCGCACGGTCGTCCCGGCCTGCTCGGCGGTGGTGCCGTAGGTCCACGGCGAGGTGTCGGAGGTCGACCGGGTGGCGCCGCCGTCGATCGTCAGGACCGGCACCGTGACGTCCACCGTGAGGACCTGGCTGTCGGTGCCAGAGTTGCCCGCGAGGTCGCTCACCGACGCCACCACGCTGTGCGACGTCTCGCTGAGGGCGGCCGCGTCGACGCTCCACGAGCCGTCGGTGCCGGCGGTGGTGGCCAGGGTCTGGCCCGCGACGAGCACGGTCACGGCCGGTGTCCCCGGTTCGTCGGTCGTGCCCGAGATCGTCGGGGTGACGTCGTTCGTCGCCGTCGCCGCGCCCCCGGCGATGGTGACGACCGGAGCCGAGGTGTCCACGGTGAGCAGCTGGGAGGCGGTGCCGGTGTTCCCGGACGGGTCGGTGACCGACGCGACCACGTTGTGGGTGCCGACGGTCAGCGTTCCCGCGCTCATGGTCCACGCACCGGACGCGGCCCTCGCGGTCAGCACCTGCCCCTCGATCGTGACCGTGACGAGAGGGGTCCCGGGCTCGTCGGTGGTGCCCGAGATGGACGCCGTGGTGTCGTTGGTCGAGCGCGTGGGACCGCCGTTGATGGTGACCACGGGCGCGACGAGGTCGTCGATCGGCTTGGTGACCGGGCTGTTCGCCAGGGCCACGGTGCTCGGGGTGAGGACGCGCCCCTTCAGGGAGGCGCCGTCGCCGAACGACACCACGCCGGCGCCGAGGATGGTGCCGAACCACTTGGCGTTGGCGCCCAACGAGACCGCGCCGACGACCTGCCAGTACACGTTGTTGGCGAGCGCGCCGTTGGCCAGGACGACCTTGGTCGAGGCCGCTGAGCTCAGCGCCGCGCCGACCTGGAACACGAAGGTCGCGCTCGGGTCACCGGCCGCGTCGAGGGTGATCGTCCCGGTGTTGGTGACCGCCGCGGCCGTCGTGTAGAGGCCGGGCGTGAAGGTCTTGCCGGCCTGGTCGCCGGAGAACGCGGTGCCGCCGGTCTGGGCCGCGGCGGCGTCGTACGCCGCCTGCCGGTCCTCGTGGGCGGCCTCGACGGCGGCGTCGCCGATGTGCGTCGTGCCGGTCACCGTGCCGGGCGGGAAGCCGGCCAGGGTGCCGGTCACGCCGAGGTCGAGCGCGAGCACGGTCCCGGCGCCGGTGTTGGTGATGCTGGGCCCGGCGAGCACCGAGAAGCCCGCGGCGCTGCCGAGGTCGACCGACGAGGCGGCGATCCTCTGGGGTGCGGCCGCGGTCGGGGCGCCAGGCGCTGCGGTGGCCATCGACCCCGCGACGAGCAACAGGCTGGCGGCGAGAGCCACCTGCGCCGCCCCGGTCCGGAGGAAGGTGGAGGACAGTCGGGAACGACTCATCTGGTGACGCCTTCAGTTGTGGCACTGGCGTCATCTGCCCGGTCGTCCGGGTGGGTGAGTCTCAGCAGTTGCCTTGCTTGTGACGGTATCCGCGAACGTCGGTGCCCGCAGCCGAACGTTCGAGCCGGGGGCTGACCGCGGCGGAGCTGGGCGCTCAGCCCTCGCCCGCGGCCTCCCGCACGGCCCGCTCGGCGACCGCGTGCTCGTCGGTGCGGGCGTCGTAGCGCCAGAAGTCACGCAGCCAGAGCGCGGTGAGCCCCACCCCCGCGACGCACGCGAAGCCGCCGGAGGAGATCGCGCCGCGGACCGACCACAGGTCGGCGGTGACGCCGGCCCGGACCTGGCCGCCCAGGGGACCGAGCGAGTACGACAGCATCTCGATGCCCGCGAGCCGGCCGCGCATGGCCTCCGGGATCGTCTGGCTCCAGACCGTGCCGCGGAAGATCGCCGAGATCATGTCGGCAGCACCGGCGAACGCCAGGAAGACGCCGACGAGCCAGATGCTGGGCATCAGCCCGGCCAGGCCGATCATCGCGCCGTACACCGCCGCGGCCAGGACGATCGCCCGGCCGTGGTGGTGGATCCGGGCCGTCCACCCGCTCAGGGCGGTGGCCAGCAGGGCGCCGACGGTCTCGGCGGAGTAGAGCAGGCCGAGCAGCTCCGGGCGCTCGAAGACCTCCTCGACCAGCGCCGGGAACAGCACCACGGGGATGGCCAGCAGCATCGCGGCGATGTCGACGAGGTAGGTGCCGAGCAGGTCACGCCGGCTGAACGCGTAGCTGAGGCCGTCCCGGATCCCCGAGAGGCTCGGGGGCGTGGTCTCCTCGCGGTGGGTGTAGGTCCCCATCGCCACGTAGAGCAACGAGGCCACGGCCAGGCCCGCGATGTCGATGACGAAGCACCAGCCGATGCCGACGTAGGCGACGAGGAGCCCACCGACGGCGGGACCGACGAGCACCCCGAGCTGCATGCCGAGGCTGGACAGCGCGTTGGCCGCGGGCAGCTCGGCGTGCGTCACGGTGCGCGGCATCAGCGCCTCCCGCGAGGGCCGCTGCAGGGACGAGGTCGCGGCGAGGAAGAACGCCGCCACGAAGATCAACCAGACGTGCGGATCGGCCAGGAACGCGTTGACCGCGAGCACGCCCGTCACCAGGGACTGGCCGACGCCGGTCCAGATCAGCAGCTTGCGCCGGTCGACGTGGTCGGCCAGCGCGCCGCCGTACAGCCCGAACACGATGATGGGCGCCAGCTCGACCAGACCGATCGCGCCGACCGCGAGGTTGGAGCCGGTGAGCGTGTAGATCTGGTACGGGATGGCGACGTAGCTGACCATCGCGCCGAAGTAGAAGACGGTGCCGGCCCAGAACAGCAGCCGGAAGTCCCGGGACGTGCGCAGTGGCGTGAGGTCGACGCGCACCGCGCGGAGCCGCTCCCGCCAGGTCACGGGCGGAGACTCTCCCATGCGGTCCTCGTCGGGTGCCACGGAGTTCTGGGTGCTCATGCCGAGGAGTCTCGACAGCCGCTCTTGGCTGCGTCTTGCGCCGGTCTTGGGTCAGCCGCGGGCCGGCCGGCCCCAGTCCGGGTGCTCGCGCAGCACAGCGGCGTACGCCGCCTCGATCTCGTCCGGGATCTCCACCGCCGCCTGGAAGCCGCGGCCGCGTGGTCCGTAGCCGTCCGCGTCGTCGCGCAGCCGCGGCACCTCGCCCATGACCAGCGAGACCCACCGGTCCCGCGGCCACCGGTACCGTCCGCCGGTGCGGGGGCCGGGCCGGTTCACCGCCCGCACCTCGGGCCAGACCTGGCGGCACACCGCGTCCATGCGGCGCTGCATCGTCGGGTCCTGGACCAGCCCGACGGTGCGCGGTGCCAGACCGTGCCCGAGCACCACCTCGCGGGCGAGAACGACGTTGTCGCCGCAGTTGGTCGACCGTGGCTCCAGGAGCCAGTCCTGGATTCCGTGCCGCCGGCCGAGGTACGCCGCCATGAGCTCGGTCTCCGTGGAGCCCCGGTCGGCGCCGAGGATGCTGCGCAGGACGTCGGTGGTGTGGCCCTGCCCGCCGACGAGCACGAGCGTGCCGACCCGGCCGTCGAGGACCAGACCGGCCGCCATGTCCCAGGCGTCCGGCAACGACCCGCCGAAGAGCAGCAGCACGTCCACGTGGTCGGGCTCGGGGTCCTCGAGCGCGAGCCACCCGGCGATGGTCTCGAGGTGGTCGTCGACAGTGGGCGCCGTCAACGTGCCGTCATCGCGGGGGCAATCGCGGGGTCATCGAGGGGTCACGTGGATGCGCGCGCCGCGGTCCGGCACCGAGGTGATGTTGCGGACCCGGGGCCCGTCCTCGTGCTCGGTGTGCACGTTCCAGGCACCGAGCACCTCGCGCAGGACGGCCGCGCCCTCCATCAGCGAGAAGCCGGCGCCGATGCACCGGCGCACTCCGCCGCCGAACGGGATCCAGGTGTTGGTGGGCGGGTTCTGGCCGAGGAAGCGGGTCGGGTCGAACTCGGCCGCCCGCTCGTAGTTGACCTCGCTGTGCGCCACGATGATCGACGGGCCGACGGTCGCGCCGGCCGGCAGGTCGTGGCCGCCGACCGTGGTCGGCTTCATCAGGGTCCGCACCACCATGGGGATGACCGGGTGCAGCCGCATCGACTCCTTCATCACCGCGTCCAGCCACGCGTCGCCGTCCGCGTCCCGTGCGTCCGCGGCCTCCTGGGTGCGCCGCATCAGCTCAGGGTTCCGGCCGAGCTCGTACAGCGCCCACGACAGCGCGGTCGCGGTGGTCTCGTGACCGGCGAGCAGCAGGGTGACGAGCTGGTCGCGCAGCTCGGTGTCCGACAAGCGGTCCTCGGGGTTCGCCGAGGACATCCCCTCGCGGATCAGCCGGGACAGCACGTCCGAGCGGTCGGCGAGGTCGGGGGCGGTACGCCGCTCGCGGATCTCGGCGTACATGAGCCGGTCGAGCTCGTGCTGGTTGTCGACGACCTTCTTCCACGGGCCGTACTGCTGCAGCCGCGGGTAGCTCCAGGCCAGCATGATGACCGGGTTGATGTCGACGGTGGCGTTGACCCGCGGGCGGAGCTCGGCGAGCCGGCGCTCGTCGGTCACGCCGAAGACGACCCGCAGGATCACCTCGAGCGTGAGCGCGTTCATCCGCTGCAGCGACTCGAAGGTGCGGTTCGCCGGCCAGTGCGCCACCTCGTCGCGGGCCAGGTCGGCGACGAGCTCCTCGTAGCCGCGCAGCGCCTGGCCGTTGAAGGCCGGCATCAACAGCTTGCGGGCCCGCTTGTGCTCGGCCCGGTCCTGGAGGAGCAGCGAGTGCTCCCCCATGATCGGGCCGAGGATCGAGTTGCCCTTGCCGGCGTGGAACACCTCGGGATCGCCGGCGAAGATCTCCTTGACGTCCTCCGGCTTGGTGAAGAGCACGAGCGGCCGGCCACCGGGGACGAGCTGGACGGTGTAGGTGGGCCCGTAGGTCTTCCGCAGCCAGGGGTGGAAGCGGTGCCGGTAGCGGAACAGCGCCATGGTCTGCACGATCGGCGGCCACGAGGGCCCGGGCGGCAGCCCGGACGGGTCGATCGGTGGGAGGTCGTTGCCGCCCACCAGGCTCATCTTGGCGAAGCGCTCGGCGGTCAGCGCGTCGACGTCGACCTGGTCGTGCTCGGCTTCGTGCTGCGTCAGTGCCACGGGACCGACGCTACTGACCGGTGGGCGGCTCAGGCATCCGACCCAGGGCGGAGATGCCGCGAGAGGAACGACACCTGGTGCGCCAGCGCCGGCTCGAACCAGTCCGCGCCCGGCCAGACGTCGAAGTGGTCGCACGGGTAGTGCCTGACCTCGGCCCGGCCATCGAAGGCCGCCTTCGCCGCCGCCTGCGGCGGCGCGCTGCGGTCGAAGTCGGCGATCTGCACGAGCAGCGGGCAGGTGAGGTCCTTCGCGGCCTTGGCCGGACGATGGTTGCCGAGCTCCATGCCGACCGAGGCGTCGACCTCGTTGCGCCAGGTGGGACCGGCGATCGCGAGGTAGGACTCGTAGTGGCCGGGCAGCGAGAGCGCCGCCACCTCGCCGGGCCGGCCGACGATCGGCATGGTCACCGGCTCGCGGCCCGCGACGGAGGCGAGCCGGCTGCGGAAGCCGGCCACGGTCGACCTCGCGATGCTCGACGGCGCGTGGTGCTTGAGTGCCAGCCGGGCCGCCGCCATCCCGTCCACCAGCGGGGTCAGGGAGACGACCGCGGCGACGTCGTCGCGGTGGGCGCCGGCCGCCAGCACGTGGCCGCCGGCCAGCGACACCCCCCACAGCACCAGGCGGCGCCGGTCCACGCCGGGCAGCGACCCGGCGGCGGCCATCGCGGCCCGGTAGTCCTCGAGCTGCCCGGCGAGGCTCACCCGCTGCCGGGGCTCCCCCTGGCTGGCGCCGAACCCGCGGTAGTCGAAGGCCAGGACGTCGAGCCCCGCCTTCGCCAGGCCCTCCGCGAACGGCGCGAGCCCGGAGTCCTTGGTGCCGCCGAGGCCGTGCGCCATCACCACGACGGGACGCCCGCGACCGGTGTCGAGGTCGTCGCCGGCACCGGCGAAGTGCCAGCCGTGCAGGTCGACCCCGCCGGACTCGAACACCACCTCGTCGTACGTCGCTGCACCGGTCACTGCTCGAGCCTCCCGTAGATCGTGTGCACCCAGACGGTGACCACCGCGTCGACCAGGTCGTCGCGGCCCAGAGGGCCGCCGAGCGCGAGCCGCTCCAGCATCCGGTCGTTGAGCTCCAGCAGCACGGACGCGAGGTGTGCCGCGTCGGGACCGGCGGGGGCCGCGCCCGCGGCGCGCTCGGCCTCGATCACCTCGGCGACCACGGGCACGAACGACTCCCGGTCGTTGTCCCAGAGCTCGCGGACCGTGGTGCTGGTCGCGCGGGCGTCGTACATCGCCCGGTAGAGGTGCTCGTGCCGCTCCCAGGCGGCGAACAGCGCCCGCACCATGCCCTCGACCCGCTCGGCCGGCGTGCCCCCGCCGGTCAGCAGCGCCGCGGCGTCCGCCGACTCGTCGTACATCTCCTCCATCAGGGCCGCCACCGCGCTGGCCTTGTTGTCGAAGTAGAAGTAGAACGCCGAGCGGGTGACGCCCGCGCGCCGCGAGATGTCGGCGATGTTGATCGAGTCGAGGCTGCCCTCGCGCAGGTGGTGGTCGAGCGCCTCGAGCAGTGCGGTGCGGCGTACGTCGCCGCGCGGGGTGCCGACCTTCACGAGGCCCGCACCTGCTGGGCCCGGCGGCGCCCCTCCGGCAGCTCCTGGGTGCGCATCTGGTGCTCGTAGACGAAGTAGTCCAGCTGGTGGGTGTGCCGCGGCCGGTCGAGCATGTGGCCCATGTACTTCCGGTCGTCGGCCTTGATGACCTCGTGCATCTCGGCCTCCGACGGCGGCGCGTACTCGCCGATGGCGTAGGCCGCGATCAGCCGCGCCTGGCACTCGACGAACGGGAAGAGCGTCGGCGTCGCCTGGGCGAACCCGGCGAAGAGCAGGTCGTCGATGCCCGGCTTGAGGATCCGCTTGTAGAGGTCGATCCGGTTGTCCGGCGCGCTGAGGAACTCCGGGTCGAAGAACGGGAAGGTGAGGTTGTAGCCGGTGGCGTAGATGATCGCGTCGAACTCCGCCGAGGTGCCGTCCTCGAAGTGAACGGTGCTGCCGTCCAGGCGGGCGACGTTGCCCTTGGGGGTCACGTCACCCGACTTGAGCCGCAGCGGCAGCTCGCCGGACTGCGTCGGGTGCGCCTCGAAGAACTTGTGGTTGGGGGCCGGCAGGCCGTAGAGCGTCGGGTCGGACGCGGTGAACCGCTGCCCCCACTGGGCGAGCTTGCGCTGCCAGCTCAGCGGCAGGTGCGGGTTGGTGCGGTAGTTCATGTCCGCGGCCTTGCCGTTGATCAGCTTGGGCACGACCCAGGCGCTGCTGCGCGTCGACAGGGTGACCTGGTTGCGCAGCGACCGCTGGGACAGCTCGACGGTGATGTCGGCGGCGCTGTTGCCGAGCCCCACGACGAGCACCCGCTTGTCCATGAGGTGCAGCGGTGTCCACGGGTCGATGTAGTGGTGGGAGTGGATCGTCTCGCCGGTGAACTCGCCGGGGAAGTCGGCCATCCGCGGGTCCCAGTGGTGGCCGTTGGCGACCACCAGCAGGTCGAAGCGACGGGTCTCGCCGGCCTGGGTGTCCAGCTCCCAGCCTCCGCCGTCCAGCCGGCGGGCGTGCTCCACGCCGTTCTCGAACTCGATGTGGTCGCGCAGGTCGAAGGTGTCGGCGTAGAGGTCGAGGTAGTCCTTGATCAGCGTGTGGTGCGGGAAGTCCGGGTAGCTCTCCGGCATCGGCAGGTCCTTGAAGGACAGCTGGTGCTTGGAGGTGTCGATGTGCAGCGACTGGTAGGCGCTGCTGTGGCCGTTGGGGTTGCCGAACGCCCAGTTGCCGCCCACCCGGTCCGAGGCCTCGAAGCAGGTGACCGGCACGCCGTAGTCGACCAGCATCTTCGTGGCGGTCAGCCCGCTGATGCCGGCCCCGATCACCGCCGTCGACGGTGCGCGAGTGGGTGTGCGCAAGGAGTCCCCCGTTGGTCGAGCCTGTCGAGACCTCCGCAACGTAGGCACTAACTTGACACGTGTCAATTGCCGGAACGAGTAGTGGTCCGAGGGAGCGTGGCATGAGCGAGCGAGTAGCGGTGGTCATCGGTGGGGCGTCCGGGATCGGCGCGGCCTGCGTCGACGCCCTGCGGGACGACGGCTGCCGGGTGGTCGTCGCCGACCTGCCCGGGACGCCGTGCGACGTCGACGTGGACGTCACCGACGAGGCGCAGGTCGCGGCGTTGTTCGACGGCGTCGTCGAACGTGAGGGCCGGCTCGACGTGGTGGTCAACAGCGCGGGTACGTCGACGCTCTCGCTGGTCGTCGACCACGACGCGGCCGACTTCCGAAGGGTCGTCGACGTCAACCTGACCGGTGGGTTCCTGGTGCTCAAGCACGCCGGGCGGGTGCTCGGCGAGGGCGGCTCGGTCGTGTCGCTGACCTCGCTCAACGCCCGGCAGCCGGGCACCGGCATGGCGGCGTACTGCTCGGCGAAGGCCGGTCTCGCGATGCTGACCCAGGTCGCCGCGCTCGAGCTCGGGCCGCGCGGCATCCGGGTCAACGCGATCTCGCCGGGCCTGGTCGTCACGCCGCTGACCGCGCCCGCGATGGACATCGCCGGCATCGAGGACGACTACCTCGCCAACACCCCGCTCGGCCGCTCAGGCACGCCGCAGGAGGTGGCCGAGGCCGTCGTCTACATCAGCAGGGCGGCCTGGCTGACCGGGGAGGTCCTCGACCTCAACGGCGGCGCCCACCTGATGCGCTACCCCGACCTGGTCGGCCACGTGACCCGGGCGTTCTCCTAGGACCGGCTAGGCCCGCGTTCCACCCGGTACACGACGTGCGTCGCTCTCGGCGACGCGAGGACCTCGACCGGGACCAGCTCACCGTGGGGGAGGTCGTCGAACGGCCGCTCGCCCGCGCCGAGCACGACGGGCGCGTGCGTCACCAGGAGCTCGTCGACGACGCCGGCCTGGAGGCCCTGCCGGACAGCGCTGGCGCCGCCGGCGATGGTGACGGTGGCGTCGCCCGCGGCCTCGACCGCCCGCTCCAGCGCCTCCTCGAAGCTGCCGATGAAGTGGAACGTCGTCCCGCCCGCCATCTCGATCGGGTCGTGCGGGTGGTGGGTGAGCACGAACACCGGTGCGTGGTAGGGCGGGTCGTCGCCCCACCAGCCGCGCCAGTCCCGGTCCCACTCGCCGCGGACCGGTCCGAACATGTTGCGGCCCATCACGTAGGCCCCGCGCGGGGCGAGGATCCGCTCCACGGCCGTGGTGTCCGCCTCGGGCAGCGGCTCGTCGAACATCCACCGGTGCAGCTCCTCGCCACGGACGCCGAGCGGGTCCTGCTCGGTCTGGTCGGGCCCGGCCATGAAGCCGTCGAGCGAGATCGTGAAGTGCGCGGTGACGAGTGGCATGCGGGACGGACCGCCTTCCCGCCGGAGACTCATCGGCGAGCGCCGTCGCGCGCGGGCCTAGAGCTGGAAGCGCACCTTGACGCAGTCCGGGCTGCGCTCGGCCACCCGGGCGTACGCCGCGGGCGCGTCGGCGAGGTCGTGCACGTGGGTGAAGATGCCGGAGGTGTCGAACCGCCCGTGCTGCACGAGCGGGACGAGGTCGCGCCAGGTGCGGTGCACCGGGGCCGTGGTCATCCGGAGCGTGATGCTGCGGAAGACGCCCATCAGCACCGGGAGCGGCCAGGGCTCGAGGTCGTGCACGCCGATGACCGAGACCGTGCCGCCGGCGCGGACGGCACCGAAGGCGTCGGCCAGCGACCCGTCGGTCGCCACCGCGTCGATCACCGCGTCGGCGCCCAGGCCGCCGGTGGCCTCCAGGACCGCCTCGACCGTGGGCCCGTCGAGCGCCACGGCGCCCGAGGCCACCGCGCGCGTCCGGCGGCCGGCGACGGGGTCGACCGCGAGCACCCGGCCGGCTCCCTGCAGCAGCGCCGCGCGCACGGCGCAGAGCCCCACCGCCCCGAGGCCGAGCACCACGACCGTGCCACCCGGCGGGATGTCGGCCCGGGCCGCGCCGGCCCAGCCGGTCCCGAGGTTGTCGGTGAGCAGCAGCGCGGCCTCGTCGTCGACACCGTCGGGCACCTTCAGCAGCTGGAAGTCAGCGGCCGGCACGGCGAGCAGGTCCGCCTGGCCTCCGCCCAGCTCGCCCGAGCCGAACACCTTCGGTCCCTGGACGCAGGTCACCGGGTCGCCCGTGGCGCAGCCCGGGCACCGGCCGCAGCCGGCCACCGAGGCGACCAGGACCCGGTCCCCGACCGCGACGTCGCGCAGGTCCGGACCGGCCTCGACCACGGTCCCGATCACCTCGTGGCCGACCGCGACCGGGAAGAACGGGAGGTCGCCGTCGTAGAAGTGCAGGTCCGACCCGCAGATCGCCGCGGTCGCGATCTGGACGACCGCGCCGTCCGGCCCGGGCAGCTCCGGGTCCGGGACGTCCTGCACCGCCACCTGACCGGCTCCCTCGACCACCACTGCACGCATGGGGCGACACCGTAGGGCTGTAGACACATCCGCACAACTGTGTACCGTGCGGCCCGTGCCCAACCCCCACGCCGGACGTCCGATCGGGCCCGAGGTCACCGACGCCGACATCGCCGCCGCCCTCGAGGACCTGTCGGTGCCGGCCCTCCTGATGGCCTGCGTCCACCTGTGCGAGGACGACGCCCAGCGGCGCGCCCTCCTGGACGGGCCGGTGCGCCCTCAGGGGCTGTTCCTCAACGAGTACCAGGGCTTCATGACGCCCGAGGACCAGGCCGCGGGCCGGGCCCTCGCCCTCGACGTGATCCGCGGGTGGCGGGACCGCGGCTGTCCCGAGCCCGAGCCGCTCCCGCCCGCGCTGCTGCACGAGATGATGACCTGGCTCGCCTGCGACACGGTCGGCGACGAGTACGTCCCGATGGTGCTCGAGGAGCTGGCGCTCGACGGCGCCGACAGCCGGGCGCCCGAGCCGATGGCCGGCGCGGCGGCGTACCCCGTGGTCATCATCGGGTGCGGGATGTCCGGTCTGCTCGCGGCGATCCGGCTCCAGCAGGCGGGCTTCCCCTTCGTGGTGGTCGAGAAGAACGCCGGGCCGGGCGGGACCTGGTGGGAGAACCGCTACCCCGGCGCGCGGGTCGACGTCGGCAGCCACTTCTACTCCTACAGCTTCGAGCCCGCCGACCACTGGACCGAGTTCTTCTCCCGGCAGCCCGAGCTGCGCGCCTACTTCGAGCGGGTCGCCGAGGAGCGCGGCGTCCGCGAGCACGTCCGGTTCGGCGTCGAGGCCACCGCCGCGACGTACGACGACGAGAGCGCGACCTGGACGGTGACGCTGGACGACGGCGACGCCCTCACCGCGCGGGCGGTCGTGTGTGCGGTCGGGCAGCTCAACCGGCCGTTCGTCCCGGACGTGCCCGGCGAGTTCGACGGG
>NZ_JAEMSS010000011.1 GCF_016462705.1 Nocardioides sp. | reverse complement strand
CGCCCCGATCCTGGCATGGACCGGGTCGGGGTCTGTGGCCTCCGCCTTGCTGTTGGCGGGGACGCGGACCGAGACCGACAGGCCGCCGGCGGGGGTCTCGCCGATCTCCAGCGAGGCGTTGATGAGCAGAGCCCGCTCCTGCATGATGTGCAGCCCGTGCGACGTCGGCCGGGCGGCCTGGAGGCCGCGACCGTTGTCGGTGACGGTGATCAGCGCCTCGGGTGCGTGCACCTGGCAGTGCACCTCGATCGCGGAGGCCTGAGCGTGCCGGACCGCGTTGTTCATCGCTTCCTGGGCGATCCGGAACAGCTCGCCCTCGACCTCGGGGCGCAGTCGTTGGGTGTGCTCGTTGAGGGTGACGTGGATCGGTACGCCCGAGACCTCGGACAGGTTGCGGGCGATCGACCCGATCGCGGTACCGAGGCTCTCGTTGGCGCCGATGCTGGTGCGCAGGTTGACGACGGACCGCCGGATCTCGGCGACGATCGCGGAGATCCGCTCGCGCAGCATCTCCAGCCGCTCCGCCTGCTCAGGAGTGGTGACGCCCGCACCGAGCGCGTCGACGAGGTAGCCCAACGACGCGATGTCCTGCGCCACGCCGTCGTGCATCTCTCGGGCCAGCCGCCGGCGCTCCTCGGCGGTGGCGGCATCGCGGAACGCCGAGAACAGCAGCGCGGTGTCGAGGTGCACCGCGCTCGGAGCGAGCCGTCGCATCAGCTTGCGGATCCGGTCCTCGACGCCGAGGCGGGTGGGGTCCACCCGGTCGGACAGGATGCCCGCGACGATGGCGACCGTGCCGGCGTCGGTGTTGAGCGGGAAGGCGAAGACCCGGTCGTGCAGGACGGGCAGCCCGACCGCCCACGCCTCGACGGCGATGTCCTCGCAGTCGCCGAGGTCGTCGCTGCTGCCCAGCGACTTGTTGACCAGGGGCGTGAGGGTGTCCCCGCGCGGGACGCTCACGACGACCGCTGACGTGGGCAGGTCGTCGCGGACCTCGCTCAGGATCGAGCCACCGAGGGCCACCGGGTCCAAGCCGCTGTCCAGGCCGCCCGAGAGGTCGATGAGCTGGCGGATCAGCCCCTGGGCGTAGTGGTACGGCGCCAACGGGTCCGAACGCTCGTTGAGCGCCGAGTGCAGGAAGACACCGACCAGACCGAGACCGAGCCCGGTCATGTTCCAGCTGAACGCGCCGAACCCCTCGTCGGCGTTCAGTCCGTCGAAGGCCACGAACGAGATGACCACCACGGCTGACATCTGTGCCGACAGGGCCAGCGCCACGCCCTGGATGCCGCGGTAGAGACCCGCGGTGAACGGGGGGACCGCCAAGGCGCCGAGCACGCCGAGGGTGTCGTTGATCGTGAAGCCGCAGACGGCACCCACGAGGGCGGCGTCCACTGTCGTGACCACCAGGACGGGGAGGCGCTGGCGCCAGTCGGCCAGGGTCGAGAGCAGCCAGACCGTCCCGATGGTGATGAGCGCGACGATGCCCGCGGTGTCCTGGTTCCACAGGGCAGGGCCGAAGAGCGCGACCAGCACGAAGCCGCGCGCAACCGCGCTGACCTTGACGTGGTGCCGTTCGCGGACCCTCACTTGCCGAAGCTGTCCATGATGCTCAGCACCGCCGGGCCCATGACCGCGATGAACAGGGTGGGCAGGATGCAGAAGATGAGCGGCACGGTGATCTTGACCGGCACCTGCTGGGCCTTCTCCTCCGCCCGCTGTCTGCGCTTGGTCCGCATCTCGCTCGACTGGACGCGCAGGACCTGGGCGATCGGGATGCCGAAGGAGTCGGCCTGGACCATGGCGCTGACGAAGCTGCGGACGTCGGGGACGTTGGTGCGCTCGGCCAGCGCGCGCAGGGCGTCGGCCCGACCCTGGCCGATCTGCATCTCCCGCAGCACCCGGGAGAACTCCTCGGAGAGCGGGCCCTCGGTGTTGCGTGCCACCTGCTGCACGGCCGCGTCGAAGCCCAGGCCCGACTCGACACTGATGGTCAGGAGGTCGATGGCGTCGGGGAGCTCGCGGAGCAGCTGCGCGGACCGGTCGTGGATCTTCTGGTAGAGGTAGAGGTTGGGGCCGAAGAAGCCGACGACGAGGCCGCCGATGGCCACCACGAACCGGAGCCCCGTTCCCTCGAGCATCAGGCCGAACACGACGCCGAACACGAGGCCGACGACAGCGCCGATGACCTTCCCCGAGACCACGCGGTCCACGGTCCAGCCATGGGGGTTGCCGGCCAGGTCGAGCTTGCGCCTGATCCGGTCGGCGGTGTCGGCGCCGGACAGCCGCCGGCCCAGGCCGAGGGCCCGCTGCTGCAGCGGCTCGACGACCCGATCGGCGAACGAGCGGTCGAGGTCCTGGGTCAGCTCCTTGGGGGCGTTCGTCATCGCCTCCAGGACCGCCAGGGACCGGGTGACCCCGGTGTCGGTGGTCGACCGGAGAGCGGAGCCCACGAGCACGATCGACAGGAGGACCATCGACAGGCCGAGGATGAGGAGCAATGTCATGTCACACCTCCACCTTGACGAGTCTGCTCATCCAGAACACCCCGATCGCCAGGATCGTTGCCGCGCCGGCGAGCATCGCCCAGCCCAGAGGCTCCTGGAACATCACGATGACGTAGTCGCGGTTCGTGAGGAAAAGGTAAAGCATGAAGAGAGGCGGAAGCCCGCCCAACACCCATGCCGACAGTTTTCCTTCTGCGGCGAGCGCCGCGACCTGCCGCCGCACGTACTCCCGCTCACGCATGGTGGCGGCCACGGAGTCGAGCAGCTCGCCGAGGTTGCCGCCGACCTGGCGCTGGATCTTGATCGCCATGACGACCCACTCGAAGTCCTTGCTCTCGAAGCGCTCGCCGATGCCCTCCAGCGCGTCCTCGAGGGACACGCCGAGCCGGGTCTCGACCAGCACTCGGCGGAACTCGCCGGCGATGGGCTCAGAGCCCTCCCGGACGATCGTGTCCACCGACTGCGCCAGCGACAGCCCTGCGGCCAGCGACCCGGACATCAGCTGCAGGGTGTCGGGCAGGCTGGCGTTGAACGCCTTCCGTCGGCGTGAGCGGCGGAACCCGAGGTACATCCAGGGCAGGAACAGCCCGGCGGCGAGGAACAGGAGCCCGACCACCGGGTTGCCTCCGCCGAGGCCGATTCCCGCCAGCCCGCAGACGAAGAAGATGGCCCCGTGCAGCAGCAGCCACTCCGAGGACTTGAGCTCGCTGCCCGCGGCCTCGAGGCGACGGCTGATCCGGGCATCGAGGTCCTGGTTGCGCCGCAGCATGTTGGCCGCGGTCTCCTTCGCCGAGGCGAAGGCCACGTCGGTGTCGAGGAGCGGGCCGGCGCCGGCGCCGGCGGACTTCGACTGGGAGGCGGTGTACTGGCTCACCCGGTCGGCGGCGGTGACGGTCTTCGACTTGGGGAGGAGGAGGAACACGGCCAGGACCAGGCCGAGCCCGACGGCTGCGGGTCCGGCGTACACCACCCAGGTGGGCGGGCTCCAGGGGGTCTCCTTGACGAGCGGCTCGGAGATCGGCGTGGAGCGGACGGTCGTGAACGCCTCGGCCGTGAGGGTCCCGTCCGCCGTGGGCAGGGTGATCTGCAGCGTCGCCTCGGTGGCCTCGACCGAACGTGGGACGACCACGGTGACGAGCACCTGACGGGCCAGCGCCGCGGCCTGCTCGGCGAACGCCTGGGTGAGCGCGGCGGGGTCCGCCGGGATGACCTCGCCGCCGCCGGCGGCGGCGAGCGTCTCCAGTGCACTCAGGGCCTCGCCGTCCTGGTCGAGCGCGACCACGTCGACGCGCACCTCGGCGTCCTCGATCGCCTTGGTCACCGTCTCGATCGGGGTGTCGGTGGTGTCCGCACCGTCGGAGAGGACGAGCACGTTGCGCTGGCCCTCGCTGCCGACCTCTGCCACGGCCGACAGCACGCCGTCGTAGAGCAGGGTCTTCTTCCTCAGCTCGAGCTGGTCGATGACAGCGAGCGCCGAGGCACGGTCCTGGGTGGGGGGCAGGGCCGTCTCGACATCGGAGTCGAAGGTGACGATGCCGAGGAAGACGTTGTCGGGGGCGGTCTCGATGAACTCCCGGGCCGCCGCCTTGGCGGCGGCGAAGCGCTCGCCCTTCATCGAGTTGCTGGTGTCGATCGCCATGACCGTGGTGCGCAGGAGGGCGTCGGCGCTGCCCGCGGGTACGGCGGTCGCCTCGGCCACCTCGCCGTCGACGGTGACCTGGACACCGTCGAGGTCGACCTCCGCGTCGGCAGGAACCGACACCAGTGCCTGCAGCCCGTCGGGAGTCGCTTCGGAGTAGGTGATCGTGCCGGCGCTGTCGGCGGCGGTCGCGCCCTGGGCCGGTCCGAGCGCGAGCCCGAGGACCACGACCAGGCCGAGCCCGAGTCCCGGAAGGCCGGTCACCAGCGTGTGCAGACGCTCTCCGCGCGTGCGTGTGGTCGGTCTCGCCATCTCAGCCCCGATCCGGGGCGAACAACACCGGGTCGACGGTCACGTTGGCGTAGGCCATCTTCTCCAGGAACTTCGGCCGGAGGCCGGTGGAGGCCAGGTGGCCGAGCACGCGTCCCTCGGAGTCGAACCCGCGGCTGTTGTCCCAGACGAAGATGTCCTGAAGGGTGATCACGTCGCCCTCCATCCGCTCGACCTCGGTGATGTGCGTGATCCGGCGCGACCCGTCCTTGAAGCGGGTCTGGTGCACGATCAGGTCGACTGCGGACGCCACCTGCTCACGGATGGCCCGGACCGGCAGGTCCATCCCCGCCATCAGCACCATGGTCTCCATCCGGGCGAGCGTGTCCCGGGGACCGTTGGAGTGCAGGGTGCAGATCGAGCCGTCGTGGCCGGTGTTCATGGCCTGGAGCATGTCGAGCGCGGACGCGTCGCGGACCTCACCGACGATGATGCGGTCCGGCCGCATGCGCAGGCTGTTCTTCACCAGGTCACGGATGGTGACCGCGCCCTTGCCCTCGATGTTGGCCGGCCGGGACTCGAGGCGGACCACGTGCTCCTGCTTGAGCTGGAGCTCGGCGGCGTCCTCGATGGTCACGATCCGCTCGTCGTGGGGGATGAACGACGACAGGACGTTGAGGGTCGTCGTCTTCCCGGCACCCGTGCTGCCGGACACGATGATGTTGAGGCGGCCGCGCACGCAGGCGTCGAGGAACTCGGCGGTGATGTTGCTGAGGGACCCGAAGTTGATCAGGTCGTGCACGGTCAGCGGGTCGGTCGCGAACTTCCGGATCGTCAGGGACGACCCGTCCACGGCGAGCGGTGGGACGATCGCGTTGACACGGCTCCCGTCGGGGAGCCGGGCGTCCACCATCGGGCTGGACTCGTCGACTCGACGCCCGATCCGGCTGACGATCTTGTCGATCGTCCGGCGCAGGTGGGCCTCGTCGGTGAAGTGCGCGTCGGCCGGGATGAGCCGGCCGCCCTTCTCGATGTAGACCTGGCTGGCCCTGTTGACCATGACCTCGGAGACCTCCGGGTCACGCAGGAAGGGCTCGATCGGGCCGTAGCCCAGGATGTCGTCGCTGATCTCCTGGGTGACCCGCGCGCGGTCGCTGCTGCTGAGCGGGCGGTCCTGCGAGCCGAGGACGTCGACGAGGACCTTGCGGACCTCCGTGTCGAGCTCGTTCTGGTCCATGTCCGAGTCGTAGAGACGCGGGCCCATCTGCTGGAGCAGCTGGACGTGGACGCTGCTCTTGAGCTCCTCGATCCGGTCGTTCTGGACGTGTGCCCCTCGTCGCGCGGACGTGTCCAGGTTCACCGTCGGCGCGTTGGCCGTGGCGGTGCTGCGGGCCTCGGACGCCGAGAGAGCCCCTGCGGTCGCCGCGGCGGCGGCGGACATCTGGCTGCCCGAAACCCTGGTGCCGGCCCCGTTCGCGTCGTCGGTGGGGACCGGGGCGCGCCGCTTCCCGCCGGCTGCCTCGCCCGACGCGCCGTCGCCGTCGACGTCGTCGGTCCGCGCACCACGCGCGGGATCCGGTTCGTCCTGTGTCGTACCGGCCGCACGGGCGGCCGCGAGTCGGTCTGCCAGGTTCATGACTTGCTCCGTCTCCTGAGTCGTCCCCGCGCCTCGGCTTCGGACTTGCCCTGGGGCGCGTGTGCCTCCGTGCCGCGCTCGGAGCCGGGCGGCGCGACCATGTGGCCGGCCAGCCTGGTGGCCAGCTCGCGCACCGCGATGCTGAGCTGGTGCTCGGGGTCGCTGACCACGATGGGGCTCCCGGCGTTGGTCGCGGCGGCGATGTCGACCGAGCTGAGCAGCTGGGTGGCGACGCTCATCCCGAGGATGCCCTCGACCTTGTCGGCGTTGATGCCGACCTCGTCGTCGGCCCGGTTGAGGACCAGGTGCCGGTTGTCCTTCGCGATGTGCAGTGCGTCGAACGTCTCGACGGCCACCTTGACGTTCTTCAGGGTCGGCACGTCGAGGGTGGCGACCAGCACGACCTCGTCGGTCTCGTCGAGCGCCGTGAGCACCTGCTCGTCGAACGAGGGCGCCATGTCGATGACGATGTAGTCGAAGGTCTCGCGGAGGGTTCGGATGATCCGCGACACGAGTCGCGGCGAGACCCGCTCCCGGGTGTCCGGGTGCGGCGGAGCCGCCAGCACCATCAGGGAGTCCTGATGACGGGTGAGCAGGCTGTCGAGCATCTCGACGTCCATCGAGTCCTCGGAGCCGATCGCCTGCTCGATCGAGTGCGTCGGGAACAGCTGCATGGTGATGGCGACGTCCCCGAAGGCCAGGTCGAGGTCGACCAGGCACACCCGACGGGCCCCCTTGGCCGTGAGGGCCAGGGCCAGGTTGACCGAGAGCGTGGTCTTGCCCACACCCCCCTTGGGGGAGAACACCGAGATGACCTTGCTCATGTGCATGGCCCCGGCCGGACCGCGCAGGGCCACGAACAGGTGGTAGGCCCGTGCGATCGCGTCGGCCACCGCAGCGCCGTCCGTCTGGAGCACGACGTCGCGGGCGCCGGCCTTCATGGCGAAGGTCAGCAGGTCCGCGTCCATGGACTCCCGGACCAGGACCGTGCTGATCGTCGGCGCGGCGTTCCGCAGCGCCTCGCAGGTGCTCACCGACTCCTCGTCGGTGAGGGTGGGGCCGAGTACGACGGCGTACTCGTCGGAGTGGGCGGCGAGCCAGGCATTGAGCCTGTCGACGGACTCGACGCCGTGCGAGCCGGCCGGCATGGAGGCCAGGAGCGACTCGACGACCATCGGGTCGGGGTCAACGACGACGGGCATGGTTCCTCACTGGAAGAGTTCGTTGGCGGTCATGGCCGGCCCGGGGCTGACGGCGCTCTCCTCGGTCAACAGACCGAAGGCCAGCTCGCCGTTGCCTGCCGCGTAGAGGACCTTCTCCGCGTCCCGCTGGCTCACCGACAGGGTGAGCAGGGTCCGGGGGAGCTGCTCGGTCGTCGAGGCGCCTGTCTCGTCCGTGGTCGTGGTGGAGATCGGCGTCGTGTTGCCGACCCCGAGCACCGTGACCCGCGGCAGCAGGAGACGGGTGATCGGCAGGCTCGCGCTGGCGCCCTCGGTGGTGAGGCCCTCCAGGGTCCCGCTCACGAAGATGGCCACCTCGGAACCGGGGTTGACGAACCCCGCGACCCGGGAAGGGTCGGTGAGGTTGACCGAGATCGCGATCTTGTCGTCCGGGATCTGGAGTGCCGACGTCGCGGCGACCCCACCTGCCCCGAACTTGTCCGCGACGATCTGCTCGCCGGGGTAGATCGTCTGCATCGCCTTGGTGCCTGCGATGGCAGAGGTGTCGGTCTGGTAGCCGTTGAGCAGCTGGTCCTGGGTGACGTCGGCCAGCGCGAGCTTGCCGGCGGCCTGGGCGTCCTCGATCGTCTCGCCCGGCTCGATGATCGCGGTGGCCTTGAGGACCTCCACGGTGTCGAACCGGTCCTCGGCGCGCGAGTCGGCACCTTGGGCGTACAGGAAGACGAGTGCACCCCCCAGGGCCGCGACCAGTACGGCGCCGACCAAAAGAATCCTGCGACGGTCCATCACGAACCTTTCAAAATGTTCTCAGGACTCACGGGCAACTGGCGTTGTCGGCGGGGTCCTGACCCACGAGCAATTGCGGAGGTTGTTCGCCTGAAACGGTAGGTGCGGAGGCCGGGTCTAGTCCGCCGAATGCGAGAACTCGTCCCTTCGAGGAACGAGATGGGACGGGTTCGCAGGGTCGAGCAGCGAGTGCGACCGAGGAACGAGGTCGCAACCGAGCGTGACGAGACACTCCGCAGCGCGGGCTGGGACTGGAGTGGTGGGAGTGCTCAGGGCAGGTACAGCGCCGCGACCTCGTCGCGGGCCTGGCGCATGACCACGTTGCGCTTGAGCTTGAGGCTGGGGGTGAGCTGGCCACCCTCCTCGGTCCACTCGTCGGCGAGGATCCGGAACTTGCGGATCGACTCGGCCTTGGACACGGACCTGTTCGCGTCGTCGACCGCCTGCTCGATCTCGGCGCGCAGGTCGGGGTCGTCGACGAGGTGCCGGACGTCCGCCTTCTTGCCGTTCCGCTCGGCCCACCCCGCGAGGGCCTCCCGGTCCAGGGTGACCAGGGCGGCGATGAAGGGCCGGCCGTCACCGACCACGAGGCACTGGTCGACCAGCAGGTGGGCCCGGATCCGGTCCTCGAGGGCCCCCGGCGCGACGTTCTTGCCTCCGGCGGTGACGATGATCTCCTTCTTCCGCCCCGTGATCCGGACGAAGCCCTCGTCGTCGATCTCGCCGACGTCGCCGGTGTGGAACCAGCCGTCCGGCTCGAGCACCTCGGCGGTCGCCTCGTCGTTGTGCCAGTAGCCCGTGAAGACCTGTCCTCCGACGAAGAGCAGCTCGCCGTCCTCGGCGACGCGCACCGCGTTCCCGGGCAGCGGGCGGCCCACGGTGCCGATCTTCAGGGCGTCCGGGAGGTTGACGGTGACCGCCCCGGTCGTCTCGGTGAGGCCGTAGCCCTCGAGGACCGTCAGCCCGATGCCGCGGTAGAAGTGGCCGAGTCGCTCACCCAGTGGGGCGCCACCGGACACGGCGAACTCGCAGCGTCCGCCGAGCGCGTCGCGCAGCCGGCCGTAGACCAGGCGGGAGAACACCGCGTGCTGCACGCGGACGGCCACGGACGGCTTGCCCCGGTCGAGGCCGCGGGAGTAGGCGATCGCCGTCTCCGCGGCCCGGTCGAAGACGCCGCCGCGGCCGTCCGCGGCGGCGCGTTGCGAGGCGGTGTTGAAGACCTTCTCGAACACCCGGGGGACGGCGAGGATGAACGTGGGCCGCACCGCCTGGAGGTCGTCGAGGAGGGTGGTCGCGTCCCCGCTGTGCGCCATCCGGGTCCGCGACTTGACGGCGCCCACCTGGATGATCCGGGCGAACACGTGCGCCAACGGCAGGAACAGCAGTGTCGAGGCGTCCTCGCTCTCGAACAGCGCCTTGAGCTCGGGCACCGCGACGCCGAGCTCGACCATGAAGTTGCCGTGCGTGAGCATGCAGCCCTTGGGCCGTCCCGTGGTTCCGGAGGTGTAGATCAGGGTCGCGAGGTCGCTCGGGCCCGCCGCCGTACGCCGGCTCTCCAGCAGGTCGTCGGGGACGTCACCGCCGAGCCGGCGCAGGATCTCGACGGCGTTGTCGGCGAACGACCACACGTGGTTGAGCTCGGTCAGGCCGGAGCGCACCTCGTTGACCCGGGCGACGTGGGCCGGCCCCTCGGCGACCACGGCGCGTGCTCCGGAGTCATCCAGGATCCACTGGACCTGCTCGGCGGAGGACGTCTCGTAGATGGGCACGGTGACCGCTCCGGCGAACCAGGTCGCGTAGTCGAGCAGCGTCCACTCGTACCGGGTGCGGGAGATCAGCGCGACCCGGTCCCCGGGTTCGATCCCCGCGGCGACGAGGCCCTTCGCGACCGCGCGCACGTCGTCCAGGAACTGCTGGGCGGTGATGCCGGACCACTCGCCGGTCCCGCTCGCGGGCCGGGCGGAGAACACCACCTGGTCGGGGGCCTCGCGGGCGTTCGTGACGACGTCGTCGGTGAGGTTGCCGGTCGTCGGCGGGTCCATGGACGGGGGCGTGGAGTACTCCCGCACAGTGACCTCCTCCGGTGCGTCCGGTCCGCACTGTGGCGCACGTTACCGCCGCCGGAGGCGGGCGCACGATCCGGTAGGGTCGTCAGCCGGAAGACCGCAGCAGCACCGTCTCAGCAGGGGGCTCGACATGGCCGAGCAGACCACGTCCTCGATCGTCGTCGACGCCGCTCCCGAGGCGGTCATGGACGTGATCGCCGACTTCGACGCCTACCCGCACTGGGCCAAGGGCGTGACGACGGTCGAGACGGTGGTCGAGGGGGCCGATGGCCGCGCCGAGCAGGTGTTCTTCGCGCTGGACGTGTCCCCGATCAAGGACGAGTACACCCTCGCCTACATCTGGGAGGGTCACCGACGCGTCACCTGGACACTGGTCGAGGGCAAGATGCTCCGGGCGCTCGACGGTGCCTACGAGCTCCGCGACCTCGGCAACGGCTCGACCGAGGTGACCTACCGGCTCGCCCTCGACGTCTCCATCCCGCTCATCGGCATGCTCAAGCGCAAGGGCGAGAAGATCCTGATCGACGCCGCGCTCAAGGGGCTGAAGAAGCGCGTCGAGTCGCTCGGCTGAGCCCGGCCGACCGAGCCGGCAGCGACCCCATGCGCATCATCTTGTTCACCGGTAAGGGCGGTGTCGGGAAGTCGACCGTCGCGTCCGGCACGGCCGCCCTGGCGGCGAGCCGCGGGCTGCGCACCCTGGTGCTGTCGACCGATGGCGCCCACTCGCTGGCCGAGACCTTCGGTTCCCCGGTCGGCCCCGAGCCCAGCCAGGTGGCCGAGGACCTCTTCGTCCAGCAGGTCGACGCCCAGCTGCGCTTCGAGCAGTCCTGGGCGGAGATCCAGGGCTACCTCCTGTCGGTCCTCGACGTCGCCGGGGTCGACTCCCTCGCGGCCGAGGAGCTGACCGTCATCCCGGGCGCGGAGGAGGTGCTCGCACTCCTGGAGCTGCGACTGCACGCCCTCAGCGACGCCTGGGACCTCGTGGTGGTCGACTGCGCCCCCACGGCCGAGACGCTCCGGCTGCTGGCACTGCCCGAGGCGCTGGGGTGGTACATGCAGCGAGTCTTCCCGATGCAGCAACGGATGGTGAAGGCGCTGCGCCCCGTGCTCACCAAGGCGGCGGGCGTCCCCATGCCGGGAGGCAACGTCTTCGGCGCCGTCGAACGCCTGCACGCCGAGCTCGACGAGGTCCGGGCCCTGCTGTCCGGACCCGACGCGAGCGTCCGCATCGTCCTGACCCCGGAGTCGGTGGTGCTGGCCGAGGCCCGCCGGTCGTACACCACGCTGTCCCTCTACGGCTACCGGGTCGACGGTGTGATCGCCAACCGGGTCTTCCCCGCGGAGAACGCCGACGACTGGCGCGCCGGCTGGGTCCTGGCCCAAGACGAGGTGCTGCAACAGGTGGAGCAGTCGTTCGCGGGACTGCCGCTGTGGCGCTCCCTCTACGGCGCGCTGGAGCCGGTCGGTGTCGACGCGCTCACCGATCTCGCGCGCTCCCTGTACGGCGACGACGACCCGGTCGCGACCCCGAAGGTCAAGAGCCCGTTCGAGGTGGTGACGGTCAAGGGTGGGGTGCAGATGCGGCTCCGGCTGCCGTTCGTCAGCCGCGACCAGGTCGACCTCGCGCGAAGTGGCGATGAGCTGGTGGTGACGGTCGGCCAGTACCGTCGCCTCCTCACCCTGCCGGCCGGCCTGGCGAAGCTGCAGGTGGCCGGCGCGAGGGTGGACGACGATGGTGTGCTCCGGGTCCGGTTCGAGGACCCGGTGCCCAGGACGAGGGCGCGGGAGAAGGTGACGTGAGCGAGCAGGGTCCCGACGAGGTCGGCAGCGTGGCCGAGGAGGCGACCAAGCTCCTCGGGGCCGTCGCCGACTGGGCCCGCGACCACGGCTCGGACCTCGGCGCCGGGGTCGCCGCGCTCGCGGACCAGGCCGCCGCCTCCGCCCACGAGCTCAACGCCCACCTCGCGACCGACGACCCCGAGTGCCGCTACTGCCCGGTGTGCCGGACGGTGCACGCCGTACGGACGGCCAGCCCGGAGGTGCGCGCGCAGCTGACCACGGCGGCCTCGTCGTTGCTCCAGGCGGCCGCCGGTCTGCTCGCGGCGGGACAGGGGGCGGGCGGCAAGCCCCCGGTCCAGCGCATCGACCTGGACGACGACCTGGACGACGACCTGGACGACGACCTGGACGACGGGGACCTCACATGAGCCTGGCCTGTGGCATCGACGTCGGCGGGACCAAGATCTCGGGCGGCGTCGTCGACGAGACCGGCTCGGTGCTCGAAGAGCTCCGGGTCGTGTCGCCGGCGGCCGACGTGGAGGCCATCGAGGACGCCATCACCTCGCTGGTGACCCAGCTGCGGTCCCGCCACGACATCGCCGCCGTCGGGGTCGGCGCCGCCGGCTACGTGGACAAGGCCCGCGCCGTGGTGATGTTCGCGCCCAACATCGCCTGGCGCGACGTCGACCTGAAGGCGGAGCTCGAGGAGCGGATCCACCTGCCCGTGGTCGTCGAGAACGACGCCAACGCGGCCGCGTGGGGCGAGTTCACCTACGGTGCGGGCCACGACATCGACGACCTGCTCATGGTGGCGGTCGGCACCGGCGTCGGCGGCGGGGTCGTCCTGGACGGCGAGCTCTACCGAGGCGCGTTCGGCGTGGGCGCCGAGATCGGGCACATGCGGGTCGTCCCCGACGGGATTCTCTGCGGCTGCGGCAACCGCGGATGCCTGGAGCAGTACGCCAGCGGCAGTGCGCTGGTCCGCGAGGTCCGGGCAGCGGCGCGCGGCGGCTCGTTGCTCGCCGCCGACCTCCTCGAGCGCGCCGGGGGAGACCCCGACCGGATCACAGGCCCACTGGTCACCGAGGCGGCCCGCGCCGGCGACCCGTTCGCGGTCGAGCAGCTGGAGGTGCTCGGCCGCTGGCTCGGTGAGGGCATCGCGTCGCTCACCGCGGTCCTCGACCCGGCCGTGGTCGTGATCGGCGGCGGTGTGAGCGAGGCGGACGAGCTGCTGCTGAGGCCCGTGCGCGCCGCGTTCGCCTCGCAGCTGACCGGCCGCGGCCACCGGCCGGTGCTCGACATCCGACGGGCCCGGTTGGGCAACCGAGCCGGACTGATCGGCGCAGCCGACCTGGCTCGCCGGTAGGGCGACGTGCCCGACACCCCCCGACGCCGCTCCCGCGCGACCCGCTGGGACCCGCTCACCGTCGGTATCGACATCGGTGGCACCAAGGTGCTCGCGGGTGTCGTCGACGGCTCCGGAGGTATCGTCGAACAGCAGCGGCGGGACACGATCGGTCACGACGTGACGGCGGTCGAGGACACCATCGTGGAGCTGGTCACCCAGTTCAGCGAGCGCTACGAGGTCGCTGCGGTGGGGATCGGAGCCGCGGGGTTCGTCGACGCCAGCCGGTCGACGGTGACCTTCTCGCCCCACCTCGCCTGGCGAGACGAGCCGCTCCGGGCCCGGGTGGGCGGCCGGGTCCGGCTGCCGGTGGTCGTCGACAACGACGCCAACGCCGCGGCCCAGGGGGAGAGCCGGTTCGGGGCCGGCAAGGGCCAGCGCTTCGTCCTGTGCGTCAACCTCGGCACCGGGATCGGTGGGGCGCTGGTCCTCGACGGTCGGGTCTTCCGCGGTGCCAACGGCATGGCCGGCGAGTTCGGGCACATGCAGGTGGTCGAGCACGGTCACCGGTGTCCGTGCGGCAACCGAGGATGCTGGGAGCAGTACGCCTCCGGGAACGCGCTCGAGCGTGAGGCGCGCGAGCTCGTGGTCGCCCGCTCACCGATGGCGCACGAGCTCACCGTCCGGTGCGGTGGCGACCCCTCTCGGCTCCACGGCCCGATGGTCACCGAGGCAGCCCGTCACGGTGACCCTCTCGCCATCGAGCTGATCGCGGACATGGGACGGTGGCTCGGGATCGGGCTCGCCAACCTCGTCGCGGCCTTCGACCCGTCCTGCGTGATCATCGGCGGGGGCGTGTCCGAGGCGGGTGAGCTCCTCCTGGCCCCGACCAGGACGGCGATGTCCCGATCGATGGTCGGGCGCGGCTACCGGCCCGCTCCGCCGGTCGTGGCCGCGGTGCTGGGTCCGTCGGCGGGCTTCATCGGTGCGGCGGACATGGCGCGCTCCGCCGCCCGGCGCTCGCGCAGCGCCGACCGCCGGCGCGACCGCCGGGCACGCGTGCGCAACGAGGGGTGGTTCCGCCGTCCCGACCCGGGTAGCTGACCGAGCCTAGGGGCAGCGCCGGTCCTAGATCCGGGCGCCGTCGTCGTACGGGTCGTGCGGTCCGCGCGGCATGTGCAGCACCAGGTAGACGAAGCCTCCGATGAACGAGGCGACCAGCGCGTAGCCGACCAGCGGAGGCAGCCCGATGCCGAGCACCAGGGCGGTGAGCAGCACCGTCGGCGCGCCGAAGAGCCCCGTCCAGGCCAGGAGGCGGTCCCGGGGGACGTGGGGGAGCGGCGGAGGTGGAGGAGGCACGAACCGCTCGTCGTCGTACGTGGGGCTCAGCTCCGCCGGAACGGCGAACGGGTCCGGTGCCGGGTCGGCGACGGGGACCTCGTCGGGCTCGATCTCGACGCGGTCGCCGTAGTTGTCGACGATCGCGCGCCAGGCCTCGTCCTCGTTGCTGCGCGGCACACTGCGAGTGTAGGAGGAGAGCGGGAGCGAGGGCCCGCACCGGCCGGCATCGCTCGCTCAGGCGCCGGGCGAGGCAGGTACCTGGAGCTCGGGCCGCCACTGACCAACTCCCGACGGGAGCCACTAGGCTCCACCGTGGTGCCCGGAGCGGGCCGGGCCGAGTTCGAGGAGGTGCGTGGGTGTTCTACTGGTTCCTCAAGTGGATCGCTATCGGGCCGGTCCTCAAGCTCGTGTTCCGGCCCCAGGTGAGCGGCGCCGAGAACGTCCCGGCGTCCGGTCCGGCGATCCTGGCCAGCAACCACCTCTCCTACGCCGACTGGCTCTTCATGCCGCTGACCCTGTCCCGCCGGGTCACCTTCGTGGCGAAGGCCGAGTACTTCACCACGCCCGGCATCAAGGGCTGGTTCCAGAAGAAGTTCTTCACGGGGGCCGGCCAGGTCCCGATCGACCGGTCCGGTGCCTCCGCCGCCGAGGGTGCGCTGAGCAGCGCTCGGCGCATCCTCACCGAGGGTGAGCTGTTCGGCATCTACCCCGAAGGCACGCGCTCCCATGACGGCAGGCTCTACCGCGGCAAGACCGGGGTGGCGCGGCTCGCCCTGGAGTGCAAGGTGCCGGTGATCCCCACCGCCGTGGTGGGCACCGACGTCGTGGCGCCGCCGGGCCAGACCTTCGGCAAGCTCACCCGGCCGATCGTGCGCTTCGGCAAGCCCCTGGACTTCTCCCGCTACGAGGGGATGGAGAACGACCGCTACATCCTGCGCTCGATCACCGACGAGATCATGTACGAGATCATGCGGCTCTCCGGGCAGGAGTACGTCGACCAGTACGCCGCTCGCGCCAAGGAGGAGTCCAAGCGGCTCGAGCGCGAGGAGCGCGCGGCGAGCGAGGCCCGCGAGATCGACGCGGAGCTCCAGAGCCGGGCGAAGGCGTCCTGACCGACCCGCCCGCAGCACCGGTGAAGCCCTCTCCCGGGCGCAGGATCGTCCCCGCGCTCGTGCGCCGGCGGCTCACGGCCTGGTTCGCGCCGGCGATGACCGTCGAGGACCGGATGTTCCGCTGGCTGGCCGTGGTCCGGCTGCTCGTGCTGGCCAACGCGGTCGCTCTGGTCGTCTACCGGTTCGACAACGTGCAGAAGCCGGTCGCGGCCGTGGCTTGCACGGTCGTGATGGTGGTGTGGACGGGCGTCTCGACCTGGGCCTACGTCGAGCCGTCGCGCCGGCAGTCGCTCCTGCTGCTGGCGGACCTCGCGGTGGCGGTGGCCCTGGTCGCGCTGTCGCCGGTGGTCAAGGGCGCGGGCTTCAGCGCGACGATCCCCGGGTTCTGGGTGATCGGCGCACTGCTCGCCTGGGCCGTCCACTGGCGATGGGTCGGCGGCCTGGTGGCGGGCCTCGTCCTGAGCGCGGTCGACCTGTCGGTGCGCCAGGACATCGCCCAGAACAACTACGCCAACGCCTTCCTGCTCGTGCTCGGCGGCACGATCATCGGGTTCCTCGTCGAGTCCCTCCAGCTGATGGCCACCGAGCGGGACCGGGCCCAGCGCTCGGCGGCCGCGGCGGCCGAGCGGGCTCGGCTGGCCCGCGCGGTGCACGACGGGGTGCTCCAGGTCCTGGCGCTCGTGCAGCGCCGGGGCGCCGAGCTCGGCGGTGAGGCCGCGGAGCTGGCCCGCCTCGCGGGGGAGCAGGAGGGTGCGCTGCGCATGCTGATCCGCGCCCAGGACTCGGTGGTGGCGTCCCCCAACGAGGCGATGGTCGACCTGGCCGCCGCCGTGTCCGCGCTGGGTACCCGTCCCGGCGTCCACGTGGCGACGCCCGGGTCGCCGGTCGAGGTGCCTCGAGCGACCGCTGACGAGCTCCTCGCCGCCGTCGGCGCCTGCCTGGACAACGTGGCGCGGCACGTGGGCGAGGGTGCGCCGAGCTGGGTGCTCCTCGAGGCCTTCCCCGACCGGGTCGAGGTGGCCGTGCGCGACGAGGGACCGGGCATCCCCGAGGGCCGGCTCCTGGGGGCCGAGGCCGAGGGCCGGCTGGGCGTGGTGGAGTCGATCCGGGGACGGCTGGAGGAGCTCGCCGGGACCGCCACCCTGCACACCGGTCCCGACGGCACCGAGTGGGAGCTGGTGGTGCCGCGCGAGCCCACCAGGCCGGACGGGTTCAGGACCTGACGTTCAGGACCTGACGTTCAGGACCTGACGCTCAGGACCTGACGCTCAGGACCTGACGCTCAGGACCTGACGCTCAGGACTGGCGGTCTCGGCCCCGGTGCTGGCGACGTCGTCGTCGGACCAGGACCGGGGGGTCCGCACCAGGCGGTCGATGACGACGGCGACCGGCACACCGATGGCCAGCGCGATCGGTATCAGCGCCGGCTCGTAGTACATCGCGCGCAGGAAGGCGTTGGCGGACCAGGCCATCGTGTAGTTGAGGGCCACGCCCTCGGCGATGGAGCCGAGCAGGATCACCACGAGCTGCAGGGCGATGACCGGGCCGATCAGCCGGCGCTCGACCCCGCGAGCGTGGCTCGCGGACACGGCGAACGCCGGGGTGGCGCAGGCGAGGAACTCCAACCCGTAGCGGTATCCGTAGATCGGGTCGCCGCCGGTGAACCCGATCATGGCTCCCTGCAGGAGCGTGTAGGTGAGGCCGGCGAGCAGAAGGACCGTGGTCCAGTGCGGGAGGGTGCGCCACGCCCGCACGAGCGCGGGGAGGAGGACCAGGAGCAGCGGCGTGAACACCAGGATGCCGCGATCCGGTGAGATCCACATGCCGAGCTGGTTGGTGACGTCCAGGACGCTCTTGTCGACCTCGGCGAACGACCCGGCGCCGTAGAGCTTGGTGGGGTTCCACGAGCCGTAGACCCACCGCGTCCAGGCCGCGACCAGCACCAGGCCCAGCACGCCCGGCGCGCCGACCCGAGCCGCGATGTCGAGGCGGCGAGCCCGCCACGCCAGGGCCAGGCCCACGATGGCGACGATGAGGGCTGCGTGCGGTCGGGCCGACAGGAGAAGGGCTCCGCCCAGGCCCATGGTCCACCAGTGCTGTCCCGCCGCGGACCAGGCGACCAGGGCGATCGCCAGGACGGTGATCGTCTGGGGCCAGACCCCGTTGGCGGCCACGCTCCAGACCGGCGTGGTGAAGGCGAACACCGCGGTCGAGGCCAGGGCCCGCCGACGCGGCATCACCTTGCTCAGGGCCAGGTGCATCAGCACCACCGCCAGTGCGGTGAGGAGGGCGGCAGTCACGGCGCCGGGCAGCAGCGCCGCGGTGTCGGTCTGCGCCAGCAGGTGCGCGGGCACCCCGGCGACCACGACCGCCGGTGCCCGAGTGATCACGGTGTGGCCGTTGGGGGCGTCCTGGACCCACACCCACCGCAGCGGGCTGTCGTCCAGCTTGGGGACCGAGGCGCCGTCCAGGAACGGTGATCCTGAGGTCGCCAGCATCCAGGACGCGTAGTTCGCGCTCCAGACGTCCATGCACAGGAGGTCGCGGCTGGCGGTGGCCGCGAAGACCAGGAAGGCCACCAGGAAGAGACCGACCTCAGTGCGTCGACGGCCCAGCCACCGTGGTGCCCGCGCGGCCAGGAGAGCGTCCCGACGAGTCACCTGGCCATTGTCGGCCACGCCGCCCCGTCACGTCCGGGGAACGAGGAACGCCGCGAGCGCGGTCGGGACCTGCGCGTGACAGGCTCACCAGCGTGACCATCCACTCGACCCACCCCTTCGTCGACCCGGAGCCCGACGACGTCCGGCGGCTCCGCGGGCGCCTCGGTGGAGCGGTGTCGCTGTGGACGGCGGGCGTCGCGGACGAGCGTGCCGGGCTCACCGTCACGTCTTTGATGCTCGCCCACGGGGAGCAGGCACGCGTCCTCGCCCTCCTCGACCCGGACTCCGACCTGCTGGCGGCGCTCGAGACGTCCCGGACCTCGGTCGTGCAGCTGCTCTCGTGGCCGGACCGCGGACTGGCCGAGATGTTCGCGGGAACGGCCCCGGCGCCCGGCGGGCTCTTCCGGCAGGCGGAGTTCGTCACGACCGACTGGGGACCGCGGCTCGCGGGCGCGACGACCTGGGCCGGCGTCCGCCTCGAGTCGGGGACCGACGTCGGCTGGTCCCGGTTGGTGACGTGCGCGGTCGAGCACGTCGAGGTCGGCGAGGAGACCGACCCGCTGGGGCACCGGCGCGGTCGGTTCGTCCGTCTCTAGTCCGGGGCGACGGCCTCGGCTGCCTCCGCCCGGCCGGCGACGCAGAACTCGTTGCCGTCCGGGTCGGTGAGCGTCACCCACCGGAACGACTCGTCACCCCGACGTCCCACCAGGCCCGCGCCGGCGGCGAGGAGGCGGTCGACCTCGCCGTCGAGGTCGTCGGCGGTGAGGTCGAGGTGCAGGCGGTTCTTGCCGGTGGTGGGGTCGTCGACCAGCTGGAACGCGAGCATCACCGGCCCGCCGGAGACGAGCACGTAGGTGCCGCCGTAGGGGTCGGCGACCTGGCCGCCGACCTGCTCGGCCCACCAGGTCGCGAGGGGCACCGGGTCGGTCGAGTCGCACGTGATCATGCCGAGGGAAAGAGTCATGCCGGGAGCGTAGGACCGCACGCCGACAGCCCCGTGGCGTTATGTTCGGCGGCGTGACCGATGCGAGCGCCGCCTCCGCCGTCCGGGTGATGGTCGTCGACGACCACCCGATGTGGCGCGACGCCGTCGAGCGCGACCTCCGGGCCGCCGGCTTCGAGGTCGTCGGCGTCGCCGCCAACGGCACGGAGGCGCTGGCCCGGTTCCCCGCCTGCCGGCCCCACGTGGTGGTGCTGGACCTGCAGATCCCCGGCCCCAACGGCGTCGAGGTGACCGCCGAGGTCCTCCGTCAGGACCCCGGTGCCCGGGTGCTGATCCTCTCCGCCTCGGGCGAGCAGGGGGACGTGCTCGACGCGGTGAAGGCCGGAGCCACCGGCTACCTGGTGAAGTCGGCGTCCCGGGCCGAGCTGCTCGACGCCGTACGCCGGGTGGCCGCCGGTGACACCGTCTTCACGCCCGGCCTCGCGGGGCTGGTGCTGGGCGAGTTCCGCCGCCTCAACGAGTCCGGGCCGCAGCCCGACTCGTCCGAGCCGGCGCTCACCGAGCGCGAGACGGAGGTGCTCCGGATGGTCGCGAAGGGCATGTCCTACAAGCAGATCGCCGAGCGCCTGGTCCTCTCGCACCGGACCGTCCAGAACCATGTGCAGAACACCCTCCGCAAGCTGCAGATGCACAACCGCGTGGAGCTCACCCGCTACGCGATCCAGCAGGGACTCGACGAGCCCGACGACTGACAGGAGAACCACCATGTCCCAGAAGCCCGACCGCCGACCGTCCGCGGCCCTGATCGTCTCGGCGCTGGCGCTCGTCGTGGCCCTGGGCGGCACGGCGTACGCCGCTGTCCAGCTTCCCAAGAACAGCGTGGGCGCAGCCCAGATCAAGAAGAACGCAGTGCGGTCAGGTGAGGTCAAGAACGGCTCGCTCAAGGCCAGGGACCTCAAGAAGGGTGCGGCCGACCCGGCCGTGACCGTCCTCGCGGTCAACCAGGCGCTGGTCCCGATCACCGCGGACGTCAACGCGCCCAACCGCACCGTGGTGCGCACGCTGGACCTGGCGGCCGGCTCCTACTACGTGGAGGCCGCGGTCTTCGTGGAGAACCTGAGCGGCGCGCAGATCGGTGAGCCGAGGTGCTTCCTGCGCTCCACGGGGGCGACGCTGGCGGGTGGGACGATGGGCTTCTACGCGCTGCTGCGGCCGGACACGGGCTCCGACGTCTACCGCGACCAGTTCCAGCTCGACGCTGCTTTCAGGCTCCCCGCCGCCGGCACCGTCCTGGTCGAGTGCACCAAGCAGAGCGGCGCCCAGAGCGTGTCCGCCGCTGCCTCGATGTCCGCGATCCGGGTCGGGGCCGTCGCGGCACCGTGAGACCCGGAGCAGGCCCGGCCGGGGCGCACGCCTACCTGGCGCGGATCGACGTCGACCCGGGGCTGCCCCCGACCCTCGAGACCCTCCGTCGGGTCCACCGGGCACATCTCGACGCCGTGCCCTACGAGAACCTCGGGATCATGCTCGCCAACCTCCTCGGCGGCACCCCGCCATCGACGGCCGTCGAGGACTGCCTGAGGCGGGTGGCGACGGTCGGTCGCGCCGGGTACTGCTTCCACCAGAACACGGCCCTGGGTGCCGGGCTCGAGGCGCTCGGCTTCGACGTGAGCCACCGGCACGGGCACGTCTGGACGCGGCCGGAGCACCGTGGGGGCGCCGAGCTCAACCACCTCGTGCTCGTCGTCTCCGGGCTGCCGACCGGCGAGAACCCCGGTGGCCGCTGGTGGCCGGACGCGGGGCTGGGCGAGGGCTTCCGGGACCCGGTGGCACTGGTCGACGGACCGTTCGAGGACGGCGGCTTCGGCCACGCCCTGGACGGCGTGACCCCGGACGGCTGGTCCTTCACCCACGCCTCGGGGGGCACCTTCCGCGGGATCGAGGTGACACCTCGGCCCGTCGACGACGACGGCATCGCCTCGGCCCACGCGGAGCTGTCGACCCCGCCGGACGGCGTCTTCACCCGGGTCCTCGTGGTGCAGCGGCGCCGGGACACGCACTACGACTCCCTGCGCGGTTGCGTGCTGAGCCGGGTCGGCGGCTCCTCCCGGGTCGAACGCGACGTCACCTCGTACACCGACTGGCGCAACGCCCTCGTCACGGTGCTGAGGGTGCCCGTGGACGACGTCCCGGCGGACGATCTCGAGGCGCTCTGGTCGAGCGTCCGAGGAGCTCACGACGCATGGGACGCGGCCGGCCGGCCCTGACGCTGGAATGATCGGGACGATGACCGACGACCTGCTCAGCATCGCCGACGAGCTTTACGCCCTGGGCCTGGGCGACTTCACCCCCGCCCGGGACGCGAAGGCCAAGGAGCTCAAGGGCACCGACCTGGCGCCGCGGGTCAAGGCGCTCAAGAAGCCCTCGCTGGCCGCCTGGGTGGTCAACCTGCTGGTCAGGCACGAGACCGAGCAGGTCGAGCAGGTCCTCACCGTCGGCGCGGCCCTGCGCGAGGCGCAGGCCGCGATGTCCGGTGACGAGCTGCGGGCGCTGACCAGGCAGCGCCGCCAGCTCACGGCCGCGGTCACCACCCGGGCCCGGGCACTGGCCCGTGAGCACGGGCAGAAGGTCACCGACGCCGTCGCCGACCAGGTCGAGGCCACCCTCACCGCGTCGATGGTCGACCAGGGTTGCGCGGCCGCGGTGCGCAGCGGTCTCCTCGTGGCAGCGTTGTCGTCGACCGGGGTCGACGCCGTGGCGTTGGACCAGGCCGTGGCCGTGCCCGAGGCGCTCGGATTCGAGGCGCCCGCCCGCGAGGCGGACGCTCCCACGAAGCCGGACCTGCACGTCGTCCCCGACCCCGACCAGGACGAGAAGGCCCGGGCTGCCGCGCAGGAGCAGCTGGATGCGGCCGAGGACAGCCTGGCCGAGGCCTCCGATGCCCTCGAGACCGCGGCGGCCGAGCTCGTCGAGCTCGAGGCCCGCTCGATGCAGGTCCAGGCCGAGATCGACGAGCTCAAGCGCAGGATCGCCGAGCTCGAGGAGACCGCGGACGAGGTCGACGACGCGATCGCGGAGGCCGAGGACGCCCGGGACGAGGCGCAGGAAGCGGTCACCGAGGCCACCCGCGAGCGGGACGCCGCCGCGAGGAGGCTGGACAGGCTCAGCTAGTGCCCTGACCCAGCCCAGCCCTTCGACCGCTCGACGGCGTCCTTCCACCGGGTGTGGGCGGCGTCGGCGGCCGAGCGGTCGGCGGAGGGGGTGAACGACCGGTCGAGCTGCCACGTCTCGCGCAGGTCGTCGGCCGACGCCCAGACACCAGTGCCGAGCCCGGCCAGGAACGCCGCGCCCAGCGCCGTCGTCTCGACGAGCCTGGGCCGCTCCACCGGGACGCCCAGCTGGTCGGCCTGCAGCTGGCAGAGCAGGTCGTTGGCCGACGCCCCGCCGTCCACCCGCAACGTGGCCAGGCCGGTGGCGTCCGGCCCTCCGGCGGTCATCGTCTCCAGCACGTCGCGCACCTCGAAGGCGATCGCCTCGAGGGTTGCCCGGACGAGGTGCGCCCGGGTGGTGCCGCGGGTGATGCCGATGATGAGCCCGCGGGCGTGCGGGTCCCAGTGCGGTGCGCCGAGGCCGGTGAGCGCCGGGACGAAGACCACTCCGTCGGTCGAGTCGACGGTCGAGGCGATCGCCGCCGTCTCGGCTGCGGAGCCGACGATCTGCAGCCCGTCGCGCAGCCACTGCACGGCCGCACCGGTCACGAAGATGGCGCCCTCGAGCGCGTAGGTGAGGTCGCCGTCGGGAGAGCGCCAGGCCGCGGTCGAGAGCAGTCCGGCGTCGGAGCGCTGCAGCGACGGCCCCGTGTTGGTGAGGATGAACGAGCCGGTGCCGTAGGTGCACTTCGAGTCGCCCACGTCGAAGCAGGTCTGGCCGAACAGGGCCGACTGCTGGTCGCCGGCGACCCCCGCGATGGGCAGCCCGAGACCCAGGAACGACGAAGGCTCGGTCGTGGCGATCTCGCCCCAGTTGGGAACCAGGTCGGGCAGGGCGTCACGCGGGACGCCGAAGATCGAGCACAGCTCGTCTGACCAGTCGCCGGCGGCGAGGTCGAAGAGCAGGGTGCGCGAGGCGTTGGACACGTCGGTGACGTGCCACGTGCCTCGGGTCATCCGGGCGATGAGGTAGGAGTCGACGGTGCCGATCGCGTAGCGGCCGGACTCCACCAGCGCCCAGGTGTGCGGCTCGTTCTCCGCGAGCCAGACCAGCTTCGTGCCGGAGAAGTAGGGGTCGAGGCGCAGCCCGGTCAGCTCGGTGACCCGGTCCTCGTGCCCCTCGTCACGCAGCCGGGTGCAGATGTCGGCGGTACGCCGGTCCTGCCAGACGATCGCGCGGCGCGGGGAGCCCAGCGTCTCCCGGTCCCAGATCACCACCGTCTCGCGCTGGTTGGTGATCCCGATGCCCCGGAGCTCGGAGGAGTCGACCTGGGCGAGCGCCGCCCGGGTGGCCTCGAGGGTCGCCTGCCAGATCTCCTCGGGACTGTGCTCGACCCAGCCCGGCTGGGGGAAGTGCTGGGCGAACTCCTCGTACCCCTTGGCCGCGATCCGCCCGTCCGGGGTGACCACGACGGCGGTCACGCCGGTCGTGCCGGCGTCGATGGCCAGGATGCTCACGCTCAGCCCTCCTGGTTCGCCCGGACCACGTCGAGGACCTGTCGGTCGATCCAGCCCAGGTCGGGGTCCACCCGCATCTCGTAGTTCTCGGTGCCGACCCACTCGTGGAAGTCGGCGTGGCCCTGGGCTCGCGCGAACGCCTGGAGCTCCTCACCGAGAGCCGCGGTCACCGGCACCTTCTCCTCATCCGTCGAGGCGGTGAGGTAGAGGTCGTTGAGGTCGAGCAGCCGGGCGAGCTCGGGGATCGGGGTGGCGTGGTCGTCGACGCGCAGGTCCACCGCGATGTCGTCGCCCCCGCCGTAGCCGGCCCCCTCGCGGACGACCAGGAGCGCCGCCGACTGGCGGCCCCGTTTGTCGCCACCGGCGTCGTCGCCCGCCGTCAGCGCGGCGAGCAGCCGGTGCGCCAGCGGGAGGTCGGGGGAGGAGGCGTGCCACGCGGCGACCATCGCCAGCACCACGTCCTCGCCGGCGAGGCAGTTGCCCTGGACGGCGAAGCCCTCGCCGGTCTCGCCGCCGGCCCAGTCGATGCAGGCGTGCCCCGTGTGGGTCGCGGCGCCGCCCTCGACGTCGACGATCCCGACCTGCCGGTGGTCGCGTCCCTCGTCCTCCTCGAGCAGCCGGGTCAGCGCGACCGAGGCGGTCGCTCCCGCGTCGAGGTGGGCCAGCGCGAGGCCCTTGTAGGCGACGTTGGCGTCGGCCTGGGTCGCGATCGCCCCCACTCCCGCCACGGCGGCCGGGACGGCCGAGCCGACGGCGAGGAACTTCGAGGCGACGGCGACCCCCCAGGACTCCCCGTCGGCGGACCTGGCCACGATCGAGAACGTCATGGGCACGGACCTTAGTGCCCAGCGGTGGGCAGGTCTTCCGGCCCTGGACGCGACGTCGGGTTGCGCTAGTGTCAGCGACGACTTGAACGATCCAATCCAGGCCTGATCCAGGAGCTCACATGCGCGTCGGCGTACTCACGGGAGGCGGGGACTGCCCCGGCCTCAATGCGGTCATCCGGGCGGTCGTCCGCCAAGGGGTGAAGACCCACGGCTTCGAGTTCGTCGGCTTCCGCGACGGCTGGAAGGGCCCGCTCGAGGGCCTGACCATGGAGCTCGGCATCAAGGAGTGCCGCGGGATCCTCCCACGCGGCGGCACCATCCTCGGCTCCTCGCGCACCAACCCGTTCAAGATCGACGACGGCGTCGAGCGGATCCAGGCCAACCTCGCCTCGTCCGGGGTCGACGCCCTGGTCGCGATCGGCGGCGAGGACACCCTCGGGGTCGCCACCAAGCTCGCCGACCTGGGCGTCCACGTGGTCGGCGTGCCCAAGACCATCGACAACGACCTGTCCGGCACGGACTTCACGTTCGGCTTCGACACCGCCGTCAACATCGCGACGGAGGCGATCGACCGGCTGCACACGACCGCCGAGTCCCACCACCGGGTCCTCGTCGTCGAGGTGATGGGCCGGCACGCCGGCTGGATCGCGCTCCACTCCGGCATCGCGGGCGGCGCGAGCGCGGTCCTGATCCCGGAGCAGCCCTTCGACATCGAGGCGGTGTGCGCCCACGTCGAGACCCGGTTCCAGACCCAGTACGCGCCGATCATCGTCGTCTCCGAGGGCGCCGTGCCCGCGGAGGGCGGCGACATGACGGTCACCTCCGGTGAGCTCGACGCGTTCGGGCACGTCCGGCTCGGCGGCATCGGCGACCGGCTCGCCCGGGAGATCGAGCAGCGCACCGGCAAGGAGGCCCGCGCCGTCGTGCTCGGTCACATCCAGCGGGGCGGCACCCCGACGGCGTTCGACCGGTGGCTGGCCACCCGCTTCGGGCTGCAGGCCATCGACGCCGTCGCCGACGGGGACTTCGGCAAGATGGTCGCGCTCCGGGGGACCGACATCATCCGGGTCCCGCTCAGCGAGGGCACCGCCCAGCTGAAGCTCGTCAGCCCGAAGGAGTACGCCGAAGCGGCCGTGTTCTTCGGCTGACAGAACCGAACCCCGCCGCCCTGCGTAGAGACAGGTGAGACGCCAGCCCATCGCTGGTGCATGAGGACGGGGGAGTGGTGGCACGGTCGACCGGCGGGCAGATCGACGGGGAGTTCGACGAGTTCGCGGCCGCGGCCTGGCCGCGGCTGCGGAGGTCGGCGTACCTCCTCACCGGCGACCATCACCTCGCCGAGGACCTGACCCAGACCGCCCTGGTGCGCACCTACGCCAACTGGCGACGGGTGCGTCGCGCCGACGCGCTGGCCTACGCCCGGAAGATCCTGGTCAACGCCAACATCGACCGGCTCCGGCGCCGGCGGATGCTGGAGGTGGGCGACGGCGACCACGGGACCGACCTCGGCCAGGTGGCGGGCCGGCCCGACGAGCGCGCCGACGAGCGCGACGAGCTGGTCCGGCTGCTCCGCACGCTGACCGACCGCGAACGGCGGGTCGTGGTGCTCAGGCACTACTTCGACCTGTCCGAGCGGGAGGTGGCCGACGAGCTCGCCATCGCCACCGGCACGGTGAAGAGCACCCTCGCCCGGGCGCTGTCGAAGCTGCGCGTCTCGACCGACTCAATCCAGGAAGTGGTGGGACAGTGAACGAGACCCCGATGACACGGACGATCGAGCAGCTCGAGCGGGACCTGCGGCAGCCGCCCGCGGAGCTGGTCACCGCACCGGTCCTCGCCGAGATCAGGAGCCGCGGGCGGGCCCGGCGGCGCAACCGGCTCGCGGCGTACGCGGGAGGTGCGGCCGCGGGGATCGTGGCGGCGGGCCTCCTCGTGGGCGTGGTGGTCGACGACAGCGACGTCAGGGACCGGGCGCCGGTCGCCACGTCGCCGGAGCAGCCACGCGAGCTGTCGCCCCTGGCCCAGCGGGCGCTGCGCGAGATCCCCGGCGCGGTCCAGGTCTCCGACTGGGAGGTGCTGCTTCCGACGCCTGGCGCCGGCCGCGCGTCCGGTGGCAGCGAGAAGGTTCCGGCGGAGTACATCGACGCGGGACCCGTGGACATCGGTGCGCGGCACTACACCGGGGTGACCGCGTTCAAGCCCGGCGCCTTCCCCGCCTGGCTGTACGACGGCGTCCAGGACATCGAGATGAACGAGCTCGGCAGCGAGGAGGAGGGCTACCCGGTCGGCTCGACCGAGATGGGGATCATCGTCGACGCGGGCCCGATGGACCTGGGCTGCATGCAGCCGCTGCCCCGGTGGAGCGACGGGGACGCGGACACCGAGGGCGGCGCGTGCTTCCCCGCGATGCTCGGTCAGGCCGGTGACTCGCGCACCTACGAGTGGGGGATGGGGACCGACGACTTCCTGAAGGAGGGCGAGGGTCTCGAGCTCTTCTCCACCGACACCTACACCAGCGGGGCGCCGCAGACGGTCTGGATCGGCGGCACCGACGGCACGGAGGTCGCCACGGTCGACCTGGTCGCCACGGACGGGACGGTGGTCGAGGCCGCCGTGGCCGCGGGCACCCTCGTCCCCGGCGAGACCATGTTCTGGGGCACGGTGACGGGTGAGCTCGCCGTGGCGGTCACCCGGAGCGCCGACGGCGAGGTCCTCGAGCGGCACGAGGTCAAGCCGTGCTCCGACCCCGTCGACTGCGAGGTGCGCTGATCCGGCCCGAGCCCCAGCCGGCTCACCGCAGCTCGGCGACCAGCGCCTGGTGGTCCGACAGCGGCAGTCGGACGGCTTCTGACGCCGTGGCGGCGAGGTCTCCGCTGGTGAGCACGTGGTCCAGCTGCTCGCTCGGCGCGTCGGCCGGGAACGTCGGGTGCCGGGCGGCCGGTGTGAGGCCGGAGATCCGCACCGCACGACGCAGGTCCATGTTGAGGTCGCCCATCAGCACGAGCGGACCCTCGGTCGCGGCCAGTGCGGCGGTCAGCGACCGCAGCTGGCGCCCGTTCCACCACCTGACGAACGACAGGTGGGTGCAGGCCACGGTCACCGTGCCGCCAGGTGCCTCGACCGTGGCGGCGACGGCGACCCGCGGCTCGTCACGCACGAGCGTCGGTCGCAGCTCGCCGCGGAAGCGCATGGGGACGGCGGTGCGCAGCACCGGCAGCCTGACGACCTGCCAGGCCGAGACCGGGTGCCTGCTCAGCAGGGCGACGCCGTACGTCGCCGCGTCCGGCTGCTCCGCCCCGGTGGCGGCGACCCAGGTGGCACCCGGGCTCCCGGTCATCGCGGCCACGAACCGGTGCTCGACCGCCCCCATGGCCTGGGCGGCGACGGCGGTCAGGTCCGCCCCGTGGGACCTCGGCTGGTTGCGGTCCACCTCCTGGAGGGCGAGCACGTCGGCGTCGAGGCGGGCGATCGCGGCGGCGTAGACGTCGACGTCCACCAGGTCGTCGGCGGGGTTGCGGCCGTGCAGGATGTTGAAGGTCGCGAGTCGCATCCGCGGGTCGGTACCCCGCTGCGGGTACCGCTCCCCGGTGACCGATGCTCAGGCGAGGCTGCGCGAGGCGCTCAAGCTGGTGGGGGTCGCCCTCAAGACGGCGGGGGTCCCGTTCGCGCTGGCAGGCAGCTATGCGCTCTGGGCGAGGGGAGCGCCGGAGCCGCACCACGACGTCGACTTCGTGGTGGCGGAGAGCGACCGGGACCAGGCGGCCGAGATCCTCGCGGACGCCGGTCTCCAGGTGGCCGAGCCGCCCGAGGACTGGCTGTTCAAGGTCTACGTCGACGACGTCCTCGTCGACCTGCTGTTCCGGCTCAACGGTGACCCCGTCACCCACGCGGACCTGGCCGACGCCGAGGAGATGGAGGTCGAGTCGGTCCGGCTGCCCGTGCTGGGCGCGACCGTGCTGATCAAGGCGAAGCTCGCCGCTCTGGACGAGCGGGCCTGCGACCTGACCAAGGTGCTGCCGGCCGCGCGCGCGGTCCGCGAGCAGGTCGACTGGGACGACATCGCCGAGGCGACCGCGGACAACCCGTTCGCGGTCGTGACGCTCGACCTGCTCGCCCGGCTCGGGGTCATCGCGCCCAGGAAGGGCGGTCGACAGGACCGTTCGTTCGGTGTCTGATGGGGCGAGTCCACCGCAACTCGGAGCAGGAGACCCCATGACCGTGCAGACCGCCGAGCAGGACGTCAACGGACCGGAGCCGGACCTCAAGCGGGTGATGGGGCCCAGGCTGCTCCTGCTGTTCATCGTGGGCGACATCCTGGGAGCCGGCGTCTACGCCGTCACGGGGCAGATGGCCGGCGTCGTCGGCGGCATCGTCTGGCTGCCGTTCCTCGTCGCCTTCGCGGTGGCCACCCTCACCGCGCTGTCCTACCTCGAGCTCGTGACGAAGTACCCGCAGGCCGCGGGAGCCGCGCTGTACACGCACAAGGCCTTCGGGCTGCACTTCGTGACGTTCCTCGTGGCGTTCGCGGTGATCTGCTCCGGCATCACCAGCGCCTCGACGTCGTCCAACGTGCTGGCCCAGAACCTCACCGGCGGCCTCGAGGCCAACGGCTGGATCGACTCGACCCCCGGCAAGGGCACGATCACCCTCATCGCCCTGGGGTTCATGGTCCTGCTCGCTCTCATCAACCTGCGCGGGGTCGGCGAGTCGGTCAAGTTCAACGTGGTGCTCACGCTGGTGGAGGTCACCGCCCTGACCCTCGTCATCGGCGTCGGGTTCTACGTCATCGCGCAGGGGGACGGCAGCTTCGACCGGGTCACGACCTTCGAGAACCCCGACGACAAGGGCATGTTCCTGGCGGTGACCGCGGCGACCTCGATCGCGTTCTTCGCGATGGTGGGCTTCGAGGACTCGGTCAACATGGTCGAGGAGACGCAGGAGCCGGAGCGGATCTTCCCGCGCACCCTGCTGACCGGCCTGGGCATCGCGGTGGTCATCTACATGCTGGTCGCGGTCTCGGTCGTCACGGTGCTGAGCTCCGAGCAGCTCGCCGAGATCAACGAGGCCGAGGGGCGGGCACTGCTCGAGGTCGTCAAGGTGGGGTCGCCGGACTTCCCGATCGACCGGGTCTTCCCGTTCCTCGCCGTCTTCGCGGTGGCCAACACGGCGCTGATCAACATGTTGATGGCCAGCCGGCTGCTCTACGGACTGGCCCACCAGGACGTGCTGCCCCGGAGCCTCGGCAAGGTCTCGCCCAACACCCGGGCGCCGTGGGCGGGCATCGTCTTCTCGACCCTGCTGGCGCTGGGCCTGATCGTCTACGTCGCCAACCGCGAGGACAACGTCGTCGCCAACCTGGCGAACGTGACGTCGCTCCTGCTGCTCGGCGTCTTCACGGTCGTCAACGTCGCGTGCCTGGTCCTGCGCCGCGACGGGCGCGAGTCGGTCTTCCGGTCGCCCGGCCCCACCCCGGTCGTCGCCGCGGCCGCGTGCCTGTTCCTCATCGGCCCGTGGGTGGACCGCGAGGGCATCGTCTACCGGATCGCCGGCGTGCTGCTGCTGATCGGCGTGGCGCTCTGGGTGCTCACCTGGGCCACCAACCGGGGTGTGCGCGCCCAGCGCACCGGGTTCCGCAACATCGACCACATGGACCAGGAGCCCCCGCCGCCCCGCGAGGAGCGCTGATCCAGGCTGGAGGCTCGTCCACGATCGGGCGACGAGTCGGAGCGGGGAGGCCCTCAGCCGTACGCTTGCGGGGTGACCATCCCCGACCTCGAGACGCTGCGCGCGCTCGGCCCGGCGCAGCAGCCGGCCTACGACGACCCTGCGGCCGTCGACAGCGCCGTCGCGCGGCTGCGCACGATGCCGCCGCTGGTGTTCGCCGGCGAGTGCGACGACCTCAAGGACAAGATCGCCGCGGTGTCGCGCGGTGAGGCGTTCATGCTCATGGGCGGCGACTGCGCGGAGACGTTCGCCGGGGTCACCGCCGACAACGTCCGCAACAAGCTGCGGGTGCTCCTCCAGATGGCCGTCGTGCTGACCTACGCGGCCTCCGTGCCGGTGGTGAAGGTCGGTCGGATCGCCGGCCAGTACGCCAAGCCGCGCTCGTCCGACTTCGAGACCCGCGCCGGCGAGACGCTGCCCGCCTACCGAGGTGACGCCGTCAACGGCTTCGAGTTCACCGCCGAGTCCCGGGTCCCGGACCCACAGCGGCTGGTCGACGTCTACCACTCGTCCGCGGCGACGCTCAACCTCGTGCGGGCGTTCGTGACCGGTGGCTACGCCGACCTGCGCCAGGTGCACACGTGGAACACCGACTTCGTGCGCGAGTCCCCGATCGGCCAGCGCTACGAGCTGGTGGCCGCCGAGATCGAGCGGGCCCTGACGTTCATGCAGGCCATCGGTGCCGACCCCGACGAGTTCCACCGGGTCGACTTCCACACCTGCCACGAGGGCCTGCTGCTCGACTACGAGCACGCCATGACCCGCATCGACTCGCGCACGCAGACGCCGTACGACGTCTCGGCGCACTTCGTCTGGATCGGCGAGCGCACCCGCCAGCTCGACGGCGCCCACGTCGAGCTGTTCCGGCACATCCGCAACCCGATCGGCGTCAAGCTCGGCCCCTCGACGTCGCCGGACGACGCCATCGCACTGGCCGAGAGGCTCAATCCCGACAACGAGCCGGGCCGGCTCACCTTCATCACCCGGTTCGGCGCCGGCAAGATCCGCGACGGCCTCCCGGTGGTGGTCGAGAAGGTCACCGCGTCCGGCGTCGAGGTCGCCTGGGTCTGCGACCCGATGCACGGCAACACCTTCGAGGCGTCGTCGGGCTACAAGACCCGCCGCTTCGACGACGTGATCGACGAGGTCCAGGGGTTCTTCGACGTGCACCGCTCGCTCGGCACCTGGCCCGGAGGCGTCCACGTCGAGCTGACGGGTGACGACGTCACCGAGTGCGTCGGTGGCGGCGAGGACCTCCTCGAGATGGACCTCGGCAACCGCTACGAGTCGGTGTGCGACCCGAGGCTCAACCGGGTGCAGTCGCTCGAGCTCGCCTTCCTCGTCGCGGAGATGTTGCGAGCCCGGTCCGACTGAGCGGAGCTCAGGCGGACCGCGGCGGGCAAGGTCGAGGAGCGGCGCGTCTCGAGACCCAGGTGAGCCGATGCTGGAAGGTGGCGACGAATGATCGACCTCCGTAGCGACACCCTCACCAAGCCCACCGACGCGATGCGTGCCGCCATGGCCAGCGCCGAGGTCGGCGACGACGTCTACGGCGAGGACCCGACGGTCCGGGCGCTCGAGGAGCGGGTCGCGGGGCTGCTCGGCCACGAGGCAGCGTTGTTCACGCCCACCGGCTCGATGGCGAACGTCCTGGCCGTCGGCTCGCTGGTGCAGCCCGGGCAGGAGGTGCTGTGCGAGTCCTCCGCACACATCGCCCGGGCCGAGCTCGGCGCGCACGCGGCGGTCGGGGGCCTGACCATGCGCACCTGGACGCACCCGCGGGGCCAGGTCGACCTGCGCGCGATCTCCGCGATGTTCGCTCCGGACCTGGGGCCGTTCTTCGTGCCCACTGCGGCCATCTCGGTCGAGAACACCCACAACTTCGCCGGGGGAGCGGTGCTCCCTCTCCAGGACCTGCGCGACCTCCACGAGTACGCCGTCGGTGCGGGGGCCCGGGTCCACCTCGACGGCGCCCGGGTGTGGAACGCGCACGTCGCGACCGGGACACCGCTCGCGGACTACGGCGCCGTCGCCGATGTGGTGTCGGTCTGCCTGTCGAAGGGTCTCGGTGCTCCGGTCGGGTCCTTGATGGTCGGGACGAGGGACGCGGTCGCCCAGGCCCGGGTGCGCCGCAAGCACCTCGGCGCCGGCATGCGCCAGGTCGGGATCCTGGCGGCCGCCGGGCTGCACGCGCTCGACCCTGCTCATGGGCACGTGGAGCGGCTGGCCGACGACCACGCGCACGCTCGGCTGCTCGCCGAGGCGTGCGGGGTGGACCCCGCGACCGTCGACACCAACATCGTCGTGGCGCACCGTCCGGACGCCCCGGCCTTCGTCGCCGCCGCGGAGTCCGTCGGCGTGCGGATCTCCGCCGTGGGCCCCACCGCGATCCGACTGGTCACCCACCTCGACGTGACCCGGGCCGACGCCGAGCGGGCCGCGGCGCTGCTGGCCCGCCTCTGAAACGTCGCTGACCCGCCTCTGAACGGCTGTGGGCGGCCGTCGACCGGTCAGCCCGCGAGGTACACGTCGCTGATCGCGGTGAAGTCGCGCCGGGCCGGACCCTGCCCGGGTTCGGTCGTCGTGACGATCTTGAGCACCACCTTGCGCACCTCGACCGGCCCGACCTCGACCGTCTGCAGCGCGCGGCCGTCCTCCAGGTCCTGCCGGACCAGGTCGCCCACCCCGAAGTTCCACGTGACCTGCGTGACCCGCCGGTGTCCGGCGTACCAGTCGAACGTCGTCCCGGTGTCGTCGGTCGCGGTCTTGGCGTAGCCGTTGACGAGGCCGACCTCCGAGATCCTGGTCTTCTCGGGGAAGGTGAAGACCAGCTTGAGCCCGGAGCCGTCACCGGCCGCCCGCCAGGCGGTCTCGGGAACGCCGTCGAGCATGTTGCTGGCGTCGTAGGAGGTGGGGTTGCCGTCGACGTCCTGGGTCGAGGGAGCCGTCCTGGGGGCCTCGGCGCTGGCCTGCGCGGTGTGGTCGACGGGTTCCTGGCCCGGCTCGGCCGGGCCGCCCGCAGTGGGCTCGTCCACGGGGTCGTCATCCCCGCCGAGCGCTCGACCGAGGAGCCAGCCGCCGACGACCAGCACCGCCAGCAGCGCCACGGCGCCGACCACCCACAGCGCGCGGGGTCGCCGACCCTCGTGCCAGTCCTGGTCCCAGTCCTCGTCCCAGTCGTCCTCCGGGTCCTCGCCGTCGGTCTGGCCGTCCCACTCGTCGCCGGGCCCGTCCGCGTCGGTCCACCCGGTCGCTGCGGCGTCCGGCGCGAGCTGGGCCGTGGGCGGCTGCCCGGCGGCGCCCGGGGCGGCGGAGGTCCGGGCCGGCGCGACCTCGTCGGCGAACAGCGGGAACCGCGGCGGCGGAGGAGGCTCGACCACGACCGGTGGCAGCCGCGGCTCGGCGGCCGGGGGACGGACCACGGCCCGGTCCGCGGCCGCGGCGCGGGTGAGCCGTTCGGCGGTGTCGGTCCGCCACTCGGGTTCGCCCGTCGGCCGCTCGGTGTCGCCGTCCTCCCCGAGGGGTCGGCGGACCGAGCCCGGGACGGGGCCTGAGGTGGGGCCCGAGACGGGGTCCGACATGGGGTCCGACATGGGGTCCGAGAGCGGGTCGGCGTGCCGGCCCGCCACCGGATGACCGCAGTTGGTGCAGAACCGGCCGAGGCCGAGGACGTGGCCACATTGCGTGCAGTGCTTCACGGCGCCGCGCCTCCCGGGTCGGTCCCGCCCCCCGGTGCGGGGGATCTGATCGGCGGTCAGCCTATGCGGACGTGGGCCGGACGTGCGCCGCCGCGTCCGCTCGGCCGACGGCCCGGGGGAGGCGCCGGACCGCCTGGGCGAGCTCGCGCAGGTCGGAGCCGGCCAGCGCCTGGGGCCCGTCGCACAGCGCGGTCTCCGGCTGCGGGTGCACGTCCACGATCAGGCCGTCCGCGCCGACGGCGATGGCCGCCCGGGCCAGCGGCACCACCAGGTCCTTGCGCCCGGCGGCGTGCGACGGGTCGACGATGACCGGCAGGTGGCTCGTGGACTGCACGACCGGGACCGAGGAGATGTCGAGGGTGTTCCGCGTGGCCGGCTCGAAGGTGCGGATGCCGCGCTCGCACAGGACCACGTCGAGGTTGCCGCGCTGGGCGATGTACTCCGCCGCCATCAGCCACTCCTCGACGGTGGCCGTCATGCCGCGCTTGAGCAGGACCGGCTTCCCCGCCTCCCCGACAGCCTGCAGCAGCCCGAAGTTGGCCATGTTGCGGGTCCCGACCTGGAGCATGTCCGCGTGCTCGGCGACCGTCGGCACGTCGCGGGCGTCCACGACCTCGGTCACGACCGGCATCCCGGTCGCACCCCGGACGTCGGCCAGGATCTCGAGCCCGGCCACCCCGAGACCCTGGAAGGCGTACGGCGACGTGCGGGGCTTGAAGGCGCCACCACGCAACAGCGTGGCGCCGGCGGTCCGGGCCATGATGGCGGCCTCGTAGGTCTGCTCGTGGCTCTCGACCGCGCACGGACCGGCGATCAGCGTGAAGGTGTCCGGACCGATCGGGACCTGGTGGTCCTGCGGGCCCACCCAGACGGTGGACCGCTCCGGGTGGTGCTGGCGGCTCACGAGCTTGTAGGGGTCGGAGATCCGGTGGACGTCGGCGACCCCCGGCAGCGTGCGCAGGTTGAGGTGGTGGAACGAGTCGATGTCGCCGACCAGGCCGATGATGGTGCGGACCAGACCGCGGGAGACGAACGCCTCCCCGCCGACCTCCTCGACCCTCGCGACCACCGCGGCGACGTCCTCGTCCGTGGCGCCGGGTGCCATCACCACGACCACCGCGCGAACGTACGTGCCGGGTGGCCGCCGGCGGGTCCGGAATCCGGAGTACGGACAGGCGTGACGCAATCGTGATGAGGGCCGGCTCGGCGCCGCGACCGCACGGCGACCGACCGGCGATCGACCGGCGATCGACCGGCGATCGGACCGGCGATCGGACCGGCGATCGGACCGGCGATCGGACCGGCGATCGGACCGGCGATCGGACCGGGCTCACGCGGGGATCACACGGCGAGGTGCTGGACCTCGCCCTCGACCGGGCGGCGTGGAGCGAGCTCGACGGCCAGCATCGCGGCGAGCACCATGAGCCCGCCGAGGACCATCCGCGAGGTCACCCCCTCGCCGCCGAGCAGCACCGCGAAGAACGCCGCGAAGACCGGTTCGGTGCTCATGATGATGGCGGTCCTGGTGGGCGCGAGGTGGGCCTGTGCCCAGGTCTGCGCGAGCAGCGCCAGCGCGCCGGCGACCAGCGCCATGTAGACGACCGCCAGCCAGTCCCGGCCCGACTCGGGCAGGACCACCCCGTCGGGGGCGGTCGCGAGCAGGCAGACGGCCGCGATGACGAGCAGCTGCAGCACCGACATGCCCAGTGCCTCGCCGGGTGTCGACCACGCGCCGAGCCCGACGATGTGCAGCGCGTAGATGAGGGACGCCACCAGCGTGATGGCCTCGCCGTAGCCGACCGAGAACCCGTCAAGGGTGAGCACGCCGAGCCCTGCCGTCGCCAGTGCGACCGCGGCCCACGTGACCGGGGTGACCCGGGTGCGCAGGATCAGCGCGGCGAACAGCGGGGTGGCGACGACGTACATGCCGGTGATGAACCCGGAGACGCTGGCCGCGGTGTGCGCCAGGCCGGCGGTCTGCAGGATCTGGGCGACGCCGTACAGGAGCCCGAGCACCAGGGCGTGCCGGCGCGAGGCCGGCGACAACCGGCGCAGCGCACCCGGCGCCACCGCGGCCATCACCACGCCCGCGATTAGGAACCGCACCGCCAGGAAGTCCAGGGTCGGCACCCGGTCGAGGAGGTCCTTGATCAGGAAGAACGTGCTGCCCCACGCCGCCGTGGTCGCCAGCAGCGCCGCGGTCGCCAGCAGGGACGTACGACGGGAGGCCACCCGGGGAGGGTGTCAGATCAGGTAGAGGGTGATCGTCGAGCCCTTCGGGATCTCCGAGCCCGCGTCGGGGTCCATCGAGAACACGAACCCGAGACCGAGGTAGCCCGGCGCCTCCTCGACGACGACCTCGAACCCCAGGTCGGTGAGGGTCTGGGTCGCCGAGTCGACGCCGGCGGCCACGACGTTGGGGACCTCGACCAGCTCCGGGCCCAGCGAGACCCGCAGGGAGATGGTGTCGCCCTTGTACAGCGTGCCCTCAGCGGGGTCCTGCGCGATCACCAGCCCGGACGCGACGTCGTCGTCGTACTCCTCGGTGCGGTCGACCACGAGACCACGGCGCTCCAGGATCCGCTCGGCCGCGTCGGCGTCCTTGCCGACCCAGTCACCCACGGGGATGGGGCGCCGTCCCTTCGAGACGATGAGGTCGACGATGGCGCCGGGTCGCAGGGTGGTGCCCGACTTGGGGTCGGAGCCGATCACGATGCCCTCGGGGACGGTCTCGGAAAAGACCTCGATCAGCTTGCCGAAGGCCATCTGGGTGTCCAGGATCCGGTCCTGGGCGTCGTCGACGGTCAGGCCCTTGAGCTTGGGCAGCTCGTAGGTCTCCTTGCCGAGCGACACGACGATGGCGACCTTCTCGCCGTCGAGCACCCGGTCGCCGGCGCCGGGGTCGGTGCTGATGACCCGTCCCCGCTTGACCGTGGACGAGTACTCCGGCTCCCCGACGACGACCTCGAGCCCGGCACCCTCCAGGCGCTCCGTGGCGTCCGCCTGGGTCAGCCCGATCACACCGGGTGTCGTCGTGTACCGGGCGAACCCGAACCACCAGGCGCTGGCGCCGACCGCGCTGGCCACCAGGAGCGCGAGCACGAGGAGGATCGGGCCGCGCCGGGACCGCCGCGGACGCCCGGGCCGCTCCCGCGGCCGCCGGGGCCGGCGCGGTGTGCGGACGGGCGGCGGGGTCGGTGCCAGCCGGACCGAGGTCCGCTCGTGCTGCTCGGGCGCCTGGCCGCGGTCCAGCGTCGCGGTGGGCTCCCGGCGGGGGTGCCGCAGCACCTCGGCGGTGTCGTGGGGGTCGGTGGGGACGTTGCTCAGCTCGGCGTCCTCGAAGGTGCTCGCCGGGACTCGCGGAAGCAGGTCGCCGACCAGGTCGGCGTCCTCGCGCACCCCGGCGTTGAGTGCCTGGGTGACGCGGCGGACGTGCTGCAGCAGCACTCCCGCGTCGGCGGGGCGCTGCTCCCGGTCCCGGGCGGTGGCCCGGGCGACCAGGGCGTCGACGTACGCCGGGATGCCGGGGGCGGCCGCCGAGGGCGCCGGCACGTCCTCGTGGACGTGCTTGTAGGCCACCTGGATCGGCGACTCACCCTGGTGTGGCTTGGCCCCGGTGAGCAGCTCGTACAGGATCACCCCGACGCTGTAGACATCGGCGCGCGCGTCCGAGCGGCCCTCGACCACCAGCTCCGGGGCGATGTAGGAGACGGTCCCGATGAGGACGCCGGTCGCGGTGTGCTTGGTGTCGGCGCTGACCGCCTTGGCCAGCCCGAAGTCGGCGACCTTGACCCGTCCGTCGTCGGCGATCAGCACGTTCTCGGGCTTGACGTCGCGGTGGATGAACCCGGCGCGGTGCGCGGCGGCCAGCGCGGAGACGACCGGCTCGAGCAGCGCCAGCGCCCGCGAGGGCGACATCGGCGCCTCCTTGCCGATGGTGTCGCGCAGGGTGTGACCCGGCACGAGCTCCATCGCGAGGAAGACGGTGCCGTCGTCGTTGCCCTGGTCGTAGACGGCCACGACGTTGGGATGGGAGAGCCGCGCCGCGCTGCGGGCCTCGCTCACGAACCGGCTGGCGAACTCGTCGTCGTCGCCCAGCCCCGGGTGCATGACCTTGACCGCGACGGTGCGGTCCAGCCGCAGGTCCATCGCCTCGTAGACGGTGGCCATCCCGCCGCGGGCGATCCGGCCGCTGATCCGGTAGCGGCCGTCGAGGAGCCGCCCCACCAAGGGGTCGCTCCCGCCCGCGGGCTCGCCGCGTGGGGGGTCCGGGGCGTCATGCCGGTCGGACACGTCGACCTCCTGCGTCCGGACGGGGAAGGGCTCCGGATCGCCCCATCGTACGTATCCGGTGCCTCACCCCGGCTCCGACGCTCCGGGAGCCTCGACGGCTCCCCGGGGGCGGCGTGGGCGGCTGCGGGGTGCGACGATTCCCCCATGAGTGAGCTTCCGCTGGCCGAGCACGACCTGGCCGCCCTGGTGGAGGAGTGGCTGGACTGGTCCGAGGCGGGCCGGCTCCTCGGCGTGACCGAGGCCAAGGTGCGCACGATGATCCGCGACCACGAGCTGGCCGCGGCGGTGCCGCGGCCGGGTGCCGGACCGCAGGTGCCGGCCGGGTTCATCCAGGACGGCCTGCCGGTCAAGGGGCTGCCCGGCCTCCTGACGGTGCTCCACGACGGCGGCTACGACGACCGCGAGATCATCGCCTGGCTGCACCTCGACCTCGACCTGCCCGGCCGCCCGATCGACGCCCTGCGGGAGAACCGCGGCTCGGAGGTCAAGCGCCGGGCGCAGGCGATGGCGCTGTAGGAGCCGGCCGCCGTGAAGTGGAACCGCCAGACGGTCATCTGGGTGGCCGCCGTGTTCGGAGCCGTCGCGTTCGTCTCGTTGATGCTGGCGCTGGGTGACCGCGAGTACTCCTTCACCCTCGGCGGCGACGAGCCGTCGAGCACCGCGTCGGCCCAGGGTGCGGCCGGCGGGACGGGCCCGGACGAGGTCGAGACGGGCGACACCGACCCCGAGAGCGGCCTGCCATGGGTGCTCGAGGACGACCTCCCCGTCTTCGCCCAGGGCACCCTGGCGCTCATCGACCAGGGCGGACCCTTCCCGTGCGACAAGGACGGGGTGACCTTCGAGAACCGCGAGGGCATCCTCCCGGACCGCGACCGTGGCTACTACGCGGAGTACACCGTCCTCAGCGCCACGTCCTGCGAGGGACCCCGCGGCGCCCTGCGGATCGTGACCGGCGACGGCGGCGAGTACTACTGGACCGAGGACCACTACGAGTCGTTCGAACGCATCGCCCGGAGGTCGCCGTGAGCGGTCTCGCCGCGGTGCTGGCCGGCAGGCACGACCCCGGCGTCTACCGCTGGCACGCGGCGTTCGAGGCGGACGAGGTCCGGCACGCCGTCGAGCACGCCGGCTGGCGGTTCGGGTACGTCGACGGGTGGCACCACCAGGACAAGCGGGAGGTCCTGACCGCGATCGGCGAGGCGCTGGCCTTCCCGGACTACTACGGGCGCAACCTCGATGCCCTGAACGACTGCCTGCGGGACCTCGAGGGCCGGGTCGTCCTGCTCTGGGACGGGTGGGGGACGCTGGCCCGCGAGGACGCCCGGGCGTTCGGCGCGACGGTCGACGTCCTCGGGGAGTGGTCGGCGACGGTGACCACCCTGCTCCGCGGTGACGGGCCCGAGGTCGACGTACCGTCGCTCGACTGACGACGACTCCTAGGCACCGGGGGTCGAGCCGCCGGCCACCTCGTAGCTCCACACCTCGCTGTGGGTCGAGACCGGCCTCGGCGTGTCGCCGCCGGCGCGCTCGGCCGCGGACCGGTGTCCCTCGGCGAACCCGGGCGAGCCGACCCACGCCTGGAACGCCGCCTCGTCCCGCCACCGGGTGAGGACGAGCCACTGCTCCCGGTCGTCGGTCGGGCGGAGCAGCTCGAACCCCTCGAACCCGTCGGCGTCGTCGACGGCGCCGGCCCGGGCGGCGAACCGATGGGCCAGCTCGTCCCCCGAGCCGCTCGGCACGGTGATGGCGTTGATCTTGATCACGGTCACGCCGTCAGCCTGCCAGGATCACGAGCTGCCGCGTCGCCCGGGTCATCGCGACGTAGCGGTCCACGGCCCCGCGCACACCGGGGCCGAACGACTCCGGTTCGACCAGCACCACCAGGTCGAACTCCAGGCCCTTGGCCAGCTCGGGGGTCGCCGACCGGACCCGCGCCGTCGGGACGAAGCCCGGGTCACCGATGACGCAGGCGGTGCCGTCCGGGTGCTGGGCGAGCCACGACTCGAGAGCCTCGTCGAGGTCGGCGACCGGCCGGTGGACGACCGGGATCCCGCCGCTGCGCACCGACCTCGGGACGTTGGCGTCGGGGAGCGCGGCCCGGATGACCGGCTGGGCCTCGGCCATGATCTCCGTCGGGGTCCGGTAGTTGAGGGTCAGCGAGGCCACCTCGACGCGGTCCAGGCCGACCCGCTCGAGCCGCTCCTGCCAGGACTCGGCGAACCCGTGCCGCGCCTGCGCGCGGTCGCCGACGATGGTGAAGCTCCGGGACGGGCAGCGCGCCAGCAGCATCTGCCACTCCGCGTCGGTGAGCTCCTGCGCCTCGTCGACCACGACGTGCGCGAACGGCCCGGCGAGCGCGTCCGGGTCGGCTCCGCGCACCGCGGCCTGGTCGACGATCACGCTCTGGGCGTCCTCGACCCGCAGCATCGACATCACCCGCATCTCCGAGTCGTCGTCCGCGACGAGGTGGTCGACGACCCGGGCCATCTCCTCGCGCTGCGCGGCCAGCTCCGTCTGCCTGCGCCGTTCGCGACGCACCGCGTCGGGGTCGCCGACCCGCAGCCGAGCCGCGTCCAGCAGCGGCAGGTCGGAGACGGTCCACTCCCGGGGGCTCGCGCGCTGCAGGGTGCGGACCTCGTCGCCGCCGAGCCACGGCGCACTGTGCCGCAGGTACGCCGGCACCGACCAGAGGTCCTCGACGACCTCGGTGGGGTCGAGCAGCGGCCAGGCCTTGTCGAAGGCGGTGGCCAGGTCCCGGTTACGAGCGAGGGCCCGTCTGACCTGGTCGGCCGGCACGTCCTCGTCGCCCTCGGCCTCGTGGTGGTCGGCGAGGTGCTTGTCGACCAGGATCGTGAGCAGCTCCGCCCACACCTGCCCGCGGGCCTCGTTGTGCGGTGTCCCGGGATCAGGCGCTCCGAAGGCCTCGGCCCAGTCCGCGGCGCCGAGCCGGACGTCGCCGTACTCCGTCTCCACGTCGAGTCCCTCGCCCGGCGGCTCCTCGTAGACCCGGACCGCGGGCTCGATGGCCGCCACCAGGGCCGCGGACGACTTCAGCCGGGCGACGTCGGGGTCGGTCTCCGCGAGCGCCGCGGCGCCCTCCGGCACGAGGTCGCGCACCGTGCAGGTCCGGACCCCCTCCTCACCGAGGCTGGGGAGCACGTCGCCGACGTAGGCCAGGTAGGGCTGGTGCGGGCCGACGAACAGCACGCCGCCGCGGCGGTCGCCCAGCCGGGGGTCGGAGTAGAGCAGGTAGGCCGTGCGGTGCAGCGCCACCACGGTCTTGCCCGTGCCCGGCCCGCCGTCGACGACCAGCGCGCCGCGGGACCCCGCCCGGATGATCGCGTCCTGGTCGGCCTGGATGGTCCCGAGCACGTCCCGCATCCGGGGCGACCGGCTGGCACCCAGCTCGGCGATGAAGGCCGACTGGTCGTCCAGGGCGGCCTCGTGCCCGGTGAACCCGTCCGCGGCGAACACCTCGTCCCAGTAGTCGGTGACCCGGCCGAGGGTCCAGCGGTAGCGGCGGCGGCTCGCCAGGCCCATCGGGTCGGCGTGGGTCGCGCCGAAGAACGGCTCGGCCGCCGGCGAGCGCCAGTCGACCAGGAGTCGGCGCCCCGTGGCGTCGCTCATGCCGATCCGGCCGACGTAGACGCGCTCGGAGCCGTCGGCGGGGACCATGTGGCCGAGGCAGAGGTCCAGGCCGAAGCGCCGCAGGGTCCGCAGCCGCGCGGTCAGCCGGTGCACCTCCTGGTCGCGGTCGAGGGCGGCCTGGCCATGGCCGCCCGCCTCCCTGCGGGCACGGTCGAGCCGCTCGGTCAGGTCGGAGATGGACCGGTCGAGGCTCTCCGAGATGGCGGCGAAGTGCTGCTCGTCGTCGGCGACCAGGGCCGGGTCGGCCTTGGCGACGAGGTGGTCGGGCAGGGCGAACGCGCTGGTCGTGGCGCGGTGGGTCACAGGTGGCTCCGAGGGTCAGGGGACGGGGCTGGGG
>NZ_JAEMSS010000132.1:9778-12032 GCF_016462705.1 Nocardioides sp. | reverse complement strand
ACCGAGATCTCGGTGCAGAAGCGTCGGGGTCACCGGATATCCGGGGACTCCGCCGGCCTCAGTGCGCCGACGACCTCGCCCAGAGGTTGATGCCGGCGTCGACCGCGTGCCGGTCGATCTCAGCCAGGACGTCGTCGGTGAGCGGCGGGCCGGCGAGCGCGTCCAGGTTGGTGTCGAGCTGCTCGACGGAGGACGCCCCGATCACGGCCGAGGTGACCCGGGGGTCGCGAACCGCCCACTGCAGCGCCAGCTGCGCGAGCTTCTGGCCCCGGGCGACGGCGATCTCGTGCAGCGAGCGCACGTGCGCCAGGGTCCGGTCGTCGAACGACTCCCCCGGCACCGAGGATCCCTCGCGTGCCGCCCGCGAGTCGGCCGGGATGCCGTCCAGGTAGCGGTCGGTCAGGAGCCCCTGCGCCAGGGCGCCGAACACGATGCAGCCCATGCCCTGGGCCTCCAGCTCGTCGAGCAGCGACTCCTCGATCCAGCGGTTGAGCATCGAGTACGACGGCTGGTGGATGACCAGCGGCGTGCCGAGCTCGCGCGCGATGAGAGCGGCCTCGCGGGTCTTCTCCGCCGAGTACGACGAGATGCCGGCGTACAGCGCCTTGCCGACCCGCACCGCGTGGTCGAGCGCACCGATCGTCTCCTCGAGCGGGGTGTCGGGGTCGAACCGGTGGCTGTAGAAGACGTCGACGTAGTCCAGGCCCATCCGGGACAGGGACTGGTCGAGCGAGGCCAGGACGTACTTCCGCGACCCGCCGCCCTGGCCGTAGGGACCTGGCCACATGTCGTAGCCCGCCTTGGTCGAGATCACCAGCTCGTCGCGCAGCCCGGAGAAGTCGTCACGGAGGTAGACGCCCATGTTCTCCTCGGCCCGGCCGTAGGGCGGGCCGTAGTTGTTGGCGAGGTCGAAGTGGGTCACGCCGCGGTCGAAGGCGCGGCGCAGGATCGCCCGCTGGGTCTCCTCGGGCCGGTCGGTCCCGAAGTTCTGCCAGAGGCCCAGCGAGATCACCGGGAGCTGCAGCCCGCTCCGTCCGGCGTGCCGGTAGGTCATCGATTCGTATCGGTCGGAAGCCGGGTCGTACGCCATGCCGCCACCCTGCCATCCTTGGCCGGGTGAGCCATCTCCAGGGGAAGGGCGCCGTGGTCACCGGCGCCGGGCACGGGATCGGCAGGGCCCTGGCGGCCCGCCTGGTGGCCGAGGGGGCACGGGTCGTGGTCAACGACCTCGACGACGCGGCCTGCCACGCGGTGGCCGACGAGCTCGGCGCGGTCCCGGCACCGGGGGACTGCTCGTCCGAGCGTGGGATCCGCGCGATCGTCGACCTGGCCACCAGTCAGCTCGGCCGGGTCGACCTCTACCTGGCCAACGCCGGCATCGACCGCTCGGTCAGCGCGGACCAGCCCGACAGCCTCCAGGCTCCGGACGAGGCCTGGGCGGCCATGGTCGAGACCAACGTGATGGCGCACGTCCGGGCCGCCCGGCTGCTGGTCCCCCGCTGGCTGGAGGACGGCCAGGGCGGGCGCTTCGTGGTGACCGCCAGCGCCGCCGGGCTGCTGACCATGATCGGCGCGGCGCCGTACTCGGTCACCAAGCACGCCGCGGTCGGGTTCGCCGAGTGGCTGTCGGTCACCTACGGCGGCCGCGGCATCGCGGTCCAGGCCATCTGCCCGCAGGGCGTGCAGACCCGGATGCTCGAGCAGGCCGGCCCGCTCAAGGACCTGCTGTCCCGCGACGAGGCGCTCACCCCCGAGCAGGTGGCCGACGCCTGGGTGGCCTCGCTGGAGGACGACCGGTTCCTGGTGCTGCCGCACCCCGAGGTCGGCGGCTACTACGCCGCCCGGGCGGCCGACCCGGACCGGTGGCTGGCGGGGATGCGCAAGCTGCAGGGCAAGATCGACGAGTACGTCGGGACGCGGTCATGAGCGGGAGCGACCTGCCCGGCCTCGACCTGGCCGCCTTCCGCTGCTGGTACGACGCCCAGCGACCGGGCGAGGTCCAGGGCGAGCTCTCCGGCCAGCTGATCGCCGGCGGCAAGTCGAACCTGACCTACGAGGTCACCGACGGGACGAGCTATTGGATCGTGCGCCGGCCGCCGCTCGGACACGTCCAGGCGACCGCGCACGACATGGGCCGCGAGTTCACGGCCATGTCCGCCCTCGCCGACACCGACGTCCCGGTCCCCACGATGTACGCCCACTGCAGCGACCCGGACGTCCTCGGCGCACCCTTCTACGTCATGTCGCGGGGGGT
>NZ_JAEMSS010000132.1:0-9768 GCF_016462705.1 Nocardioides sp. | reverse complement strand
TGGGCCGGGCGGTGCCGCGCCGGGCGCGCAGTCGAGGCACGCGGCCGCGCGCGCACGGCCGCGATCACCGGTGAGCTGGTGGACGTGCTGGCCCGGCTGCACGCCGTCGACCCCGAGTCGGTCGGGCTGGCCGACTTCGGCAGGCCGGTCGGCTTCCTCGAACGTCAGGTGCGCCGCTGGGGTCAGCAGCTGGAGGGTTCCAAGACCCAGGACCGGCCGGCCGCCGAGGAGCTGCACCGTCGGCTGACCGAGCAGGCACCTGCCGTGGCCGGCGACCCGTCGGTGCTCGGTATCGTGCACGGCGACTACCGCCTCGACAACTGCCTGGTCGGCGAGGACGACCGGATCCACGCGGTCGTGGACTGGGAGATGGCGACCCTGGGCGACACCCGCACCGACCTGGCCCTGATGCTGGTCTACGAGACCCTGGGCCGGTCCGACGCCGGCGAGCTGGTGTCCGACGTCGCCACGGCGGACGGCTACCCCGACAACGCCGGCCAGCTGGCGGCGTACGCCGCGGCGAGCGGGCGGCAGCCGGGAGACATGGGCTTCCACATGGCGCTGGCCTACTTCAAGCTCGCCGTCATCCTCGAGGGCATCCACTACCGCTACCTCCAGGGGCAGACCGTCGGCGAGGGCTTCGACCGGATCGGCGAGGGCTTCGACCTGATCGTCGCCGCGGGCCTGGCCGAGCTGGGACGAGGCTGACATGGACCTCTCGCTGACCGAGGAGCAGCAGGCGTTCCGCGCGCTGGCCCGGGAGTTCCTGGACCGCGAGGCGGTGCCGCACCGGGCTCAGTGGGACCGCGACGAGTCGGTCGACCTGGCGATCCTCCCGAAGATGGCCGAGCTCGGGTTCTTCGGGCTCACCATCCCGGAGGAGTACGGCGGGGTCGGGGGCGACTATGTCACCTACGCCCTGGCCATGGAGGAGCTCGGTCGCGCGGACTCCTCGCTGCGCGGGATCGTGTCGGTCTCCAACGGGCTGGTCGGCAAGTCGATCCTCGGGTTCGGCACCGAGGAGCAGAAGCAGGAGTGGCTCCCGCGGATCGCCAGCGCGGAGGCGCTCGGCTGCTTCGGCCTGACCGAGCCGGACGTCGGTTCCGACGCGGGCAACCTGACGTCCCGCGCCGTGCGCCAGGGCGACGACTGGGTCATCAACGGGCAGAAGCTCTTCATCACCAACGGCACCTGGGCCGAGCTCGCGCTGGTCTTCGCCCGCACCGGCGGCGACGGCCCCAAAGGCATCTCGGCGTTCCTCGTGCCCACGGCGACCGACGGCTTCGAGGCACGGGAGATCAAGGGCAAGCTCGGGCTGCGCGGCCAGGCGACCGCCGAGCTCTTCCTCACCGACGTCCGGGTCCCCTCGTCCGCGCTGCTCGGCGAGGAGGGTCAGGGCTTCACCATCGCGATGACCTCGCTCGACAAGGGCCGGCTCGGCATCGGCGCCAGCTGCGTCGGGATCGTCCAGGGCTGCCTGGAGGCGTCCGTCGCGTTCGCCCAGGAGCGCACCCAGTTCGGGCGGCCCATCGCGGGCTTCCAGCTGGTGCAGGACATGATCGCCGACATGTCCGTGGACGCGGACGCCGCGCGGCTGCTCGTGTGGCGCTGCGCCGACCTGGTCGACCGCGGCCTGCCGTTCCGCACCGAGGCCTCGAAGGCCAAGCTGTTCGCCTCCGAGGCAGCGGTCCGCGCCGCGAACCTGGCCATCCAGGTCCACGGCGGCGCCGGGTACGTCGACGAGTACCCCGCGTCCAAGTACCTCCGCGACGCCCGGGTGATGACGCTCTACGAGGGCACCAGCCAGATCCAGAAGCTGCTCATCGGGCGCGCCGAGACCGGGATATCCGCTTTCACCTGATCCCCGCCCTGGCCTAGGGTTCTCTTGATGTCGAGATACCTGCCAGCGCGCGTCGCCCGCCTCGCCGGGCCGACGCCGCTGGTCCGACGGCTCTCCAGCCAGTCGGTGCTGTCGGCGTTCGGCGACGGGGTCTTCCTCACCGGAAGCGCCGTGTTCTTCACCCAGATCGTCGGTCTCTCCGCCGCCCAGGTCGGCCTCGGCCTGACCGTCGCCGGCGTCGTCACCTTCGGCCTCGCCGTGCCTCTCGGCAAGCTCAGTGACCGGTACGGCGCCAAGCGGGTCTGGGCGGCCTGCTCGGCGATGGAGGCCGCGCTCTACCTCGTCTGGCTGGCGGTCGGCGGGATGGCGACGTTCATCGCGATGATGATCGCCCTCGAGCTGGTCAGCACCACCAGCCGGGCGGCCCGCAACGCCTACCGCTTCGACGTCTTCCCGCGCGAGGAGCGGGTCTCCTCCAGCGCCTACTTCCGGGCCGCCCGCAACGTCGGGTACACCCTCGGCGCGCTGCTGGCCGGCGTCGCCCTGGCGACCAACGACGACGGGGTGATCCGGCTCGTGCCGGTCATCACGGCCGGCCTCCTGCTGCTCAACGCGACGCTGGTCTCCCGGCTGCCGCGCACCACCGTGCACGCGGAGCACGAGTCCGCCCTCGAGGCGCTCGTCGACCACGAGGGCCGGGAGAGCGCGCTCAGGAACCGCGGCTACCTGCTCATGTCCGTGTGTGGCGGCGTGCTGGCCACGCACCAGGTCCTGCTCAACGTCGTGATCCCGCTGTGGCTGGTCGAGGAGACCGACGCCCCGCGGGTGCTCCTCGCCTGGCTGTTCGGGACCAACACCGTGATGGCGGTGGCGCTCCAGGTCGCCGCCGCCCGCGGGGTGGTGTCCGTCGCGGACTCCCTGCGCGCGCAACGACGCGGGGCGTTCTTCTTCGTGCTGTCCTGCGGCATCGTCCTGGTCACCCACGACACCGTCGGCTGGGTCACCATCGCCCTCGTCTGGGTCGGGCACGTGACCGTGACCGGCGCCGAGCTCTTCTCCTCCGCCGGCGAGTGGGGCCTCCAGGCCGAGCTGTCCGACCCGGCCCGCCGCGGCGAGTACCAGGGCGTCTCCCAGCTCGGGTTCACCCTGGGCTCGGTCTGGGCGCCCGCGGCCTACACGTTCCTCGCGATGGAGTGGGGCGCCCAGGGCTGGCTGGTCATCGCGGCCATCGTCCTCGTCGCCGCCGTCGTCATCCATCCCGCGTCGCGTTCTGCCGAGCGCTACCTCGAACGCGAGGGCATCGCCGTCTCGTAGCCGGGTACCGATCCGGTATGCCAGCACGGAAGAACCACGGCGCCAGCATCGGCGACGACGAGATGTACGAAGCCCTGCGCGACCAGGGGGCCAGCAAGGAGAAGGCGGCCCGCATCTCCAACGCCGCCGCCAACTCCTCCCGCTCCAAGGTGGGCAAGAAGGGCGGCGAGTCCGGCTCGTACGACGACTGGACCGTCGACGAGCTCCGCAAGCGGGCCCGCGAGCTCGACGTCGACGGCCGCTCGTCGATGAACAAGAAGCAGCTCGTCGACGCCCTGCGGAACCACTGAGCTCCGGGGCGCTAGGGCCGGCGCGTCTCCAGCACCCGGAAGCCCTTCGCGCTCGCCAGCCGCTCGGTCGGCCAGCCCTGCTCACCCAACCAGCGCTGGAGCGAGTCGGCCCCGAGGTTCTTGCCGACGACCATGACCGCGCGGCCCCCCGGGGCCAGCCGTGGCAGCCAGGCGAGCAGCAGGTCGTGCAGGGCGGCCTTGCCGACCCGGATCGGCGGGTTCGACCAGATCTCGTCGTACGTCGCCTCGGGATCGACCGCCTCCGGCGTGGACGCCCGGAACCGGTCGGCCAGGCCCAGCGAGGCGGCGTTCTCGTTGGCGAGCAGGACCGCCCGCTCGTTGACGTCGACACCGGCCACGACGGCGTCCGGCGCGGCGGCCGCGACGGCCAGCCCGATCACCCCGTAGCCGCAGCCGAGGTCGAGGACCCGGCCGCCCGACGGCGGTGCGGTCTCCCGGAACAGGACCGCCGTGCCCGGGTCGAGCCGGCCCCGCGAGAACACCCCCGAGCCACTCACCAGCCGCAGGTCGTGCCCCCACACCGAGACCTGGAGCGGCTCACGCTGGAAGGGCACCGACGGGTCCGCGGTGAAGTAGTGGTCAGGCACGCCGGGCCCTCGTCGTCTCCGCGCGGGTGGCCAGCTCGTCGTCGGCGGGGTAGCCCACCTCCTCGAGCGTCAGGCCCAGCGCGGGAGCCACGGTGACCGCAGGGTCCCGCCTCCCCGCCACGAGCACCTGCGCCGGCCAGTCGACCGGGCGCCGCCCCTCCCCCACGGCCAGCAGGCAGCCGACCAGCGAGCGGACCATGCTGTGGCAGAACGCGTCCGCCCGCACCCCGGCCTCGACCACGCCGTCGGGCCGGCGGGTCCATCCCAGGTCGAGGAGGGTGCGGATCGTGGTCGCCCCCTCGCGCCGACGGCAGAACGACGCGAAGTCGTGGAGCCCGCGCAGCGCGCGCGACGCCTCGTCCAGCGCCGCGACGTCGAGCGGGCGCGGCCAGACCAGGACGTGACCTCGGGCCAGCGGGTCGACGGACGCGACGTCGTCCACCACGCGGTAGACGTACCGTCGCCAGAGCGCCGAGAACCGGGCGTCGAAGCCGGGCGGCGCCTCGGCCGCGCGCAGGACGCGTAGGTCGGTGGCGAGCACGCCGTTCACGCGGCGGACGAGCTGGTCGGTCCCCTCGGGGAGCGCCGCGAGGTCGACGTGGACCACCTGGCCGCGCGCGTGCACCCCGGCGTCGGTGCGTCCGGCGCAGGTGAGGTCGACCGACGGCACCCGGAGCACCGTGGCCAGTGCGGTCGACAGCTCCCCCTCGACCGTCCGCAGTCCCGGCTGCGCGGCCCAGCCCCTGAAGTCGCCACCGTCGTAGGCGACGTGAAGTCGGATCCGCACAGGGGCATCCTTCCAGCCCGCCGTCGTACGCCGGGGCCGGGGATTGCCCACCCGAATAGGCTGGAAGGGTGCCGAACCCCGCCATCATCCTGGTCTCGGAGCACCACGTGGACACGCTGCTCGAGGTGTTCTACCGCCGCTACGGCTACGACTACGACCTGCGCTCCGCCCGGACCTGCGCCGACGCGGAGAAGCTGGCCCTCGAGATCGTCCACGGGGGCGGTCAGGTCGCCCTCTTCGTCAGCGACTCCCGGCTGCCCGACGTCCCCGACACCGAGGACCACCCCGGGATGTTCGAGGCGGTGCACCGGTTCCGCCTCGCCGTCCCCAGCGCTCGCCGCGTCATCACCCCGCACTGGGACTACTTCCTGACCGACGCCGACCGGCTCCGCCCCGGTCTGGCCCGCGGCAAGTTCGACGCCTACCTGCTGATGCCCCGCGGCAACCGGGACGAGGAGTTCCACAACGCGATCACCGAGCTGCTGTCGGACTGGACCTCGACGGTGCCGCACCCGGAGGTGGTCAGCGCCAAGGTCATCTCACCCCACCACGACGGCCTGACCATGGCCATCCGGGACTTCCTCGACCGGATGGGCATGCAGAACAACCTCTACGACCCCACCGACCCGCACCTCGCCGACTTCCTGCCGACGCTGCACGCGGAGCTGGGGACGGACCAGCCCCGCTGGCCCGTGGTCTGGTCGCCCGCTCGCGGCGCGATCGAGGCGACCTCGGTGCGCGACGTCGCCCGGTCGATCTACCCGCGCACCGTGGAGGCCGCCGACGAGGTCGTCGACCTCGCCATCATCGGTGCCGGGCCGGCCGGGCTCGCGGCCGCGGTCTACGCCGCCTCCGAGGGACTCAGCGTCCGCGTGCTGGAGTCCGAGGCGATCGGCGGTCAGGCCGGCACCAGCTCGATGATCCGCAACTACCTCGGCTTCCCACGCGGCATCTCCGGCATGCGGCTCGGCCTGCGGGCCCGCAACCAGGCGATCCGCTTCGGCACCCAGTTCCTCACCGGGTGGGAGGTCACCGGGCTCGAGCCGGGCACGGACGGGCAGCCGCACGTGCTGCACTGCGAGGACGACGAGGTCCGGGCCCGCTCGGTCCTCGTCTCCTGCGGCGTGGCGTACCGCAAGCTCGGCGTGCCCGCCCTGGAGGAGCTGGTCGGCAACGGAGTCAACTACGGCGCCGCGATGACCGCCGGGCGCGAGATGGAGGGGTACGACGTCGTCGTGGTCGGCGGGGGCAACTCGGCCGGCCAGGCGGCCCTGCACCTGTGCCGGTTCGCGCAGTCAGTGACGATCGTGGTCCGCCGCCGCGGTCTCGAGGAGACCATGTCCGACTACCTGATCCAGGAGATCGGCTACCAGGAGCGGATCGAGGTCCTCCCGTGCACGCGCGTGGTCGACGGCGGGGGCGACGGCTCCCTGGAGTGGCTCATGCTCGAGGACCTCAACACCGGGGAGACGACGCGCAAGCAGGCCCGCGGTCTGTTCCTGCTGCTGGGAGCCGAGCCCCGGTGCGACTTCCTCCCGAGCGGGCTCGCCCGCGACGAGCGGCAGTTCATCCTCACCGGCCGGGACGTACCGCGCGACAAGTGGGTCGACGGCGTGCCGCCCGCCAACCTCGCCACCACGATCCCGGGCATCTTCGCGGCGGGCGACGTCCGCGCCGGCTCGATGAAGCGGGTCGCCGCGGCGAGCGGCGAGGGCGCATCGGTCGTCCCGCTCGTGCACGCGTGGCTGACGCCGGCACCCGAGGAGCTCTCGGTCGGCTGACCGGTGGTCAGGTGAGCTCGCGCCGCCACGGCGGGTCGGCCCCGGGCCGCGACACGGTCACCGCGGCGGCCCGGGCCGCGTGCTCGAGCACCTGGACGACCTCGGCCCGGTCGAGCGACCCGAGTGCCTCCCGATGCTCGGCGCCGAGCCGGCCGCGCTCCCAGAGCGCGTCGACGAGCGCGGCACCGAACGTGTCGCCGGCCCCGATCGTGTCGGCCACCGTCACTGGTCGGGACTCGACCTCGACCGCGCCCTGACGGTCGAGCCACAGGGCGCCGTCCGCCCCTCGAGTCACGACCACCGCCGCCGGGCCGCGGGCCAGCAGGGCCGCCGCCGCCTCGGCGAGGGGGCGTCCGGGGTAGAACGCCTCGAGGTCCTCGTCGCTGGCCTTGACCAGGTCGGCCACGTCGACCATCCGCTCGACGCGGGCGACGACGTCCGGGCCGGTGCCGGTCACCGCGGGGCGGGCGTTGACGTCGTAGGTGATGGTGGCCCGGTCGCGGAGCCGGGCGAGCAGGGCCACGACGTCCTCGGCCCCGGGGGCCAGCACCGCCCCCAGCGAGCAGGTGTGCGCCACCAGCGGCGCGGGGTCCTCGGGGACGGGGTTGAGCCGCCAGTCGATGTCGAAGCGGTAGGTCGCGGCCCCGGTGCTGCCGATGGTCGCCAGCGCGGTGGAGGTCCGCTCGACGGCGCCGGGGTCGCAGGCCAGCTCCACGCCGGCGGATGCGAGGTGGTCCCGGATCATGTCCCCACGCCGGTCCGCCGCGAAGCTGGTCGCGAGCCGCACCGGCCGCCCCAGCCGGGAGAGGGCGACCGCCACGTTGGCCGCGCTGCCGCCGGCGTACTCGTGCGGCACCCCGCTGGTCGTGGCCACGACGTCGACCAGGGACTCCCCCACCACCAGCACGTCCCGCTCCATGGCGGCAGTCTGGCACCCGACGGTGGCATGATCCGGGCATGACCGATCCGGCCACCTCAGGCTCGATGAACCCCCAGCAGCTCACCACGCTGTTCCGGTGGATGGCCGCCGGCGACTTCGTCGCCGGTGCCGCGCTGGTCGCGATCGGCCTCTACTTCGAGGAGACGGTCGTCAGTGCGATCGGCCTGGTGCTCCTGCTGTCGGGGACCGCGGTCCTGGCGTGGATGATCGTGCGGGGCAACCGCCCCACCCAGATGTGAACCGCTGATGAGGTACGTCGTCTACGGCGTCGGGGCCGTCGGCGGCGTGATCGCCGGCCACCTGCGCCGCACCGGGCACCCCGTCACCCTCGTGGCGCGTGGTGACCACCTCGCCGCGATCAGGGCGCACGGGCTGACGCTGGACACGTACGAGGCGACGTACACCGTCGACGCACCCGCGACTGACACCGGCGCCGACGTCGACTGGACCGAGGACACGGTGGTCGTGCTGGCCGTGAAGTCGCAGCACACGCCCCACGTCCTCGCGGACCTGGTCCGCCACGCCCCGCCGGCCACACCGGTGCTCACCGCCCAGAACGGCGTCGCGAACGAGCCGGAGGTGCTCCGCCGCTTCGCCCGGACCTACGGCGTGCTGGTGATGCTCCCGGCCACCCACCTCGTCCCGGGGGTCGTCGTCCAGAAGTGCCACCCGGTGCCGGGGATGCTCGACCTGGGCCGGGTCCCGGGAGGCACGGACGAGCTCTGCGCCGCGGTGGCCGCCGACCTGAGGACGGCGGGGTTCGGCTCGCAGGTGCGGCCGGACATCATGGCGTGGAAGCACCGGAAGCTGTTGATGAACCTCGGCAACGCGGTCGACGCGACCTGCGCGCCGGGCGCCGCTGCGGACGAGCTCGTGGAGCGGGCCCGGGCGGAGGGCGAGGAGACCCTGCGTGCTGCCGGCATCCCGGTGGTCGACGCGGAGCAGGACGAGGCGCGCCGCGGCGACGTGCTGCAGCCGCGGCCGACCGGACAGCCGCCGCGGGGCGGCTCGACCTGGCAGAGCCTGAGCCGCGGCGCCGACGGGACCGAGGTCGACCACCTCAGCGGTGAGATCGTCCTGCAGGGCCGGCTCCACGGGATCGCGACCCCGGTCAACGAGCTGCTCCTCGACACGGTCCACGACGTCGTGCGCCGGGGTGCTCCTCCACGCAGCCTGGACGCCGCGGACCTGCTCTCCCGCCTATCACCACGACGACCCGCCCGGTGATCCCGGGCGGGTCGTCGGTGAAGCGGTGTGATCAGGCCTTGCTGTCGTCCTCGGCGTCCGCAGACTCCTCGGCGGCGTCCGCAGCGGGCGCCTCGTCCTCGACCGGCTGCTTCTCGGCGACGACGCTCTCCTCGGGCGACGCCTCCTCGGTCAGCTCGGTGGGGCCGTCCACGGCCTCGGGCGTCTCGTCGACGACCTCGGTCTCCTCGACCTCGGTCTCCTCGGCCGGGGCGGCCGCCTTGGGCTCCTCGGCCTTCTTGGCCTTGCTGCGGGCCGGCTTCGGGTCGTAGGCCTCCGTCACCAGCTCGATGACCGCCATGGGGGCGTTGTCGCCCTTGCGCGGACCGAGCTTGGTGATCCGGGTGTAGCCGCCCGGCCGGTCGGCGAAGCTCGGGCCGATCTCGGTGAAGAGGGTGTGCACGACCGACTTGTCGCGGATGGTCTTCAGGACCTCGCGGCGGTGGTGCAGGCTCTCGACGGTGCCGAGCTCGGCCTTCTTGGCCTTGGTGATCAGCTTCTCCGCGACCGGGCGCAGCGTGCGGGCCCGGGTCTCGGTGGTGGTGATCCGGCCGTGCTCGAACAGCGCCGTGGCGAGGTTCGACAGGATCAGCCGCTGGTGGGCCGGGCTGCCGCCGAGGCGGGGGCCCTTCTTGGGAGTGGGCATTGCTTCTCTCGTTTCTCCCGAGCCGTATCAGGTACTCGAGTAGATGCTGCTGCTACGGGAAGTGGAGCTTCGCTCAGTACTGCTCGTCCTCGACGAAGGCGTCGTCGTCGTCGTCGCCGTACGCCGCCAGGGCCGCGTGCGGGTCGAAGCCGGGGGCGCTGTCCTTGAGGGACAGGCCCATCTCGACCAGCTTGGCCTTGACCTCGTCGATCGACTTCGCGCCGAAGTTGCGGATGTCGAGCAGGTCCTGCTCCGAGCGGCTGATGAGCTCACCCACGGTGTGGATGCCCTCGCGCTTGAGGCAGTTGTAGGAGCGG
>NZ_JAEMSS010000294.1 GCF_016462705.1 Nocardioides sp. | reverse complement strand
CGGATGACGAGATTCGAACTCGCGACATCGACCTTGGGAAGGTCGCGCTCTACCAACTGAGCTACATCCGCAGGCCGGCGGACCGGCGGGGCGATGCTACCCCAGCGGATCGCGCCGGGGCCCCGGTAGGTTGTCGCCGTGCTGCTGAGCGACCGGGACATCCTCGCCGAGATCGACGCCGGTCGGGTGGCCATGGAGCCGTGGGAGCCGGCGATGCTGCAGCCCAGCTCCATCGACGTCCGGCTGGACCGCTACTTCCGGGTCTTCGAGAACCACCGCTACCCGCACATCGACCCGGCCGCCGACCAGTCCGACCTCACCCGCGAGGTCGAGCCCGAGGGGGACGAGCCGTTCATCCTGCACCCGGGCGAGTTCGTCCTCGGGTCGACGTACGAGGTGGTGACGCTGCCCGACGACATCGCGGCCCGGGTCGAGGGCAAGTCCTCGCTCGGCCGGCTCGGGCTGCTGACCCACGCGACCGCGGGCTTCGTGGACCCCGGGTTCTCCGGCCACGTCACCCTCGAGCTCGCGAACGTCGCGACCCTGCCGATCAAGCTCTACCCGGGCATGAAGATCGGGCAGTTCTGCTTCTTCCGGCTGTCCTCGCCGTCCGAGCACCCGTACGGCTCGGAGAAGTACGGCTCCCGCTACCAGGGCCAGCGCGGGCCCACCCCGTCGCGGTCGTTCCAGAGCTTCCATCGCACCCGCATTTAGCCCGAGTTGTCATCAGGTTAGGCTTGCCTAACTATGACGGTGACCTTTCCGGACCTGGCCATGCTCCTCGAAGAGGTCGAGGTGACCCGGGTCGACCGGCTCTCGCCCAGCTACGTGCGATTCGAGCTGGCCAGCCCGGCGCTGGCCGAGCTGGGCGCCGACGGCCCGTGGTTCGACCAGCGGATCAAGCTGGTGTTCCCGCACCAGGACGGGCCGGTGCCGTCGTTCGAGGGTGCGGACGACTCGTGGTGGGACACCTGGCTGGGCCGCCCGGTCGAGGAGCGCGGCCACATGCGCACCTACACGGTCCGCGACGTCGTCGGGTCGGGTGCGGACACCCGGCTGGTGGTCGACATCGTGCTGCACGACGACCACGACGGTGGCGCGGCAGGGCCGGGCAGCTCCTGGGCGTCGCGTGCCGCCGTCGGGGACCGGCTCGTGCTGATGGCGCCGCGCCGCGGGCACGCCTACGGCGGCATCGAGTTCGTGCCCGGCAACGCTCGCCGGGTGCTGCTCGTGGGCGACGAGACCGCGGTGCCGGCGATCGCCGGCATCCTCCGGGACCTGCCGGCGGACGCGAGCGGTACGGCGGTGCTGGAGGTGCCGCTGACCGAGGACGTCCAGGACCTGACCGCCCCGCCCGGGGTGGAGGTCCGGTGGCTGCCCCGCGACGGCCGGCCGCTCGGCTCGCTCGTGCACCAGGCGGCTCTGGACACGCTCGGAGCGGCACCGGTCGAGATCGAGGTGAGCGACGACGAGGTCGACCCGGACCTGTGGGAGACCCCGACCTACTCGTCGTCCGGTGAGGCGGTCGTCGCCGAGCCGGCGGCGCACGACGACCTGTACGTGTGGATCGCTGGGGAGTCCAAGGTGGTGACCGGCCTGCGGCGCGTGCTGGTCAAGGAGCTCGGGCTCGACCGGCGGCAGGTGGCGTTCATGGGCTACTGGCGGGTCGGCGTGTCGATGGCGAGCTAGCCCGGGTCTCAGCTGTCGATCTTGTCGGCGAACCGGCGCAGGCCCTGGGCCAGCCGGTGCCGGCGCGGGGAGGCCGGGACCGTGGGCGACGAGGCGCGGGCCACGCGCTCGGCGATCTGGTGACGGGCCTGGGCCTCGATCATCGTCGTGCTGTCCATCGCGGTGCTCCTTGGTTGTTGGTGACGAGTCTTGCCGTGACCACCGACAGTCCCTGGGACTGCGGTGCTGGTGCTGTGGGCTGCTCAGACCTGGGTGAGGACGATGTCGCCGGACACGGTCTTGGCGCGCAGCTCGACGTGGTCCTGTCCCTCGGCGGGCTGGCCGGCGCCCTCCAGGGAGGACCGGATGCTGCCGGACACCGTCGTCAGGTCGGTCCACACCGGCAGCCCGGAGGGGATGCCGACCCGGACGTCGCCGGACGCCCCCTTGGCCGAGAGCCGGCCGCGGTGGACGTGGTCGATCACGAAGTCGCCGCTGCCGGTGGCCAGGCTGACGTCGTGGTGCGCCTCGCCGACCCGGAGGTCGCCCGAGCCGGTCTTGACGACCGTCTCGGCGTGCGAGGCCCCGATCTGCACGTCCCCCGACCCGGTGGACACGACCACCGTGCGGTCGCTGTGCCCGACGCGAACGTCGCCCGACCCGCTCTTGACCCGCAGGTCGGCCTGCGCGTGCTCGAGCTGGACGTCGCCCGAGCCGGTCTCGACCACGGACGGGCCGCGGGAGACGGCGATCTTGACGTCGCCGGACCCGCTCTTGACGGCGGTGGAGCCCGCCTCGCCCTCGACCGTGACGTCCGCGCTGCCGGTCTTGGCGGCGACGTTGGAGGCGGTCGGGACGACCGCCGTCACGTAGAGCGCGGAGTCGCCCCCGAACAGCCCGCCGCGCTGCTTGGGGCCGATGACCTCGATCCGCGAGCCGTGCTGCTCCACGCGGGTCTGGTCGGCGTCGCGACCCTCGACCTCGATCCGCGTCTCGGTGGTGTCGGTGCAGGTGACGCTCACCGAGCCCTTGCCGATCTCGACCTGGAGGTCGACGGGCTCATGGGTCTCGAAGTGGTGCTGGGTCATGGCGTGCTCCTTGGGTGGCTGGGTGCTGGGTGGCTGGTGCTGGCGTGTCGAGGGTGTGCTGGTCCACGGGGCCGGCCAGGTGGCCGGTCCCGGAGGTGGGTCGGATGGGGCTAGGACATGCCGGCGGTGGTCACAGCCACCCGGTCATGCGGCGCTCGCCGCGCTTGTTGCCGAACATGTCGCTGAGCTGGTCGCCGAGCATCCGGATGCTGGAGAGGTCGACGTCCACGTTGATGGCGTCGTCACGGGTCGCGGCCCGGACGACGTTGACGAGCCAGGTGTTGAGAGAGTGGCCGGAGCGGGCCGCGAACTCCTCGGCCCGGGCCTTGACCGCCTCCGGGAGGCGCAGCGTGATCCGGGCGACGTTGCCGTCCTCGACCTCGTCGGGGGACGGGGGCGACGGCGGTGCCGGGG
>NZ_JAEMSS010000293.1 GCF_016462705.1 Nocardioides sp. | reverse complement strand
CACGTGAGCACGGTCTCGAGCAGGGCGGAGGCGGTGCGGGCCGTCCCGTTGTCCCGCCGGTCCGCGATGATCCTCGCGGTGGCGTCGCTGGGCGGCCTGATGATGCTGGTGTGGCCGCTGCTCGTCCGGGTGCAGCCCGAGACCCGCGTCGACCCGCCGTTCCTCTTCCTCGCGCTGCTCCCGGTCGTCATCGCCGTGGTGCTCGCCGAGCTCAGCGAGGGCGGGCTGGACACCCGGGTGCTGGCGGTGCTCGGGGTGCTGAGCGCGGTGATCGCGATCCTCCGGGCGGTGTCGGCCGGCACCGGGGGTGTCGAGCTCGTCTTCTTCATGCTGGTCCTGGCCGGGCGGGCCTTCGGCCCCGGGTTCGGCTTCGTGCTCGGCGTGACGTCCCTGTTCGCGTCCGCGCTCCTGACCGCGGGGGTCGGGCCGTGGCTGCCGTTCCAGATGCTGGTCTCGGCCTGGGTCGGCATGGGCGCGGGCCTGCTGCCGCGCCGGGTGACCGGCCGGGCCGAGATCGCGATGCTGGCGGCGTACGGCGTCGTCGCGGCCTACGCCTACGGCCTGCTGACCAACCTGTCCGGCTGGCCGTTCCTCCTGGGGATCTCCGTGCCGGGGCACGACCAGACCTCGATCTCCTTCGACCCGGCCGCCCCGCTGGTCGACAACCTGCAGGCGTTCCTGGCCTACACGCTGATCACGTCGACGACGAGCTTCGACACCGGCCGGGCGGTGACCAACGCGATCGCGATCGTCGTGCTCGGCCCCGCCGTGCTCGCCACCCTGCGGCGGGCGGCACGCCGAGCGACGGTCATCGGGACGACCGACGTCACGGCGTGACGCGCAGGATCCGGTCGTCCTCGGGTGCCGGTGAGCCCCGGCCGTCCTGGTTGGACGTGGTCAGCCACAGCGAGCCGTCGGGGGCGACGACCACCGTGCGCATCCGGCCGTACTCGCCGACGAAGTAGGCCTCCGGCTGGCCGGCGTCACCGTCGGAGTCGACCGGGATCTTCCAGAGCCGGTTGCCGCGCAGCGCCGCCATGTAGAGCGCACCCTCGGTGAAGGCGAGGCCGGAGGGCGAGGCGACGTCGGTGCCCCAGACCGCCTGCGGGTCGACGTAGCCGGCGTCCGTGCCGCCCTCGCCCTCGACCTCGGGCCAGCCGTAGTTGGCGCCCGCGTCGATCCGGTTCAGCTCGTCGAAGGTGTTCTGGCCGAACTCCGAGGCCCACAGCCGCCCGTCGTCGGTGAACGCCAGCCCCTGCACGTTGCGGTGTCCCCACGACCAGATCTCGTCCCCGAACGGGTTGCCGGGAGCGGGCTTGCCCTTGGGGGTCAGCCGGAGGATCTTCCCGGCCAGCGTCGACCGGTCCTGGGCGAGCTGGGGGTTGCCGGTCTCCCCGGTCGAGGCGTAGAGGAACCCGTCGGGCCCGAACTCGAGACGTCCGCCGTCGTGGATCGACCCCAGCGGTATCCCGGTGAGGATCGGCGTGGTGTCGCTGAGGCCGCCCTTGTCGAGGGTGGCGGTGACGATCCGGTTGTCGTTGTCGCTGCTGACGTAGAAGTAGAGCGTCCGGTCCTGGTCGAACTCCGGGGAGACCGCGACGCCGAGCAGGCCGCCCTCGCCCTGCGGGGCGGCGTCGCCGATGACGCCGATCTCGGTGACGACCTTGTCGGGGGCGATCTGGAGCACCTTGGCCGTGTCCCGCTCGGTCACCACGGCACTGCCGTCGGGCAGGAACGCCAGGCCCCAGGGCGCGACGAGCCCGGTCGCGATGGTCTCGACGACCTGCGGGGCGCTCGACGCGTCGTCGGACGGCGAGCCGGCGGACGGGTCGGTGGACCCGGTGGCGCCCTCGGTCTCGGTGGGGGAGGACGAGGTGGTGGGCGAGCCCGACCCCGTCGGGTCGACGTCGACCTTCACCTCGTCGCCGCCGTCCCCGCAGCCGACCAGGGCCGCGGTGAGCGCCAGGGCCGCGAGCCCCGTGGTCGTCCGGCGCATCAGGCGACCCGCTCGAGGAACTCGAGCAGCAGCTGGTGCACCCGTTCGGGCTGCTCCATCTGGATGAAGTGGGTGCCGCGCAGCTCCTCGTAGGTCGCCTCGGGGATCCGGGCCGCCGCCGACTGCATGTGCCGGGTGCCGGTCAGGATGTCCCACGTGCCGGCGACGAACGCGACGGGCACTCCGAGGCTGCTGAGGGACACCCGGCCGTGGGTCGAGGTGGCCAGGGCGAGCCGCATGTACCAGTCGATCGGGGTGGTGAGGAACTCCCGGATCGCCACCGCCGCCAGCTCGGGGTCGGGGACCGGGAGCATGAAGCCGGTGTGGGTGAGCACGTGCACGGTCCGGGGCCCGACGGGGAGCCGGGTCGTCACCGGCGTGAGGGCCCGTCCGGCCAGCGCCAGGGTGCGGGTGATGCCGACGCTGAGCGTGCGGTTGACCGCCCGGGGCAGCCGCAGCGGGCCGAGCATCGTGGCGAAGGTGTCGCCCGGGACGCCGGCCACCGCGAACAGGCCGCGCACCCGCTCCGGGTGGTGGTAGGCGAGCTCGAACATCGTGTTGACCCCCATCGACCAGCCGACCAGCACCGCGCGGTCGACGCCGAAGTGGTCCATCACCGACAGCGCGTCCTCGACGAACGCGTCGATGCCGCAGTGGCCCGGGTCGCGGGGCCGGTCGGAGCCGCCGGTGCCCCGGTGGTTCCACGACACGACCCGGACCCCGCACTCCTCGCGGAGCAGGGCGGGCCAGGCCCAGGCGCTGGTGCCGAGCCCGTTGCACAGCACCACGGTGGGGCGGTCGACCGCCGCGCCGTCCTCCGGGCCGCCGTTCGGGCCCGGGTCGTTGGTCCACGCCGTCAAGCGGGTGCCGTCGTCGGAGAGCACCTCGTGGAAGGCCAGGCGGGACTCGGTCGCGGCACGCGCCGCTGAGGTCGGCATGCGGAGATTGTGCCTGACCCCCGCATGCCGACCTGGCAGACGACCGTCAACCGCGCGTGGCGGTCTGGGGGAGGGAGCGGTGCGGGAGGTGCGAGACCGACGCCGCGTACGACGGGCCGTAGAAGGAGGCCAGGAAGTCGGCGACGTCCTGGTGCTCCCTCCGTCGCTGCGTGAGCGACGTGCCGGCGAGCATCGCGTTGCGTCGTGCGGTCTGCTGGGACTCGACCGGCCAGGCGCGAACGCGCTGGAC
>NZ_JAEMSS010000010.1 GCF_016462705.1 Nocardioides sp. | reverse complement strand
GGTCGAGCCGGTGGGACGGCTGGAAGCCCCAGGCCAGGTGGACCACGGCGTCCGCACCGTCGAGGGCCTGCCGCAGCCGCGGCTCCGCCTCGGGGCGGGTCAGGTCCACCGGGACCCACGCGACGTCCGGCCACACGCTCCCGACCGGGGGGCGACGGCAGACACCGCGGACCCGGTGACCGTCCTGCAGCAGGCGCGGCACGAGCCGGGATCCCACGTTGCCTGTGGCTCCCGTCACGACGATGGTCTGGGATGACATCCGCGTCCTCTCTCAGTCGCCGGCGATCGCGCCGACCGGTGCCTCACGTACCCATTGCCCGTCGCGGAGAACCGCCAGTCCGCGTTCCTCGAAGGCGGTGAGCCAGCCCTGCATCGGCCACGTCCCCCAGCGACGGTGGAAGAGCGCAGCGTTGCGAAGGATCTCGCCCAGGTGCTCGACGGGAGGGTCCGACACCGGGTGCCACTGGTGGTAGGCGCGGGCCCCGCCCAGCACGCCGTGCTCGAGACCGCGGGCGACGACCTGGTGGCCGAAGTCCGTGTCCTCGCCCCCGTAGCCGACGTACTCCTCGCAGAAGCCGCCTGAGTGCCGCCAGGCCGAGGCCGAGAGCGCGAAGCACAGGGACCAGAACAGGTCCGGGTCGGTGCGCAGGAGCGTTCGTCCCGGCCCCGGGTCCGGCCGCGCCGGGTGTGGGTCGTCCAGGTCCTCGATCCGGTCGAGCGGGTAGCCCGCTGCGGGCGGTTCCGGCAGGTAGGTGACCACTCCGCTCCACACGGTCGAGGGGTGACGCGTGCAGGCCTCGGCGGTCGCCGCCACGAGGTCAGGGCCGGCCAGGCAGTCGACGTCGAGCAGCAGCACGACGTCTGCTCCCCGGGCCAGGGCGCGAGCGACTCCGACGTTGCGCGCGGCGGCCAGCGGGAGCCCGAGCGTCTCGCCGGGCACCCGGACGACGTGCCGGTCGAGCCCGTGCCTGGCCGCAGGCCGGACGTCTGGATCGTCCATGGCCACGACCAGGTAGTGATCCGGCCTCCGGCTGCCCCGGGCCAGCGACTCGTGCTGCGCCGCGAGGTGGTCGTGCCGTCCGTGGGCGAGGGTGACCACCCCGATCCTGGTCACGACGGCTCCAGCAGGGAGGTCCGGCGCACCACGTCGGCGACCCGGTCGGCCGCGCGCCCGTCGCACCACCCCGACCAGCCGGCTCCGTCGAGCGCCGCGACGCCCGCCAGCCGCTGGGACCAGCCGTCCCGGGGCCACTCGGTGACCACGACCGCCGGCCAGCATGCTCGAGCGAGCACGTCCGCGGTGGTCTCCTGCTCCCGGTGCGGCCTGGGCTGCGGCAGGACGACCGCCGGCCTCCGTGCCGCCGCCACCTCGGCCAGCGCGTTCTGGCCCGCGTGCGTGACCACCACGTCAGCCCCCCGCAGCGCGTCCCAGGGGTCGGCCACCCACGTGCCGAGCGCGCGGTCGAGCACGGTCCACTCCCAGTCCGGCGAGTCCTCGCGCGCCCTCGCCACGTCCTCGGCGGAGATGTCGTGACCACCCGCGCCGGCGAGCAGCAGCACCCGGCGCCCATCCGGCGTCCGGGGCGCAGGATCGACGACCGGGAACCGGCTCAACGCCCCGACCGCCTGCACCCGCTCCTCGACCTCGGCCGGCACACCGCGCAGCATGCCGGCGGCGGCCGGCGGCCAGCAGCCCACCAGGGCGTCCGACACGTCGAACCCGAGCCGATGCGCGGCGTCCCCACGATCGCCGGGCAGGACGACCGTGACGACCGGGATCCCGTGCAGCCGGACCAGGACGGCCACCTCCACGGACACGTCCACGACGAACGCCGTCGGCTCGCGGTGCCGCAGCCAGGCAGCGATCTCGGCCATCCGTGACCGCAGGCCCCGATGCCCCAGCGGCACCCAGTGCAGCCGTTCGCGCGCCGTGGTCCCCGCGGGGTCGGCCCCGCCGTCGGTCACGTCGTCGGCCTCCAGCTCGATCCACGGGCCCGGCCAGTCGGCCGGGGCAGGGAGGGAGGAGAACCCCGTCACGGGCTCCCCCAGTGCCTGGGCGACGGCGGTGGCCCGGTGCAGGTGCCCCGACCCGACGTGGTGCACGTAGTAGCCGATCACGCGGCCTCGGGCTGGATGAGCGCGGCGTAGAGCCGCTCGTAGTCGTCGACCATCCGGTCGAGCGAGCAGTGCCGCTCGGCGTGTGCCCTGACACTGGCCCGGTCGCAGTCCATGGCTCGGCGGATGGCGACCGCGAGCGCGGCCACGTCACCGGGCACCCCGAGCACGCCGGCACCCTCCGGCACCAGCTCCGGAAGGGCGCCACGCGCGTACGCCGCCACCGGCGTCCCGCACGCCATGGCCTCGGCGGCGACGAGGCCGTAGGGCTCGTCCCATGCCGGCGTGACGACGGCGACCGAGGCCGTCGCGAGCAGACGGGCCAGTTCGCCGCGTCGCAGGTGGCCGGCGTAGGTGCAGCCGTCCCCCAGCCGCGGCTCGACCTCCGCGGCGACATAGGCGGGATCGGACAGCGGCCCTGCCAGGACCAGCTTCACACCAGCGGCGCGGGCGGCGTCCATGGCTTCGTGCGGCGCCTTCTCGCGGACCATCCGGCCGGTCCACACGGCGGGGCCGCCGCCCGGACCCGGCAGGAACTGCTGGGTGTCCACGCCGTTGCGGATCACCGTCGCAGGGACGACCGGCGCCCACGCCCGCGCCGTCCCGTCGCTCACGGCCACGAAGGCCCCGGGTCGCTCGGTGATGGCGATGGCCGACTCCAGCCACGGCACCGGCGGCGTGTGCAGCGTCGTCACCATCGGCGGCGTGAGCGCCGACGCCATGGCCACCGGCAGGTGGTGGAGGCTGCTGTTGTGGACGACGTCGAACGGCGTCTCCCGGCGGCCGAGCCCGAGCATCAGGCCCAGGTAGGCGTGGTGCTCGTGCATGAACACCACCGGCGGCGCGTGCACGTCGGCGACGGCGGAGGCGCTGGGGCTCCACTCCGGCACGGGCAGGGTCGTGACGGGGAGCGCAGGGTCGGACCCCGGGCCGGCGAAGAGCGTGACGTCGTGGCCGCGCTGGTGGAGCTGCGAGACCAGCGCATGGGTCCATGCCTCCAGCCCGCCGGCGAAGGGCTCGGCGATCGGGAAGCGGCTCGAGGCGATGACGCAGATACGCACCTCAGCCCGCCTCCGTCACCGATCGGTAGACCTCGTCGTGGGCATGCGCGACGTCGGCCCGTTGCCGTCGGCGTTCCGGCACGGTGGCACCGAACGGCGGCCGCTCGTCGTAGGCCGTCACGACGGCGTCCCGCAGCGAGTCGGCGTCTAACCGCTGCTCGTCCATGCCGTAGGTGAGCACGGGTCCCTGCTCCGCGAAGTAGCCACAGGTGGGTGCGATGACCGTCGTCCCCAGGTCGCGACAGGCCTCGAGCCAGCCGGAGTGGGTGCCGAACCGGTACGGGAGCACCGACACGTCCAGCGAGTTCAGGTAGCTGAAGAACCTGCGGTCGTCGGCGAGGTAGGGATGCACGCGTAGGTCCACGTGCCGGTGTCGTGCGGCAGCCGTCAGGGCCGCGGCCACGGCAGGGTCGTGGCGGCGCCCGTCGGGCTCGAAGAGCTCGTCGTGCACGTTGACCTGGAGCACGGCGAGGGGCAGCCGACCCACCACCTCCACCAGCACCGGCAGGACGGCCAGGGGGTCCATGCCGGCCCGCACGCTCTTGACGTGCAGCCCGACCCGGAACACCCCGGTGCGGCGCCGAGACCGGGCGTCCGCGGCGATCTGCATGGTGCGCAGGTCCACGACGTGCGGGTGCGGGACGACCACCGCCTCCCGCCCCCACCGTCGGCGGATCTCCTCGGCGGCGCCCCGCGTCAGGGTGATCAGCGCGTCCGCTGCGGGGACCAGGACGTCGAGCTGCTCGTCGTGCAGCGCCCTGGTCGGGTGGTGCGGGTTGCGCAGGTCGTGGACGGTGAAGACGAGCGGGCGACCGCGGTCGTGGACCGCGCTCACGAGCGCCGCCAGCTCCTGCGGCGTCCGGGCGTCGAACCCGAAGTGCACGTGCATGAGGTCGTAGTCCTGGGTGCTCGCCCACCCCGGACTGAGCATCCTGGGCGGCCACCAGGTCTGCTCGGCCGATCGCGGGTCGTCGGGGACCGGGTCGGCGAGCCGACGCGGCCCGGGCCCCTCTTCGGGGCTCAGGTGCCGGATGTACACGTGGTCGGCAGGCACGGAAGCCACCACCACCGGCCCCTCCGACTGGTGGTTGACGGACGCCGCCGTCATGACCCGAGCCCTCCCAGATGCTCCTCCATTCCGATTCGGTGACCCTCACGGCCGCACGCACTCTCACCCGGACGGGTAGTTGCGCGGTCGCGCAAGGAGGAGGATTGGAGTGCCGGTTGCGGACTCAGCGGGAGGACTCAGCGGGAGGACTCAGCGGGAGGACTCAGCGGGACGACAGGGCGTGGACGAGCGTCTCCTGGAGGTAACCGACCCAGTCGTAGATGTCGTGCGCCTGGGCCCGCGGGTCGTCGTCGGGCATCGCCGCCCAGACCGCCTCGTCGCCCTCCTCGACGCCGAGCCGGGTGGCGAGAGCCAGCCGCAGGTCGGTGAACGACCGCATCCAGGTCTCGGCGTCGGGCTCGTCGAGCTCGACGTCGATCATCAGGCCCTCCTCGGTGAGCTCCGAGGGCAGCCCGGCCTCCTCGAGCCCGTCGATGATGGCGATCGCGGCGTCGGCCTTGCCGTCCCGCAACGCCCCCTCGGTGAACCGCCGGAACTCCGCGGAGGCCTCCGGGTCGCTGGGGTAGGCCGTGGGGAACAGTCGCGCCAGGACCGGGTCGTCGGGCTCGGTCTCGGGACCGGAGAAGTCCATCATCGCCTCGAACGGGTCCACGTGGTCGCGCGGCACCGCGGCCTCGTTGCGCAGCAGCTCCACGAGCTGGGCGGCCAGCGAGCGGAGCAGGTCGGCCTCGAACCCGGTGAAGGTGGCGATGATCCGCTTGCTGCGCCGGTGTCTTTGGAAGGCGCTCACTCAGCCTGCTTGTCCATGGTGGCCCACAGGCCGTACTCGTGCATGGCCTGCACGTCGCGCTCCATCTCCTCGCGCGAGCCGGAGCTGACGACGGACTTGCCGTCCTCGTGCACCTCGAGCATCAGCTTCTCGGCCTTCTTCTTGTCATAGCCGAAGTACTTCTGGAACACGTAGGTCACGTAGGACATCAGGTTGACCGGGTCGTTCCAGACGATCGTCACCCAGGGCTGTGCGAGCTTCGTCGACTCGTCCGGGACGATCTCCGGCTCGACCTCGACCGGGGCGGCGGCGGACACGCATCCCATGGTGGCACAGTCGTCCCCGTGCCCTCGCCCGACCACACAGTGCACCACGCGGCCTCGACCGCGCTCCTCACCGACCACTACGAGCTGACCATGCTCCAGGCCGCCCTGGCGTCCGGGACGGCTCACCGACGCTCGGTGTTCGAGCTGTTCGGGCGCCGACTGCCGGAGGGTCGGCGGTACGGCGTCGTGGCAGGCACCGGGCGGGCACTGGACGCCCTCGAGGCGTTCCGGTTCGACGAGGCGACGCTGGCCGTGCTCGAGGACGTGGTCGATGCGCCGACCCTCGACTACCTGGCGGCGTACCGCTTCTCCGGCGACATCTGGGGCTACGGGGAGGGCGAGGCCTACTTCGCCTACTCACCGCTCGTGGTGGTCGAGGCGACCTTCGCCGAGGCGGTGGTGCTGGAGACGGTGCTGCTGTCGATCTACAACCACGACTCCGCCATCGCCTCGGCGGCGTCCAGGATGACGCTCGTCGCCGGCGACCGGCCCTGCATCGAGATGGGCTCGCGGCGCACCCACGAGGAGGCCGCGGTGGCCGCGGCGCGGGCGGCGTACGTCGCCGGGTTCGCGACCACCTCCAACCTGGCGGCCCGGCAGCGGTACGGCGTCCCGACGGCCGGCACCAGCGCCCACTCGTTCACCCTCCTGCACGACTCCGAGGCCGACGCGTTCCGCGCGCAGGTGGACTCGCTGGGACGCGGCACGACGCTGCTCGTCGACACCTACGACGTCGCCGAGGCGGTCCGGCTCGGCGTCGAGATCGCGGGCCCTGAGCTGGGAGCGGTCCGCCTCGACTCCGGCGACCTCGGCGCCCTGGCGCGCGAGGTCCGCGCCCAGCTCGACTCGCTCGGCGCCACCGGCACGCGGATCGTGGTCACCAGCGACCTCGACGAGCACGCCATCGCCGCGCTCGCGGCCGCGCCCGTCGACGGCTACGGGGTGGGCACCCAGCTGGTCACCGGCAGCGGCCACCCGACGTCGGGGTTCGTGTACAAGCTCGTCGCCCGCGCGGACGACGCCGGCGTCCTGCGCCCGGTGGCCAAGAAGAGCGTCGACAAGATCTCGATCGGTGGCCGCAAGTACGCCCTGCGCCGGCGTACGCCGACCGGTGTCGCCGAGGCCGAGGTGATCGGCATCGGGCACTCCCCCCGCCCCGACGACGCCCCTGGAGACATGCAGCGGGACCGGTCGCTGCTGGTCCCGCTCGTCCGGGACGGCGAGGTCGTCGGCCGCGAGCCGCTCGAGGTCGCGCGCGAGCGGCACGTCGCGGCCCGGGCGGAGCTGCCGGCGGCGGCGCAGCAGATGTCGAAGGGCGAGGCCGTCATCCCGACGCTGTTCGAGGGGGACGTCTGACGGGTCCTAGGGTCGGCCACATGAAGACCGCACTGATCGTCGTCGACGTCCAGAACGACTTCTGCGAGGGCGGCTCGCTGCCCGTCACCGGCGGCGCCCGGGTCGCGGCCGGCATCGGCGGCCTGCTGCGGGCCTGGGTCGACCGGTCCGACGGCGCCCCGGACTACGCGCACGTGGTGGCCACCCGGGACCACCACGTCGACCCCGGCGCGCACTGGTCGGCCGACCCCGACTTCGTGGACTCGTGGCCGGTGCACTGCGAGGTCGGCACGCACGGCGAGGAGTGGCATCCCGACCTCCGGCCCCGACCGTTCGACGCCGTGTTCCTCAAGGGCGAGCACCAGGCGGCCTACTCGGGCTTCGAAGGCCGGTCCGAGGAGGGCGAGACCCTCACCGACTGGCTCCGCGCCAGGCACGTCACCCGCGTCGACGTCTGCGGCATCGCCACCGACCACTGCGTCCGGGCCACGGCGCTCGATGCGGCGGCGAACGGCTTCGAGACCCGGGTGCTCACCGACCTCTGCGCCGGGGTGGCTCCGGAGACCACCGCGGCCGCGCTGGCGGCCCTGCGCGAGGCCGGCGTCTCCGTTGCCTGAGGACCTGCCGGAGGGCGCCGGCTCCCCCGGCGGCATGGGCGACATGACCGTGGAGCTCGACGGCGGGGTGCTCCGGCTGACGTTCACCAGGCCGGAGGTCCTCAACGCGCTCAGTGGCCTGATGGCCGTGACCGTCGCCGAGCAGCTCGAGCGCGCCCACGCCGACGACGACGTCCGGGTGGTCGTGATCACCGGGTCGGGCGGGTCCTTCAGTGCGGGAGCCGACATCTCGGGCGTCGACGCGCACGAGAGGTTCGACGTGCGCGCCCTGGATGCCGCGAACCGGATCATCCGCGCCGAGGTCGGCTGCGCCAAGCCGGTGCTCGCCGCGGTCGACGGCGTGGCCGCAGGCGTCGGTTGCTCCATCGCCCTCGCCGCGGACGTGATCGTGGCGAGCGAGGCGGCGGCGTTCCTCCTCGCGTTCTCCCGGATCGGGCTGATGCCCGACGGGGGCACGTCGGCGACGGTCGCCGCCGCGGTCGGCCGGGCCCGGGCGATGCGGATGACGCTGCTCGCCGAGCCGCTCACCGGGCAGGAGGCCTACGACGCAGGCCTGGTCACGCACGTAGCGCCGGCCGAGGAGTTCCCCGAGCTGGTCGACAAGCTCACCCGCCGCCTCGCCACCGGCCCACCGCTGGCGTACACCGCCGCGAAGAAGGCGGTCAACGCCGCCACCCTCGGCCAGCTCGAGGACGCCTTGGAGCGCGAGCGGACCGGACAGACGATCCTGCTGCGCACCGACGACGTTGCCGAAGGGATGCGGGCGTTCTCCGAGCAGCGCAAGCCGCGGTTCCGAGGTCGCTGACCAACTCCCCAATAACTGTTTGACAGTCGGTGGCGTGGTGCGTCACTATCTCCCCAACATCTATTGGGGAGTAATGATGACCGACGAGGACCTCAAGGGACTGCGGGCGATGGCGCACCCCGTGCGGCTGCGCATGGTGTCGCTGCTGACCGGCTCCGCGATGAGCGCCGCCGAGGTCGCCCGGGAGCTCGGCCTGACGCACGCGAACGCGTCGTACCACCTGCGGATCCTGCTCGACTCCGGCGAGATCGTGGAGGCCGGCGAGGAGCGGATCCGGGGCGGAGTGGCCAAGAAGTACCGCTACCCCCACGAGCTCCGGGGCCACAACCCCCGGCGCAGGACGAGCGCGGAGGACCACGTCCTCTACGCCCGCACCCTCGGTCGCGAGCTCGAGCGCCGGGTCCAGGAGCGCAAGGCCCGGACGAAGAGCCTGTCCAGCGACCTCGAGGGCTGGGTGACGCCCGAGGTGTGGGAGCGCGCACTCGACCTGCTCACCGAGGCCTCGCACCTCCTGCACGACCACAACCAGCCACCGCGAACACCCGGGACCCTCCACGTCAGCGCGAGCTCGTGGGCGTTCCAGATGACCCGCGGCGAGGACGCGTCATGACCGAGGAGAAGAGCGCGCTGGCACCGCTGCGCGAGCCGAACTTCCGCTACTACTGGCTCTCCCGGCTGGTCGACCGGGCCGGGACGACGATGGCGGGCATCGCGCTCGCCTTCGCGGTCCTGCACGTGAGCGACTCCCCGACGGCACTCGGGACCGTGCTGGCGGCGTACAGCATCCCGATGGTCGTGTTCCTGCTCGCCGGAGGCGTCCTCGCGGACCGGTTCGGCCGCACCCTGGTCATCCAGGGCACCAACGTCGTGTCCGGCCTCACCCAGCTCGCCATGGCTGCCCTGGTCCTCACGGACACGGCCGAGGTGTGGCACCTGGCCGTCCTCGCCGCCCTCAACGGCACCGCCACCGCCGCCGGGATGCCCGCCATGGCCGGCGTGCTGCCCCAGCTCGTCCCGCGCGAGCAGCTCAAGGCGGCCAACCTGGTGCTGGCCGTGCCCGAGAACGCCCTCATGGTGCTCGGCCCGGCGGTCTCCGGCGTGCTCGTGGTCGTGGTCGGCCCGGGGTGGGCGCTGGCGGTCGACGGCGCGACGTACCTGCTGGCCACGCTGATCCTCACGAAGGTCTCCCTGCCCAAGCCGTCGGGCAAGAAGCGCGCCGGCGCGATCGCCGACCTGCGCGAGGGTTGGACCTACTTCCGCTCCACGACGTGGCTGTGGGTCGTCGTGCTCGCGTTCTCGGCGCTCAACGCGATCGTCAGCGGCGCGTTCAACACCCTCGGGCCGGTCCTCGCCACCGACACCGACATCGGCGAGGCGGGGTGGGGCCTGATCCGGTCCGCGCAGGCGGTCGGCTTCCTCGTGTGCTCCCTCGCGCTGATCCGGATCTCGTTCCGGCGCCCGCTGCTGTGGGGCATGGCCGCGATCGCCCTGGAAGGCATCCCGATGCTCGTGCTCGGCTTCGAGCCGTTGCTGGCCGCGGCGATGGTGGGGTCGTTCCTCGCCGGCGTCGGCAGCCAGGTCTTCAACCTCGGGTGGGACCTCGCCATGGCGGAGCACGTGCCCGACGAGATGCTCTCGCGCGCCTACTCCTACGACATGCTCGGGTCGTTCATCGCGATCCCGGTCGGTCAGCTGCTCTTCGGACCGCTGGGCCTGGCCTTTGGCATCCAGCCGGTGATGCTGGTCTCCGGCATCGCGTTCATCGCGATCTCGCTGCTGACGCTCACGTCGCGCTCGGTGCGGGAGCTGCAGCGGCTGCCGGCCGCCGTCAGCACCACTTCTCCGCCAGCGCACTGATCACGGTCAGGTTGCGGTTGGTGGCCACGCCGAGCAGCTTCTCCACCTGGGCGTTGGTCAGCCTGGCGTCGGACCCGTAGCTGCTGTCACCGGAGTAGAGCAGGTGCACCGCGCGGCCCCCCACCTTGGCGACCTCGTCGACGTTGCTCGCCTCCTCCATGGCCGTGATGGCCGCCGCCGACGGCGGCTCCTTGAGCAGCGAGACGTAGTGCCGACCGTCGTGGCCGAAGCCGGCCGCCTCCTCGGCGATCGACCTCAGCTCCTTGGCCGTGAACACGATCGTCGGCACCTCGAAGCCGGCCTCGGCGAGGTAGGCCTCCTCGAGCGCCGCCTCGATCCTCGCCCGGGAGCGCAGGGTCGTGTCGAAGCGGACGTTGCCGGTGTTGATGTACGTCGCCACGTCGGTGAACCCCGCAGCCTCGGTCGCCCGGACGATCGCGTCCTTGGGGAACTTCCGCTTCGCGCCCAGGTTGATCGCGCGCAGGAACCCGACGTACGTCGCCATGGCTCCGGACCCTAGTGCCCCAGGGCCCGGAGCCGGCTCAGGCCCGGATCAGCACCAGACGTGGATGGTGAACCCCAGGGACTGGGCGACACCGTCGTGGTCGCGGGTGCGCACGATGACGGAGTTGGCGCTGCCGATCGCCGACGACACGTTGAGCATGCCGATCTGCTGCGGGTCGTCGGAGTCGGGCTGGCTGGGCGTGGCGGTGTAGGAGCACTGCGAGACGTCCCGGTCGAAGGTGACCCGGAACTGCGAGTCCACGCCCACGTGCTCCACCGCGACGGCGCCCTTGCCGCGCACGATGCTCGGGCCGCCCCAGACGACCGCCCACAGCGGCTGGAGGTCGGCAGCGAGGTGGTTGCGCGTCACCGCGCCGGCTGCCAGCTTCGAGGAGGTCACCGCCCCGTCCTTGATCTTCTTGGTCTTGACCGCGCCCGGCGCGAGCTTGTTGGTCTTGACCGCGTTCTTGGCGATCTTGGACGAGGTCACCGCGCCCTTGGCCAGGTCCTTGCTGTCGACCAGGTTGGCGGCGACGACGGGAGCCGTCGTCGCGAGCATCGCGACCCCGGCCACGGCGCTGGCGCCGAGGACCAGGCCGCGACGGGCGCGACGGGGTGGGCGGTTCGGGTCGGTGCTGTTGACGTTCATCTGTTCCGTGTCCTCTCAGGGCGGCCCGGATCCGGACCTGTGGGCTCCCCGGCGCACGTGCCGCACCAGGGAGCACTCAGCCTCCCGACTCCGGACGCCGGATCGAACCGCGCCAGCCCCACTTTTCGGGTCCGGCCAACCGCCGTCCCGGGTAGGGCTTTCCCTACCTCAAGAGGCCGGTCAACCCGGGTCCCGTCGAGCTTTCCCGCTGGTAGCGTCCGGTGGAGTGCGGGAGCTGACACTGGTCGTCGCGGAGGACAACCTGCTGGTGCGGGAAGGCGTCCTCCGCCTGGTCGCGGAGATCGAGGGCCTGCGCGTCGCCGCGTCGTGCAGCAGCTTCGACGACCTGCTCGCCGCCGTCGACAACTTCTCCCCCGACGTGGTCGTCACCGACATCCGGATGCCCCCCGACCACCGCGACGAGGGGATCCGAGCGGCGAACCGGTTCCGCGCCTCACACCCCGAGCTCGGCGTGCTGGTGCTCTCGCAGTTCCTGGACCCCGCCTACGTCCTGGCCCTGCTGGAGGCGGGGACGCGGGGTCGGGGCTACCTGCTCAAGGACCGGGTCGACGAGGTCGACCGCCTCGCCCGGGCGATCCGCACCGTCGCAGACGGCGGGTCCTACATCGACGACGACGTGGTGGACGTGCTCGTCCGGTCGCAGACGCGCAGCGTGGACTCCCCGCTGGAGTCCTTGTCGACGCGCGAGATCGAGGTGCTCACCGAGATGGCCACGGGCGCGACCAACGCGGCGATCGCCGAGTCGCTGTGCCTCTCGGCGCACTCGGTCGAGAAGCACGCCAGCGCGATCTTCGCCAAGCTGGGCCTCGCCGAGGACGTCGAGATCAACCGGCGGGTCAAGGCCGTGGTCATGTTCCTCGCCGGGCGCGACCCGGCCGAGCCGGTTGCCGGGCCCGGACGCGGATGACCCCCTCCCCGGAGCAGATCGCCCGGTTGCGGGTGCTGATCCTGGTCGACATGACGGTCGCCCTGACCGCGGCGTTCCTGATGTTCCTCAGCTGGTTGCTCTGGGTCGACTCCCCCGTGCTCCCGGCCGTGACGGTGGCCGTCGCCGTGACGGGCGGCGTGATGGCCCGGGCGCTGTGGCCGCTGCGCCACGGGGACGTGCCCCAGGCCGTGCTCTGGTGGGCGGCGGCCAACTGGGGCATCGCGATCGTGGCGGCGGCCACCGCCACCTTCGCCTGGCCGCTGATGCTGCTGACGGCGCTGCTGCCCGCCGTGCTGGCCACGGCGACGGCCAGCGGCCGGACCCTGGTCTGGTACGTCGCCGGGTCGGTGGCGGTCTCCACGGCGGTGGTCCTGGTCGGCGTGCTCCAGGACGCCACCGGGCTGGCCGCGGACACGCCGCGGGCGCTGCAGCACGGGCTGCTGGCGCTCTTCACCCCCGCACTGGCCGCGATGGTCGGGCTGATCGTCCTGCAGAACAGCCTGCGCCTCCAGGCCGCACTGGCCGGCGCCCTCAGGGCCCAGGAGGAGCTGGCCGAGCAGGCCGAGCAGCTCAGGAGGTCGCGGGCGCGACTGGTCGCCGCCACCGACCGCGAACGACGCCGCATCGAGCGGGACCTCCACGACGGCGCCCAACAGCGTCTGATCTCGATCGGGATCGGCCTGGCCGGTGCCACCAGCCTGTGCCGCAGCGACCCGGAGGCCGCCGCCACCGCGCTCACCGACCTCCGCCGACAGCTGCACCTGGCGCACGACGAGGTGCGCAGCCTGGCTCAGGGCGTCTACCCGCCGGTGCTCTCCGAGCACGGACTCGTCGAGGCGATCAGGTCGGCCGTGGACCGCTACCCGCTGCCGATCACGCTGGACCTGCACGACCCGGGCCGCCACTCCAGCGACCTGGAGGCGGCCGTCTACTTCTGCTGCATGGAGGCGGTGCAGAACGCCGCCAAGCACTCCCGAGCCGGCCGGGTGCGGGTGTCGGTCGGCGCGGACGACGGCTCGGTGTGGTTCACGGTGCAGGACGACGGCGTCGGCTTCGACGTCGGAGCCCACCGGCAGCAGGGGTCGGGCGGGATGGTCAACATGCAGGACCGGCTGGGCGCGAGCGGGGGGACGCTCAGCGTCCGGTCAGCGCCGGGCCGCGGCACGACGGTGCACGGCACCGTCCCCGTGGCCCAGGTCGCCGTGGACCCGCGTCCGGCAGCCGTCGGACGCTAATTCGCTCGCGTCCCCCGACGCCGGTCCCTACCCTCGTCGAGGCGAGATCAGCAGCCGGCCGGGTGTGCCCGGTCCGGTCCTGCGCGTCGTACCTCGCCACCTGCCATGGCATAGGTAACGCATCCAGCGTCCGAGGTTCGATTCCTCTCCTTCTCCATGGGCGGGTGGGCGGTGGCGTCAGCGTGCGGGCGCTCTGCGGCTCCGGGTGGTCAGGACGACACCCGGCTGCCCCGCGCCCGGGCGTGCCACCGCCCGCCCGTTCCACCACCGCATCCCCACAACGGAACACCAATCCCTGGACTGGCACCACACGACCGAGAGGAGGCAGCCATGTCCCTGTTCACCCACATCACCGTGTTCGCCCACGAGCGCGCCCTCGAGTACGTCGACGGCGTGTGCACCCGCGTGCTCGAGCCCGGTCGCTACCGCGCCGCGACCCGCGCGACGTACCACCGCGTCGACGTCCGCGAGCGGATCGTCACGACCGCACCGCAGGAGGTGCTGACCTCCGACGGTGTGCTGGTGCGGGTCACCGCTGCGGTGCGCTGGAAGGTCAGCGACGCGCGGGCGTTCGTCGAGACCGTCCACGACGCGGCCGCGCTGGTCTACCTGGCGATCCAGGTCGCCCTGCGCGACGCCCTCGTCGACACCGACGCGGACGCGATCGTGCGCACCGCGCGCTCCGCGACCGCAGAGGCGGCGACCACGGCGGCCCGCTCCGCGGGTGCGACCGTCGGCATCGACGTGGTCGAGGTCGTAGTCAAGGACGTGATCCTGCCGACGGAGCTGCGCACGGCGTACGCCGAGCTGGTGACGACCCGCACCCGCGGCCTCGCCCAGCTGGAGGCCGCGCGGGCCGAGACCGCCGCGCTGCGGTCGCTGGCCAACGGCGCCAAGCTGCTCGACGAGCACCCGGCGCTGGCTCGCCTGCGGCTGGTGCAGGCGCTGCCGTACGGCTCCACGCTGGAGCTGTCGGTGGGCGACGCGCCGTCCGAGTGAGAGATCGCGGGGCGTGCCCGTCACTACGGTGGCGGGCATGCCCTGCGACTTCTGCGGCCAGGAGTTCGACCCGATCAGCACGCGGTGGCTGTGCCCGCACTGCCATGCGAAGGCGAACTGCTGTGACGGCGCGCCGCTGCCGTTCTCCGACGCCTCGGCCGCGACTGAAGCCCCGACTGAGGCCAGGTCGCCGGCAGCCGCCAGCTGACCGTTCCGCGTGTCAGCGGGCCGGCTCTCCGACACGTCCTGTCTTGCCGATGAGCGGAGGCGCGAACTGAGTCGCGCTGCCGGGACCGCCCTGCCTACGCTGAGGGCGACCCTGCCCTAGGCGGGCCGGTTCACCCCGACCGCCCGCCCAGCTACATGGAGGGGAGGCAGCCCGTTCGAGCCGGGCCAGGGTGGGCTACACGTCTGAACAATGCCGCGACTGGCGCGGTCATGCCGAGTTGACGCCGCTTCGCGACACAGTTGGGGCGATTAGATCGATGCCTGAGCGTGTGCGGACGGCGCTCGCCTGCGAACTGCGTCGCTAAGCGCACTCACATGCCGCGAGTAGTGCGTCATGCCGATGAGCGGCTAGTGGTTGTTACGCATGAAAAGCGCCCCAATGAAGACGCCCAGCGGGGCGCCACCCAGTAGCACCGCACTGATCAAGAGCCGGGTAGCTCGTGTCAGCGGAGGCATGCCTGCCTCTTGGCGCCACGCCTCGCTCGTCGGGAGCACCCACCGTAGGGCTAGCAGACCTGCGACCACCCACACGCCACTGGCCAGAAGCCACGAGGTCAGCCAGTTCATGAGCAAGTGTTGCCCAAGCGTCCGCTCACGCCGCGTTCCGGTCATGGCGGTGAGTAATGACTAGCCTGTAACGGTGCCGCGTTCCGTCGTCATGCTGAGCCCTGACGCCGAACTGTTAGCGCACCTTCGCGCATGGCTGCGAGACGACAAGCGCTTCATCGAGACTGACACCAGTCTGCACTGTGATGGGTCGAGTGCGCCTTTGACGAACATCTACTCGGTCGAGAATCTTGCTTCGGAGTGGGACAACTGGGATGAGGAGAGCACTGGCATCGAGAACCCCCAGAGCATGACGACACTCATCTTCGAGTGCCGCTCGCCGAACTGGGTCGCGGAGGTCGGAACACTGATTGCTGTCAGCACCGACAAGCCCGTGTGGTTCGTGGACTCAGCAGACGTGGCGTGGCCCGTGGACCGCGTGAACCAGAATCAGGTCAGGCTCGCCTGAACGTCCAGATCATGCCGCGGATCGGCCGTCCGATCATGCCGCGCGCAGGGGCCACTCTCGGATGTCGGTGGAGGATGTGCACCGTGTGGTTCTTCGAGTGTCCGTACGGAGACCAGGGCCTCGTCCGACCTCTGACGACAGCGTCGGGGCTGGTCGTCCTCCTGTGTGACAGCGGTGACGAGGTCTGGCGCGAGCCGGGTTTGGTCTCCACCACAACCCCTGTCATCCCTGAGCCGCCCGACTGGGAAGTGGCCGACGGGGTGACCATCGTGCCCGGAACGACCCACTGGTCAGAGCGGAACGAGATTCCGGACGCCTGGCGCGAGTTTCACATTCATCCGGGACCCGATTGAACCGCCCGCTCATGCCGCTGCGCGGCCGTCCGATCATGCCGCGGATGGTGGGACCTCCAGGCGGCCATTCTGCTGACGATGTCGGCGGCCTACTCCCGTCGGTGGAAGCGGATCTTGCCGTTGGGTAGTCGTTCGTAGGTGTAGCGGGGGTCGTGGATCCTTCGGTGAGCCGAGGGGCAGAGCATCCAACCGTCGCCGTCGGTGTGGCCGCCCTTGGACCACTCGGTGGGGTGGTGCATGTGGGTGAAGGCGGGCGGGGCGTCGCAGCCCTCCTCGAGGCAGCCGCCCTGCTCGATGGTGGCCTTGATCCGTTGGGCTCGGGAATGGAAGCGCCGGGACCGGCCGAGGTCGAGGACCTGGGACCTGCCGCCGAGGACGGCGGGGATGATCCCGGCTTCGCAGGCGATCCGGCGGGCCAGGTCGGCGGAGATGTGCTCGCCGGTGTCGAGCTTGGCGGCCTTGAGGTCACCCAGCAGGGTCTCGTAGGACATCAGGACGACCACGGTCGCGTTCAGGCCGCCGGCGTTCGGGAGCTTGTCGGCCGGGTAGCGGCGGACGTACTCGGCGAACGCCTCCCCGAGCCGTTCCGCGGTGGGCAACCGCTCGCCGAGCGGGCCCTGGGCGGCGCGGTGCCGGGGGGCGGCATGGGCGAACAGTGCCTTCTTCAGCGCGGCCCCGGAGTAGCCGTCGAGGTCGAAGTCCCCTTTGACCCGACCCTGCGGGGTCTCCCAGATCCGGAACCGGTTGGCCTCCTCGGCATCACGCTCCAGCCGCTCGAGCTGCGCGGCGAGGCGGGCGTCGGCGACCTCGGGGGCGACGACCTCGAGGATGGTCCGGGCCAGGCCCTTGAGCGCCTTGGGGTCGTGGTCGGCGGCGAGCTCGACCAGGTGCTCCTCGGCCCTGACCTTCACCTCCGCCTCGAGGTCGGCCGGCAGCGCGTCCACCCCGGCGATGATCACTAGCGCCTGCTCGGGGTTGACCCTGGCCTGCGACAACGCCGCGGCCGTGACCGGGTGCGCCTCCAGTCCCGCGGCCAGCCGCGCCTGCCGGTGTGCCTCCGGCCGGCTGGTCCGGTGCCGCCGGGCCAGCAGCACCGCCACCGACCGCGCACCCAGCTCCGCCGGCAGCCCCAGGGTCTCCGCATGGGTCAGCAGCCGCGCCTTGGCCTCCGCGGTCTGCGCCTCCAGCGCCGCGATGTCGTCCAGCGCCCGCTCGGTCTGCGCTGCGGTCATCGACCACGGCCGCTCACCCGCCACCGACCCCAACGCCTCCCGGGCAGCCGAGATCGCAGCACCCACCCGGTGGGCCGGCGGAGTCGCGATCTCGGTCATGCCTCCCAGCCCACCGATGCCCACCGACACGACCAGCAGTAGGCACGGCAGACCTGTGGAGAACGTCGCTCAGGTCGGGGCTGTGGAGACGAAGTGGCTACGCAGCACCCTCACCAGGCGCCGAGACCCGATTGCTACGGTGCCGCATGGCAGCCCGGCGACCGCTGAGCCGGCTCTCGGAGTGGCGCGAGGACCGGATCGGCGACCGCGACCTGACCCGCTGGACGACCGCGGCGGGCGTTGCCTTGGTGCGCGCGACCACCTGGCTCGTGGCGCTGGCGCTCCGGCTGTTGCCGGCCGGGCTGCGGTCGCGGCTCGCGGACCGCGAGCTGCCGTGGCTGGTGCTGCTGGCGACGACGGCCGTGGGCGGTGCGCTGGCCGTGCTCGCGACCGCCGCGAGTGCCGAGCTCTACGACGGCGTCGAGGACGGCGAAGGCGCCACCGCCCTGGACCGGCCGGTGCTGGACTGGGTGGCGGGCTGGCGCACCCCGTGGCTCGACGACGCCGTGACGGCGTACACCGACCTGGGCGGCGCGCACCTGATGATCCCCCTCGTGGCGGTGGCGGCCGGGGCGCTCTGGTGGTGGTGGCGACGCCCCACACCGGCGATCCTGCTGGCGATCGCAGCCGCGGGGTCGTTGTTGATGACCGTGGTGGGCAAGCAGGTGGTGGGGCGGGTGCGGCCGCCGCAGGAGCTCGCGGTGCCGCCGTTCGAGTCGAGCCCCTCGTTCCCCAGCGGGCACACGCTGAACAGCTGGGTGCTGTGGATCCTGATCGGCTACCTGGTCGCGGTGCGCACCCGCAGTCGCTGGGTCGCCGTGGTCGCGCTCGCCGTGGCCACCGGACTGGCGATGGCCATGGGACTGAGCCGGGTCTACCTCGGCCACCACTGGCTGACCGACGTGCTGGTCGGCTGGACCCTCGGTGCCGCCTGGCTCGCGGTGATCGTCACCGGTCACCGGCTCGCCCTCACTGTGCGTCGCAAGACCAGCGGAGCACCTGAGTGGGCAGGGGATGCCGAGGGCGTCCCGTCCTGACGCTGCCAGGCGTCAGAGGTTGCCGCGCAGTTCCTGCTCACGCTCGATGGCCTCGAACAGCGCCTTGAAGTTGCCCTTGCCGAAGCCCAACGAGCCGTGCCGCTCGATGAACTCGTAGAACACCGTCGGCCGGTCTCCCATCGGCTTGGTGAAGATCTGGAGCAGGTAGCCGTCCTCGTCGCGGTCGACCAGGATCTTGCGCTTCTTCAGCTCCTCGATCGGGACCCGCACCTCGCCGATCCGGGCGCGCAGCTCGGGGTCGTCGTAGTAGGAGTCCGGGGTGTCGAGGAACTCGATGCCGTTGTCGCGCAGGATGTCGACCGAGCGCAGGATGTCGTTGGTGGCCAGGGCGATGTGCTGGCAGCCGGCGCCGTCGTAGAACTCGAGGTACTCGTCGATCTGCGACCTCTTCTTCGCGATCGCCGGCTCGTTGAGCGGGAACTTCACCCGGTGGTTGCCGGAGGCGACGACCTTCGACATCAGCGCCGAGTAGTCGGTCGCGATGTCGTCGCCGACGAACTCGGCCATGTTGGTGAAGCCCATGACCCGGTTGTAGAAGGTGACCCACTCGTCCATCCGGCCGAGCTCGACGTTGCCGACGCAGTGGTCGATCGCCTGGAACAGCCGCTTGGGGTGACCCTCGCCGCGGACGACGCTGGAGGTGCGCGCGACGAAGCCGGGCAGGTAGGGACCGTGGTAGCGGCTGCGGTCGACGAGCGTGTGCCGGGTCTCGCCGTACGTCGCGATGGCGGCCGACCGCACGGTGCCGTGCTCGTCGGTCTCGTCGTGCGGCTCGACCAGGACGGTCGCGCCGACCGAGCGGGCGTGCGCCATGCACTTGTCGACGTCCGGGACCTCCAGGGCCAGGTCGACGACGCCGTCGCCGTGCTTGCGGTGGTGGTCCAGCAGGTGGCTGTCGGGTGACACCGCGCCGGTGAACACGAACCGGGCGCTGCCCGAGCGCAGGACGAACGTCTTGGAGTCGCGGGTGCCGGTCTCGGGGCCGCGGTAGGCCTCGAGCTCCATGCCCAGCGCGAGCTGGTAGAACGTCGCGGTCTGCGTGGCGTTGCCGACCACGAAGACCACCGCGTCCATCGCAGTCACCGGGAACGGGTCGCTGCTGGCGTCGTAGTCCACCAGCCCGACCAGCTGCTTGAGCTGGTCGAGGGACAGCCCGGCCTGGATCTCCTCGTCGGTGAGGGCGGTCAAGGTCGTGCCCGAGTCTGCAGTCATGGCCGGAGCCTGACGGGTGGAGTACATTCTGCGCAACCGAGGTAGGAGTCACTGGACAATCTGTCCAGACATGGAGGACGAGATGGACGATCTGGACCGCAGGTTGATCGAGCTCTTCGCCGCCGAGCCACGCATCGCCGTCCTCGAGGCCTCCCGTCGGCTCGGCGTCGCCCGCGGCACCGTCCAGGCCCGGCTCGACAAGCTCGAGTCGACCGGCGTGGTGACCGGCTACGGGCCGGACCTCTCCCCCGAGGCGCTCGGCTATCCCGTCACGGCGTTCCTCACCCTCGAGATCCGCCAGGAAGCCGCCGCGGGCGGCGGGCACGACGCGGTCGGAGCCCACCTGGCCGCGATCCCCGAGGTGCTCGAGGCGCACACCATCACCGGGGCCGGCGACCTGATGGCGCGCGTGGTCGCCCGGTCCAACACCGACCTCCAACGCGTGATCGACCGGGTGCTGGCCGCGCCCGCCATCACCAGGTCGTCGACGGTCATCGCCCTGGAGACGCAGGTGCCCTACCGGGTGCTGCCACTCGTGCGTCAGGCTGGAGCATGACCGTCGACGTGGAGCGCGCCTTCCGGGCCCGGGCCGACGCACTGGCCGCACAGGACTGGGCCGTGGTGGAGGCCCAGCTCCACGAGGACTTCGTCTACACCAACTCTCGCGGTGAGCGGCTGATGAAGCAGGGGTACCTCGACTTCCTGCGCGACGGACCGCTGCGCTGGAACCGGCAGTGGCTCGAGGACATCCTCGTCACCGTCGTCGGCGACACCGCCGTGGTCACGGGTCTCGTGTTCGACGACGTGGTCGTCGGCGGCCAGGAGCACGTGCTGACGTTCGCCACCACGCAGACCTACGTCCAGCAGGACGGGCAGTGGCGCTACCTCGCCGGCCAGACCGCGCCGGTCGACCTGGCGTAGGTCAGCCGCCGAAGATCATGCAGCTCGACGTGGCGTGCGCGAGCAGCCGGTCGTTCTCGTCGAAGAGCTGCGCCTCGGCCAGCGCCGTACGCCGGCCGCGCGAGACGACCTTGCCCACGCAGGCCAGCAGACCGGAGTCGACGGTCACCGGCCGCAGGAACTTCACGCTCAGGTCGAGCGACGTGTAGCCCTCGCCCACGGCCAGGGTCGAGTGGACCGAGCAGCCCGCCGCGGTGTCGAGCAGCGTCGAGATCATGCCGCCGTGAACGCCGCCGAGCGGGTTGTAGTGGAACGTCTCGGCACGCATGCCGCAGGTGACGGTGCCGCGCTCGGCGTGGAAGTGGGTCATCCCGATGGTGGACATCACCGGCGGCGGTGGCATCAGGCCCTGCTCGATCGACTGGAGCTGGCCCAGGCCGTCCAGCTTCGACAGCGCCTCGAAGTCGCCCTGACCGGGCAACGCCCAGGTGACCTCCCGGGTCTCGGTCCGCCACTGGCTCAGGTCCGGCTCGCGCTGGGTCTGCGTCATGGACCTAGCCTTCCCGGGCTTGCTGGGTCTGTCAAGCAGACCTAGCCTGTGACCGTGACCACGACGACCACTCCCTCCGCCCTGGCCTGGTCGACCGACAACTGCCAGGTCGCCCGGGCCCTCGACGTGTTCGGCGACCGGTCGTCCCTGGTCGTCATCAGGGAGGTCTTCAACGGCGTACGCCGGTTCGACGACATGCAGCGGCACAGCGGGGTCAACCGCCAGGTGCTCAGCAACCGCCTGGCTCATCTCGTCGACGAAGGCATCCTCCGCAAGGTGCCCTACCAGCCCGAGGGGTCTCGCGTGCGGCACGAGTACCGGCTGACCCAGAAGGGCCTCGACCTCTACCCGGTGTTGACCGCGCTCGCCGAGTGGGGCGCCAGGTACGTCGCCGATCCCGAGGGCCCGGCCGTCGAGATGGCCCACCGCGACTGCGGTGCCGAGGTGCACGCGGTCCTCGTGTGCGACGAGGGACACCGGCTCGACGACGTCCGCGACGTCGTTCCGCGGCCCGGACCCGGAGGCCGGCGCCTGTAGGGGTCGGGACAACGCCGGGACGATCCGGCGATGCGCCTGGGACGCCGCACCGCGGACGGTGGTGCCATGACCACGACAGAGAGCATCACCACCGAGAACATCACCCACGTCCACACCGCCGAGGCAGCGACCCCACCCGGGGCGGGTCGGCGCACCGCCCTGGCCGGGTGCGCGTTCCTGACCTGCGCACTGCCCCTGGTGTTCGGTACGACCATCACCGGCATGCTGCTGACCGGCGTCGACAGCGACCACCGGTTCCATCAGACCACGGGGCAGGGCCTCATCCTCGTCGCCTTCTGGCTCGGCGCGGTCGTCCCTCTCCTCCGCGCGGGCTGGCGAGGCGAACGACCCAGCACGGCTGCGGGACTGCGGCACCTCACCTTCGTCGTGGCGGGCGCAGGATGCGCCGTCGCCGCGCCTGGTGGCGGGGCTCCAGGCCTGGTCGGTGTCATCGCGGTCGGGGGCGCCCTGCTCTGGTGCGCGCTCCCTCGGCGTCCGCGGCTGCGCTCGGCCGTGCAGGTCGACGCCCTGCTGCTGCCTGCAGCGCTCGTCCTGGGCGCCGCACTGCTGCCGTACGCCGCAGACCAGCTGGCCCTGCAGAACGACGCAACCGGCTACCACTCACGCAACCCGCACTTCTTCGACATGGCGTGGATCTCCGTCGTCCTCGTCTCCCAGGCGCTCATGGCCGCACTGCTGCCTGCCGCCCGCCGACTGGCGCTGCCGGTCGCCGCGGCCACGGCCGCACTCGGCGCCGCGGGCCTGGCGTTCGGTGAGGACGTGACGTCGTCGTGGGTCGCGGTCGCCCTCGGCATCGTGCTCGCCGCCGCCGGGCTCGTCGGGGCGCGTCGGCCCCTCGGCGCGTGACTGCCGCGTCGCTGACCACCTGAGGAGCGCGGCGTGCCTACACTCCGCCGGGTGTCGACGACCGCCCGGCGTGCGGGCAGCAGCGTGATCGCCGCGGCGGCGGCCGGAGCCTCGCTCTCGGCCGTCGCCGTGGTGCAACGCGCGGACGCGTGGGACCTGGAACCGGCGCCACAGATCGCCGTGGACGCCGCGGTGGGCACCGGTTTCCCGCTGGTCGCCGTCCTCGCGCTGCTGTCTCCCGCGCTCCCCACCGGCGCTCGCACCCTCACCAAGGTGCTGCTGGTGTGCGGGGCGGCAGCCGCCGCGGCAGCCCTGACCACCGCGCTCGCCGTGACCGCCCCCGACCAGACACCATGGGCGAGGACCCTGGTGCAGCTCCAGAGCTGGCTGTGGGTGCCCGGTTTCATCCCGCTGCTCACCCTCGTCCCCCTGCTCTACCCGAGCGGGCTGCGGCCCGGCCGGGTCTGGCGTCTCGCCGCCGCTGCGGCGGTGGCGGGGATCGTCGCCCTGGCGCTCGGCGTGGCCCTGTACCCCGAGCCCTTCCACGGCACGGTGACGATGACCAAGCCGGTCACGTCCGAACCCGCGGCGCAGGCACTGACCCTTCTGGCCGCGCTGCTCCTCGTTCCCGCGGCCGTCGCAGGGCTGGCGAGCCTGATGCGGCACCTGCTGTCGTCGCGTGGTCTCGAGCGCCGCCAGGTCGCGGTGCTGCTCAGCGCCGCGGGCATCCTGCTCGCGGTGACGGCGGCGCAGGGCGCCATCCCCTGGCCGGGCGACGTGCTCGCCCAGGCCGCCGCGGTCGTGCTCATGCCGGTGGCGATCGGCGTCGCCGTCACCCGGCACGGGCTCTACGAGCTCGACGTCGCGGTGCGGCGCGCGGTCGTCGTGGCGAGCCTGGCCGTCTGCCTCGCCGGGCTCTACCTGAGCCTCCTGGCGGTGGTCCAGGCCGGGCTGGGGATGAACACCCCGGTCGGCGCCGCGCTCGCGGCCGGCGCCACGGGCGCGGCCATCCAACCGCTCGCGCGTCGGCTGTCGGCCGGGGTGGACCGGCTCTACTACGGAGACCGGGCCGAGCCGATGGTGATCCTGGGTCAGCTCGGCACCGAGCTCGCTGACGCGCCACCGGACATGGAGACGGTGCCCACCCTGGTGTGCCGGATCGTCGTCGACTCCCTGCGCCTCCCCGGAGCCGCGCTGCACCTCGACGGCGGCGATCCCGATCCCGCGGCCGCGGTCGGCGAGACCCATGGCCTCACGACCACGGCGTTCGCGCTGCGGCACCGCGGCGACGACCTCGGCAGCCTCGTCGTCGCCCACCGCGCCGGCGAGTCCGAGCTCGACCCCCGCGACGCCGCGGTGGTCGGGTCGATCGCGACGCAGGCGGCCCCGGCCCTGGCCGCCCTGCACCTGCACCGACAGCTCCAGCGCAGCCGCGAGTCGCTCGTCTCGGCCCGGGAGAGCGAGCGACGCAGCCTGCGGCGAGACCTCCACGACGGTCTCGGTGCGACCCTCGCCGGACTGCGCCTCCAGATCGAGTCGGCGCAGGCGCTCGTCGACGAGCCCGCGGCCGGCATCCTCCAGCGCGCCTCCGCCGGCGTGGGCCAGGCGGTCGGCGAGGTGCGCAGCCTCGTCGACGGGCTGCGCCCGCCGGGGATCGACGACCTCGGCCTGGCCAGGTCCCTCCGCCTGCTCGGCGAGCGGACCAGCACGCCCGACCTCGCCGTGCAGGTGCTGGTGGACGACGACCTCGACGTCGGCCCGGCCGCGGAGGCGGCGACGTACCGGATCGTCGCCGAGGGCCTCGCCAACGTCGCCAAGCACGCCCGCGCCACCCGAGCCCTGGTCGAGGTGACCCGCAGCGACTCCGAGCTCTCGGTGGTGGTCGACGACGACGGATCCGGGCTGGGCGGGAACCCGGGCGACCCCGCCGACGGCGTCGGGCTGGGCTCGATGCGCGAGCGCGCCGAGGAGCTCGGTGGGCACCTGGGCGTCACGATGGGGCCCGACGGCTGCGGCACCCGCGTCTCTGCCGTGATTCCCCTCGACCGGACGGAGGCACGATGACCACGGTCCTCATCGTCGACGACCACCCGCTGTTCATCGACGGGGTGCGCGCGGCGTTCGCCGGCCAGCCGGACCTCGCGGTCGTGGGTGAGGCCCACGACGTGGCCTCGGCTCTCGAGCTCGTCGCCGCCGACCCTCCCGACGTCGTCCTCATGGACCTCAACCTGCCGGACGGCTCGGGCATCGACGCCACCCGCGGCGTGCTCGCCGCGAGCCCGGCGACCCGGGTGCTGGTCATCACGATGTCCGACGAGGACGACGCGGTGGTCGCGGCCATGCGCGCCGGAGCGCGTGGCTACGTCGTGAAGGGAGCCGGCCGCGAAGCCCTGCTGCAGGCCGTGAGGACGGTCGCGGGCGGCGGTGCGGTGTTCAGCCCAGCCGTGGCCGACCGGTTGGGCGACTTCTTCACCGGGCTCTCGGCGAGGCCCGCGCGCGAGGTCTTCCCCCAGCTCAGCGAGCGCGAGCGAGAGGTCCTCGAGCTGGTCGCCCGCGGCTACGACAACCGGCGCATCGCCCGCGAGCTGTTCCTCTCCGACAAGACCGTCCGCAACCACGTGTCAGCCGTGCTGGGCAAGCTCGGCGGCGCCGACAGGTCCGACGTCATCGAGCGTGCCCGGCGGGCCGGGATGGGTCGCCTCGACCCGGGGTGAGGGCTACGTCGTCCTGACGACGTCGGCGACGACCCGGCCGAGCTCGTCGCCGGCGTCCTCCTGCACGAAGTGCCCGGCCCCGGCGATGGTGACGTGTCGTTGCCCGCGGGCGCCGGGGACGCGTTCCTGGAACACCGCGTCCCAGCCCCGGGTGGCCGGGTCGCCGTCGGAGTACGCCGTCACGAACGGCCGGTCGAACTGCTCGAGCGCCGCCATCGTCCGGCGGCCGATCCGGGCACCCGGGTCGTTGCGGGTCAGCGGCAGCAGCGCGGTCATCTGGCGCAGTCCGGCCGTGTGCTCGGGTGCCGGGAACGGGGCGTCGTACGCCGCCAGCACCTGGGCGTCGAGCGGCACGGTCGTCGCGGCGCCGACGAAGACGCTGGCCTGCAGCTCCGGCGCCCGCTGGGTGTAGAGCAGGTAGTCGACCAGCGCCTCCTCGAGCACCACCCGCGACTCGCCGTCACCGTGGACGGCCCACGTCAGCCGGCCGGCGAGCGCCGGGTCGGCGGTGTGCAGGATCGTGTTGGTGGTCACGACCCGGGCGAAGCGGTCGGGCTCCTCCGCCAGGACGCTGAGGCCGATCGGGCCGCCCCAGTCCTGCGCGACCAGCGTGATCCCCGTCAGCTCGAGCGCCCGCACCAGGCTCCGGGTCCAGCCGACGTGCCGCGCGAACGTGTAGTCGGTGGGCCGGGTCGGCTTGTCGGAGCGGCCGAAGCCGATGTTGTCCGGGGCGACCACCCGGAGGCCGGCGTCGACGAGCACGGGTACGACCGCGCGGTAGAGGTAGGACCACGTCGGCTGGCCGTGCAGCAGCAGGACGACGGGACCATCGGGCGGCCCCTCGTCGAGGTAGTGCATCCGCACCGGCGGGAGGCCGTCGGTCTCGACGTCGGCGTAGTGCGGCTGGAAGGAGTAGCCGGGGAGGTCCGCGAACCGCTCGTCGGGCGTGCGGGCGGTCTCCACGGCGAGGAGCCTAGGAGGTCTTGCGGGTGGCCGCCCACTCGCGGACCCGGGCGATCCGGGCGCGGAGCTGGGTCGCGTTGGCCACGGCTGCGGCCGGGCCGCCGCACTCACGGCGCAGCTCGGCGTGCGTCACGCCGTGCGCCTGGCCGGTGCGGTGGTGCCAGGCGGCGACCAGGCCGTTGAGCTCGCGGCGCAGGGCGGCGAGCTGCTCGTGCGTGGTGAGCTCGGTGACGGTCGGCTCGGGGGCCGCCGTGCCGCGGCCCTGGGACCGGCGCGAGGCCTGGCGCTGCTGGAGCAGCTCGCGCATCTGGCCGGGCTCGAGCAGGCCCGGGATGCCGAGGAAGTCCATCTCCTCGTCGGAGCCGACGTGGACCTCGCCCTCGTGGCCGAAGGTCGAGCCGTCGAACAGGACGTGGTCGAACCGCGCCTCGGAGCCGAGCGCCTCGAACGGCAGGCCGGACTCCAGCGCACCCTCGCCCTCCTGGGCCCGGGCGACCATCTCGTCCTCGGCGGCGAAGATGTCTCCCTCGTCGTTGACACGCCGGCCGAGCACGTGGTCGCGGGCCACCTCGAGCTCGGCGGCGTGCCCGAGCAGCGACGGCACGGACGGCAGGAAGATCGACGCGGTCTCACCCCGGGACCTGGCCCGGACGAAGCGGCCGACGGCCTGCGCGAAGAACAGCGGCGTCGAGGTCGTGGTGGCGTACACGCCGACCGCGAGGCGGGGCACGTCCACGCCCTCGCTGACCATCCGGACCGCGACCATCCACCGCTTGTCGCCGGCGGCGAAGTCGCTGATCTTCTTCGAGGAGCCGGGCTCGTCGGACAGCACGACCGTCGGCGACTCCTTGGTGACCTTCTTCAGGAGCGCGGCGTAGGCACGGGCGGAGTCCTGGTCGGAGGCGATGACGAGGCCGGCCGCGTCCGGCACGTGCCGCCGCACCTCGGAGAGCCGGGTGTCGGCGGCCGCCAGCACCGCCGGGATCCAGGCGCCCTGCGGGTCGAGCGCGGTCCGCAGCGCCTGCGCGTGCATGTCCTTGGTGAGCGGCTCGCCCAGGCGGGCGGCCACCTCGTCGCCGGCGCGGGTACGCCACTGGAGCTCGCCGGAGTACGCCATGAACAGGACGGGCCGGACGACGTGGTCGGCGAGCGCCTCGGCGTACCCGTAGGTGTAGTCGGCCGCCGACCTCGGGATGCCGTCGTCGCCGGGGGCGTAGGTGACGAACGGGATCGGGTTGACGTCGGAGCGGAACGGCGTGCCGGTCAGCGCGAGGCGTCGGTGCGCCGGCTCGAACGCCTCGCGGATCCCCTCACCCCAGGACAGCGCGTCGCCCGCGTGGTGGACCTCGTCCAGGATCACCAGCGTCTTGAACCGCTCGGTGCGGACCCGCATCGCGAGCGGGTTGACCGCGACGCCGGCGTAGGTCACGGCGATGCCGACGTAGTCCGCCGACGTCCTGCCCTTGCCCGCGGCGTACGCCGGGTCGATGGGGATCCCGGCCCGCGCGCCGGCCTCGGCCCACTGCTGCTTCAGGTGCTCGGTCGGCGCCACGACGGTCACCCGCTCGACGACCCGGCGGTTGAGCAGGTCGGCGGCCACCGTGAGGGCGAAGGTCGTCTTGCCGGCGCCGGGGGTCGCGACCGCGAGGAAGTCGCGCGGCTGCCGCTCGGCGTACTGCGCCACCGCCGCGGACTGCCAGGCGCGCAGTGAGCCCGCGGTGCCCCACGCCGCCCGCTCCGGCCAGGCCGGGGTGAGAGCGACCTGAGGGGGGAGCTGAGGGGCGGCGTCGTCGCCGCCGGTCACTCGGGACTGTCCGGGCCGTTGCCGGAGTCGTCGCCCAGCGACTCCCAGATCTCCTTGCACTCCGGGCAGACCGGGAACTTCTCCCCCGCCCGGCTGGGCACCCAGACCTTGCCGCACAGCGCGACGACCGGCGTGCCCATCACCATCGCCTCGGTGAGCTTCTCCTTGGGCACGAAGTGCGAGAACCGCTCGTGGTCACCCGCGTCCGTGGGGACGGTCCGCTCGTCCTGACGGACGTCGGTGTCGACAGCGGTGCCGGGCCCGAAACCGATGGTGCTCATTGGCTCCACCTTACGACGGTTGCTAGTTCAGCTCAGGATCGACGGGCCGCGTCGAGTGCCAGGCGAGCTCGCCGGGCTGGCGGCGCAGGACGTCCCGCTTGAGCTCGGTCGGGTCGGTCCGGAAGACGTCCGGGACCTCGCCCGGCACGACGTACCAGCTGCCCTCCTCGATCTCCGCGGCCAGCTGGGCGGCGCCCCACCCGGCGTACCCGGCGAAGATGCGCAGCCCGGCCAGGCTGTCGCCCACCAGCTCGACCGGGGTGTCGAGGTCGACCAGCCCGACGACGCCGCCCAGGGCGTCGTCCAGGGCCCGGAAGCCGACGGGCGGGTCGGCCGGGTCGCGCAGCCGGGCCACGGCCAGCGCCCCCTCGGTGCTCACCGGGCCGCCGCGGAACAGCACCTCCGGCTCGGCACACACGTCCGACCAGGGGTCGAGGACGTCGGCGACGGGCACCGGTGACGGCCGGTTGAGGACGACGCCGAGCGCTCCGTCCCCGTCGACCTCGAGCATCAGCACCACGGTGTCGGCGAAGTTGGGGTCGAGCAGGTCAGGCGTCGCCACCAGCAGCATCCCCGCGCGCACCTCGCCCACCCGGACAGTCTGCACAACAGGTGTTCGGGTGGGCGAGGTCTCCGCGGCTGACGGGAGGGAGGGGTGCCGGCCGCGGGTCGGGCGGTCAGGCAGCCAGCGCGGCCTTGAGCCGGCCGAGGAGCGTGGGCGGCCGCTCGACGAGGTCACGCGTCGCCACGTAGGTCTCGCGGGCCCGCGCCTCGATCCGGGCGCCGACGGTCGCCGAGGCGGCGTCGGCGGGTCCGCCGAGGCCGGCCATCACGGCGAGCAGGACGTGCTCCTTGGTCGCGGCGGTCCGGGCGACCCGCGCCATGTCGTCGTCGAGGGGGTGGTCGAGGTGGCGGTCGAGGATGGCGCGGACGCCGGGCATCTCGTCGGCGGTGCGGTGCCAGGCGGTCACGACCGCCCGCTCGAGGTCCATCGGCTGGGTCATCAGCTCGCGCTCGATCCGGCCGGCGAGGCGGGTGTGCCACCGCAGCTGGAGGGCGCCGAGCAGGTCGGTGGCGTCGGCGAAGGTCTCGGCGACACCGGGGACGTAGAGGGGGAGCTCGCCGTCGACGCGCTGGTCAGCGGTCTCGACGACGGCCCGGAGGACCTCGCCGCGGCGGTGGAAAGCGGTCCAGGTCATGGTTCTTTCCTCTCGGTGATCAGTCCGTCCGGTCGGACGGAACCGGAGCCCACATACCGTGGGTACGTACCGAGAGTACTGGCTCATACCGTCGGTACGCCAAGTTTTGACCACGTGATGATGGCCACCCGTACCTTCGGTCGGTATTACTCTGCCGGGATGCCCAAGTCCCCGATGCATCGACTGGTCCGCGAGGTGGCCAACGTCTCAGCCGTCACGGGGGCCACCAGGCGCCAGCAGTACTCCGCCTCCACCAAGCGCGCGCTGATCGACGTCGCCGAGGAGCTCTTCACCGAGTCGGGCTACGCCAATACCTCCCTCGACGCGATCGTCGCCGGCGCCCGGGTCACCAAGGGGGCGCTCTACCACCACTTCAGCGGCAAGCAGGCCCTGTTCGAGGCGGTCTTCGAGCGGGTCGAGTCCGACGCCTCCAAGGCCATCAACAAGGCGTTGCGCGGCAAGCGGGACCCGTGGGAGAAGGCGCAGGCCGGGCTGGCCGCGTTCCTCGAGATCGTGCGGCAGCCGCGCTACCGGCGGATCGTGATCCAGGAGGGCCCGTCCGTCCTCGGCTACGAGCGGTTCCGCGAGCAGGAGGAGCGCTCGACCTTCGGCTCGGTCCTCGACATCGTCCGCTCGGTCCTGGGGGCCGGCGACTGGGACCTCGACGAGGGCATGCTCCAGACCTTCGCCCGGATCTTCTTCGGCGCCATGTCGTCGGCCGGCGAGTCCGTCGCGACCGCCGAGGACCCCGAGCTGGCCGCGTGGCGGGTCGAGGCGGCCATCGGCTTCATGATCACCGGTTTCCAGACCCTCGCCGACGCGGGCGTCGACCTGCCCACGGCCCCACCGGCAGCGGAGGCCGACGAGCCGGAGTGACCCCGCGACCTTGCGCCGGCAGCCCTACTTCTTGGTGAAGGTGACGTCGCCACCGTCGACCGGGATCAGCTCGACCCAGGTGTGCCCGGTGGGGACGATGAGCTCGCCCGCCTGGGTCCTGAGCTCGATCGGCGACTCGAGGTCGGCCTTGCTCCACGTGCCGCGGACCAGGCGTCCGTTGTGGAAGAGCATGGCGGGGCCGGTGCCCTCCAGCTTGGTCTCGGGCACGGGGTTGCCGGCCGGGTCGGTGTAGCCGGCGTCGCCGACCTCGACCCGCAGCACCAGGATCGTGTCCGCCGGGAACGGCGCCTTGGGGTCGGCGTAGCTGTTCTCGTTGACGTAGCCGCCGCCGTTGAAGGTCCACTGGGTGGTGTGCCCGCCGGAGAAGCTGGCCGCGATCGTCTTCGCCGGCTGCCCCGCAGGCAGGTCCGCGGCGTCGCCCCACGGCAGGTAGTCGGCGGGCCGCGCCTCCTCGTCGGTCGACGCCGCCTTGGTCGTCTCCTCGAGGTCGGCCATCAGGTTGTACGGCGCGCTCCGGCTGTCCTCGCGGTAGAGGCCCGCGTCCCCCTCGGCGAAGAACGGGATGCCGGCGTCCTCGATCCGGTTGATCGTCACCGCGGCCGCGCCGGAGGTGACCATGGTCGCCCCCACCGGGGCGACGATGCCGATGTCGCTGGCCCGCATCGAGCGCACGGGACCCACCTCGGTGGGGATGTCGCTGTAGTAGAACGCCGCCAGCCGGGTGCTACCGCCCTCGACGAGCTCCTCGACCACGAGGTCGGCCGCGTCCAGGCCGACCTGCGGGGCGCTGGACGGGGTGTTGTCCATCTTCACGACCAGGACCGGGTGCTTCTGCGCCGCGCTCTGGTCGCCGCTCACGCCCAGGCCGGTCAGCGGCCAGGTCTGCGCGAGGGCGCCACCGCCGGCCACGGGCTGCGCCTCGGGGTCGTCTCCGCCGTCGTCCTTCTCGTCGCCCCCGCATCCGGCCAGCACCAGGCTGGCGGCAAGGGCGAGGGCGAGCGCCGAGGCGCTGGTCCGGTGAACACGCACGGACATGCTCCGATCAAAGGTCTACAAGTTTGCTCGACTTGAAGTGTGCGCCGTCCGGCCGAGCGGCTGCGGGAGGCGCGCCCGGGCGCGGACGCGGGCTGTCAGCCGAGCTTGGCGCCGCCGTCGACGTACAACGTCTGGCCGGTGATGTACGACGCCTCGTCGCTGCACAGGAACGCCGCCGCGGCCGCGATGTCCTCCGGGAACCCGACCCGGCGGACCGGGTTGTGCTCGGCGTTCATCTGGCGCAGCTGCTCGGGCTCCATCTTGAGCCGGCGGGCGGTGGCGTCGGTCATCTCGGTGGCGATGAACCCGGGCGCGATCGCGTTGGCGTTGATGCCGAACGGGCCGAGCTCGATGCCGAGCGTGCGGGTGAACCCCTGGATGCCCATCTTGGCCGCGGAGTAGTTGGCCTGGCCGCGGTTGCCGAGCGCCGAGACGCTGGAGAGGTTGAGGATCTTGCCGTACTTCTGCTCGACGAAGTGCTTCTGGGCCGCCCGGGTCATCAGGAACGCACCCCGCAGGTGCACGTTCATGACCAGGTCCCAGTCCTCGTCGGTCATCTTGAAGAGCAGGTTGTCGCGGGTGATGCCGGCGTTGTTGACCACCACGTGGATGCCGCCGAGCTCCTCGACGACCCGCGCGACCGCGGCCTCGACCGCCTCGGTGTCGCTGACGTCGGCACCGATGCCGGTGTGCTTCTGCCCGTCACCGCCGGGGAGCTTGGCCGCGGCAGCCGCGGCGGCGGACTCGTCGAGGTCCACGACCGCGACCGAGGCACCCTCCTCGGCGAACCGGGTCGCACAGCCGAAGCCGATGCCCTGCGCTGCGCCGGTGACCACTACTACGCGTCCGTCGTACCTACCCATGGGCGGTCACTCTAGGACCGCACGGAGGCGGGCGGCGTACTGCCCCTGCTCCTCGCTGTCGGCGTACTTCGTCCGCGGCCAGAAGAACCCGCGCAGGCCGTCGCCCTTGGTGCGCGGCACGACGTGCAGGTGCAGGTGCGGCACCGACTGGCTGACCACGTTGTTCATCGCGACGAAGCTGCCCTGGGCGCCGAGCGCGTCCACGACCGCGGTCGCGAGCCGCTGGGCGGCGGCGAGGAAGCCGTCGCGCAGCCCGGACGGCAGGTCGGGCAGGGTCACGACGTGCTCGCGCGGGACGAGCAGGACGTGACCCTTGAAGAGCGGCCGCGTGTCGAGGAACGCCACGAAGTCCGGCTCGTCGAGCACGAGGTGGGCCTCGACGTCGCCGGCCACGATGCCGCAGAAGACGCAGTCGCTCACTTGCACGGCACCAGGATCGAGCACCCTCGTGGGAACAGCACCTTCCCGTTGCTGCGCACGACGTCGAAGTGCTGGGTGTCGCCGTGGCCGTAGGTCCAGCGCAGCCCGTGCCGCGCCATGATCCGGACGACCGCGTGCGCCCGGGACCGCCAGGCCACGCGCGGGTGCGAGCGGGGCTGCCACCAGGCGTTCGGGACCAGGCCGGTCGCCGACCGGTAGGGGTTCTCCCACGTGTTGACGTCGAGGGACCGGCCGTAGGAGTGCGGGGACCGGACGCCCGGGTTGTTCACGACCTGACGACAGTTGAACGCCGAGGTGTTGCCGGAGGCCATCGACGCGTGGTCGTCGGCGCCCTGCAGCCGTGGTGACCAGCCGAACCGGTCCACCCGGTACATCGCCCGGATCGGCAGCTCGCGCTCGTACATCGCGGCAAGGGCGCCGGCCATGGCGCCGACTGCCCCGGCTGCGGCGACGATCTCGCCGCGCCGCCGGTAGCCGTCGTAGTCCCAGTAGTTGATCCTCAGCAGCCGCAGCCCGGCGCGGCCGACGGGACAGCCCGCGTGCCACAACCGGCCGGTCATGTCCCGCCACACCTGGTCCGGGATGCGGCTGATCACGGGGTTGGCACCCTCGCCGACGGCCCTCCGCTGGGGCGGCAGCTGGATCCGTGGCCGCGGAGCGGCGTCCGGGAGGTCGGCCGGCGGGGCGGGGGGAAGGTTGTCGACGCGGTGCACCCGGCTGCGGTCCCGCTCGGCCCAGGGCAACGGCCGGGTGCGCGCCTTCCAGCGGGTGTCCACGCGGGGTTCAGTGGTGAACGTGGCCGCGCCGGCGGCGTCCGTGGTCAGCCGCTCTACGGGTCGCCACGGCCCGTCCACCTTCCGGCGGAGGACCACGACGGGACCGGACACCGGCTCGCCGGCCTCGGTCGTCCACCGCACGGTCAGGTCGAGCGGCCGCTCGTCGACGACGGTCCGCGGTCCCGTCACCCGGACCCGGGTCCCCACCCGCACCAGCGGGACCTGGACGTCGGCGGACCGGGACGGGCCGCGGGTCCCGTCGCCGGCGTACGAGGCCCGGAAGACGTTGTCGTCGGCGTCCCGCCCGATGACGGCCGAGACCTGGGCCCGGCCGGAGACGTCCGTCGTCGCGGTGCCGGCCGAGGTCCACGCTCCGTCGACCCTGCGCTCGACGACGACCTGCGCACCCGGCACCGCGGCGCCGTCGGACGCGGTGAGCGTCGCCACCAGCGGCGAGGACTGCCCGGCGGGGCGTGGTTCACCGGCGAGCGCGAGCGTCGTCGCGTCCGCCGCCGAGGCCGGCCGGTGCCCGGCGAGTGGCGCCAGCGCCACCAGGAGGACGACGGAGAGGAGCAGTGGCAGGGCGCGCGTCAGCGCACGTGTCGACCCGAGTCGCATGTGGGCATGATGCCTCAGGCGAACGCGTCGACCCCGGTGAGCCGCGCCGACCACGCCCAGAGCCGGGCGGCGGCGGCCGGGTCCTGCGCGTAGGCCTTCACGCCGATGCTCTCCGCGGCCCGCACCTCGTCGTCGGTGGCGATCTCGGCGACCGCGACGTCCTCGAGGTAGCGGCCGCCGTGCGCCTCGAGCTCGGCGGCCGTCGCCGCCCACACCGAGGTCGCCGCGCCCTGCTCGGGGGTCTTGAACTCGGGGAGCACGAGCTCTCCGTGCTCGTCTCGGACCATGACCTTCTCCAGGTCGTCGGCGCCGAGGTGCCGGCCGAGCGGCGTCAGGATCGCGCCGGGGTGCAGCGAGAAAGCCCGCACGCCGTGCTCCCGTCCGAGGGCGTCGAGGTGCACGGCGAACAGCGCGTTGGCGGTCTTGGACTGCCCGTAGGCCTCCCACTTGTCGTAGCCGAGCGTGAACCACGGGTCGTCCCAGCGGATGTCGCTCAGGTGGTGGCCCGAGGACGACACGCTGACCACGCGCGCACCTCCGGTGAGGAGCGGCCAGAGCCGGTTGACCAGGGCGAAGTGCCCGAGGTGGTTGGTCGCCATCTGCAGCTCCCACCCCTGCGGGGTGTGGGTCTCCGGCGTGGCCATGATCCCCGCGCTGCCGATCAGGATGTCGAGGTGCGTCCCGTCGTCGAGCAGGGTCTGGGCGTACGCCGCCACGCTGGCCTGGTCGGAGAGGTCGAGGCTCTCCACCTCGATCTGGCCCACCTCGACCCCGGCGACGTCCGCCAGGACCTGCCGCGCCTCGTCGGGGCGTCGCGCGGGCACCAGCACGCGCGCGCCGGCCCTGGCGAGGGCCGCCACGGTGGCGGGGCCGATGCCGGAGTAGCCGCCGGTGACGAGCGCCGTGCGTCCGGTCAGGTCGACGCCGGCCAGCACCTCGTCGGCGGTCGGGTGGTCCGCAAGCACGCTCCAGCTCCTCACGTCACTGTTCACGTCACTGGCCGGCCGGGAAGCCCACGTCGAGGGTCACGGCCTCCCACTCGTCGATGGAGGCGAGCATCGCGGTCAGCTTCTCCCGGGTCGCCTGGAGGACGTCCGCGCCGAGCAGCAGGCGCAGCGGCGGCTTGTCGAAGGCGACCACCATCAGCACGGCCTCGGCGAGCTTGCGCGGGTCGCCGGGGAGATGGTCGGCGAAGGCCTTGATCAGCTCCTTGCGGGCGCCCACGCCCTCGGCGTACGCCTCGATCGGGGTCGCCGACTCGTGCATCGACCGCCGGGCCCAGTCGGTGCGGAAGGCGCCCGGCTCGATGGCGGTGACCTTGATGCCGAGCGGCCCGACCTCCTTGGCCAGGACCTCGGTGAGCGACTCCATCGCGAACTTCGTGGCCGAGTAGTAGGCGTTGGGCGGGTTGGCGACCAGCCCGGCCATCGAGGAGATGTTGACGATGTGGCCGCTCCCCCGCTCGCGCATCTGCGGCAGCACGGCCTTGGTCATGTCGACCGTGCCGAAGTAGTTGGTGTCGAACAGCGCGCGCACCTCGGCGTCGTCGCCCTCCTCGACCGCGGAGAGGTAGCCGTAGCCGGCGTTGTTCACCAGCACGTCGACGCCGCCGAACGCCGTGTCGGCGGCTGCCACCGCGTCCGCGATCTGTGCCTTGTCGGTGACGTCGAGGGCGACGGCGAGCGCGGTCCCGGGATGCGCGTCGGCCAGGCCCTCGACGTCGGCGACCTTGCGCGAGGTCACCACGACCTGGTGCCCGGCCTCGAGCGCCGCCCGGGCGATCTCGCGGCCGATGCCCGTGGAGCACCCGGTGACCAGCCAGCGGCTCATGCTGCTCCGCCCTCGCTTCCGTCCAGCTCGGGCAGGCGCTTGGCGACGTAGCCGGCGCGTCGGCTGGCCAGCTGCTCCGCACGCTCCTCGGCGCTCACCCGGGCCAGCCCGGGCACCTCGGCGTCGAGCCGGTCGAGCGGGAGGACGCGGCCACGCGCGGACAGGTCCGGCCGCGCGCCGCCCTCCGGGAACTCCGCCATCCGCAGCGTGAGGATGCCCTCGGGCAGCCCGCCGGTGTCGATCCAGTTGTGCACGCCGGGGTCCTCGCCGGCGATCACGTAGGTGTAGGTGCCGTCCTCGTTGGGCCGGGACTGCGCCTTGTTGAGGCTGCCGGTGCGGTCGAGCACGTCGAGCGTCGTGCCCCAGATGTTGGAGAGCGGCACCGTGAAGTACTCCGCACCCCCGTCGCTGACGTTGACGACGAAGGCCTCGTCCGGCCGGAGCACGAACCGCCCGGCGACGTAGACCTGGTGCCGCAGCCCGCCGGTGTGGTCGGCCGACCAGGCCAGGTTGACGTGGTTCTGCGGCGCCTTGTACATGCCGTAGGAGAGCTTGCCGGTGAAGTCGGCGAAGTGCGCCATCATCCTGGCCGTCGCCTCGGCCTGCTCGTCGAGGGTGAGCGCCGGCGTCGTCGGTGCGGCACCGAGCCGCTCGACGGCGATGTGGTTGGCGTCGTCCCTGCCCCAGTCGAGCAGCACGTCGCGGATGTAGAGCTCGTGCGCCTCGGGGGACGACCGGATGTGGTTCGGCCGGTCGCCGGCCGGGCCGGAGTCGACGGTGATGACGTAGGACCCGTCGGCCTCGACGTGCATCCGGCGGCCGTCGAGCACGTCGACGGTGCCCATGTGGGCGTCCCAGAGCGTGAAGTAGTTCTCGGTCATCCGGTTCGCGCCGACCCGGCCCCGGATCTCGTAGCGTTCCTCGCCCGAGATCGGGATGACGCGGTAGACGGTGTCGGGGTTGTCGATGCCCCAACGGCTGCCGGGCACCCGGCGCCCCTCGACCTGGTGCTCGAGGCGGGTGATCGTGGTGACCTTGGGCCGCAGCGGGTCCTGGTTGGACGACCAGACCGCGGCGGAGAACATGACCTCCTCGAACGCCGGCTCGAAGACGGCCCGCATCGCCTCGGACGCCTTGGCCCGCCCGAGCCACGTCGCGGCGACCTCGGCGTACGCCGCCCTGACGGTGGGGTGCTCGAACAGCTCGAGCGCGGCCAGCTCGTGCGCGTGCTGCTCGGCGGTGGCGACGGGGTGACCGGTGCTGTCAGCGGCGGGTGGCACCCGGCGAAGGTAGCGGGAAAATGCCAAAATGTCAGTTGTGACGTATTCGAAGTCCGCGCGCACCCGGGCCGCCCTGCGGGCCGCGGCGCTGGAGCACTTCGTCGCGCACGGTTTCGAGGCGGCCAGCGTGCCCGCCATCGCCGCGCAGGTCGGCGTCACCGAGCGCACGTTCTACCGGCACTTCGCCACCAAGGACGAGGTCCTCTTCGACGACGTGGGTGAGGCGTTCGCCTGGTTCGCCCAGGCCCTGCACGACCGGCCCGCGGAGGAGGACCTGGTGCGCTCGGTGCTCGTCTCGCTCGGGTCGGGGCCCACCGACCTGCAGCTGCTCGCCGAGATCGCCCGGCTGCGCAGCGAGCTGCTGGGCCCGGAACGGATCGGGCGGGTGTTCCGCGACCGGCAGAGCGCGGTCGCGCGCGAGGTCCGCGCGCTGCTGGTGGCGCGCGGAGCCGAGGACCTGGACGCCGCGGTCCGGGCCGAGGCCGTGGCGGGGGCGGTCTTCGCCGCGCTGGCCGTCTGGACCGAGGCCCCTCCCCCGCACGACCTGGCCCGGCTCGGCGAGCTGACCCGCGAGGCCCTGGAGACGATCAGGCCGGCGCTCGGAACCGGCGCTCGTAGTCCGCGAACCGGTCGCGAATCGACCCCTCGCTGAGCCCGAAGCTCTCCGGCGAGTAGTCGGGCCGGCCCGTCTCCCGCGGCCGCCGCTCCAGCCAGGCCCGCATGGCCGTCTCGGCCTCGGCCGTCAGCGTCATCCCCGCGGCGTCGTACACCGTGGCCATCGAGCCGATCGGGTCGGCGACGGCGTCCTCGAACCGCAGGTCGGTCACCGGCGCCTCGGCGCCCCAGCGGTCGCGGGTCGCCATCGCCCGGTCGTTGGTCCACCCCATCCGGTCCAGCCACTGCCGACCGATCCGCTCCCCGTCGACGGTGTCGGCGTGCATCGCGTGCAGCGTCGAGTTCAGGCTGGCGCCGGACGGGATGGTCTCCACCGGGTCCCGGTGCAGGTGCACGAGGTGAAGGTCGGGGAAGGTACGCCGGAGGTCGTCGAGGTAGCCGAGGTGCGCCGGCGTCTTGAGCACCCACCGGGTGGCTGACTCCCCACGCTGTCGCTTCTGCCACTGGAGGAGCTGGAGCATCCGGTGGAGGTGGGCGTACGCCGGCGCGAGGTCCGCGGTGTCCAGCCACTCGCGGTAGCCCGCCACGTCGGCACCCGACTCGGGGACGTGGGAGAGGAACGCGTCGGCGAGGAAGACGATCTCCTCCTCGGCCTCGAGGGCGTACATCGGGTGGATGGCGAACAGGTCCGGCGCGTGCTGCCTGGTCTGCTCCTCGCGCTCCAACGCCCTGGCGACCCGGGGATCCGCCGCCAGCGGGTCCCAGTCGAGCCGGGGCGCGACCTGCTGGACCTCCCAGCCGAGGGCGCTGTGCAGCCGGTCGTCGGCGGCGAGCAGCCGCTGGACGAGCGTCGTGCCGCTGCGCATCATCCCCACCACGACGACGGGCGCGGCGACCACCTCGTCGGCGATCTCCGGGTTCCGGCGGAACCACTCCTGTGCCCGGAGCCGCATCCGCAGGCTGTGCACGATGCCCTGGCGGAGGATGAACGCGCCGACGTCGTTCAGCCCCGCGTGGCGGTAGCTCTCCAGGAGGACGCCGAGCGGCTCCTCGAAGTCACCCGGGCCGAGGTCCTCGAGGCCCTCCTTGGCGCGCGCGTCGGCCACGACCGACGCCACGTCGAAGCCGTCCACGCGCTGAAACCTAGACGCATCACTACGCTGCGCGCGTGGACAGTGCCCGCGAGATCGAGAACCTGCTCTACACGTACGCCGAGCGGATCGACGCCGGCGACCTGGACGGGGTGGCCGACCTGTTCGCCCACGGCCGGATCCACGGCCAGGAGAACGGGCCGCCCGAGACCGTCTTCGAGGGCCGGGACGCCGTGCGTGCGCTCTACGGGATGGCGACCCGGATCTACGAGGACACCGGCACGCCGAAGACCAAGCACCTCACGACCAACGCGCGCATCGAGGTCGACGAGTCAGCCGGCACTGCCAGCGCACGGACCAGCTATGCCGTCACGCAGGCCACCGACGAGCTGCCTCTGCAGCTGATCATCACCGGCCACTACCAGGACACGTTCCGCCGCATCGACGGCGCGTGGTGGTTCGACACCAGGGTGATGTTCATCGACCAGACCGGCGACCTGAGCCACCACCTGAAGTTCTGAGAGCGGCCGGTCCATCCGACCGGCCGCTCCCAGAGCTCGAGTGTTGCTGCGGGTCAGGCGACGAACCCGACGCCGCCGACGAAGCAGGCCGCCGGTGCGGTGGCGACACCGCTGCCGAGCCAGTTCTGGAACTTGACGAGGACCTCGGTGCCGTTGGGGTTCGAGTAGTTGATCTCGACGCCCTGACCGTCGTCCGAGTGCAGGTTGCTGCCGTCGAGGACGACCGGCTGGCCCGCGTCGAAGTCACCCTGGTGCTCGTAGGTGTTGTCGGCGTCGTCGTTGCCGGCGCCGCTGCCGTCGTGGTCGTGGCTGTCGGCGAAGACCGCGGCGTCGTTGACCGTCGACTCCATCGTGATCACCAGGTCGTTGGCATCCACGCACGTCGCCTTCAGCACGAGGCCGCCGCCGTTGAAGATGACCTGCGGTGCCCCGCCCGCGACGCCCTTGTAGGAGATCCGGGTCGCCCCGTTCTCCGCCGAGGGCACGGTGTCGAGGGAGCTCTCCAGGACGTCCGCGCCCTTGATGCTGTCGTTCTTGACGTGCTTGCCCTTGACCGCGTTCTTCTTGATGTCGTTGCTCTGCACCGAGCCCTTGCCGGGCAGCGCGCCGGCTGTCCCGCCGAGGGCGACGACGAGCGCGAGGAGCGCGACGATCAGGGCCAGGGACGGCCTGCGTGAACTGCTCTGCATGCGAAGTCTCATCCTTTCGTGGGTCGCCGGCCATTGCCCCGAACCGGCCCGTGCATGTTTCCGCCCTGCGGGCCCGCCGCGCCATAGCCCATCCGGGCCACCTGCCAGCGGTCCGCCGTGCCCGTCAGCGTGCCGCGCCCCGCGTGCGGTCTACGGCACCTCGACCAGCGCGCTCAGCACGCTGGAGTTGCCCCCGAAGTCGTAGATCGACAGGTCGGCCTGGATCGTCGTGCCCGAGTCCAGCGGCACGAACTCGTAGGTGAGGTTCTCCACGTCGGAGTAGAGGCCGATGTCGGTCGTGGGCTCCCACACCTGGCTGCCGTCGGCGCCGATCGTCAGCACGTCGGGGATGAGGATGCCCTCGGGGTCGGGCGCGAGCTCGCCGTAGCCGCCCGACACCTCGTCGTAGATGTAGATCGTCTCGCTGACGAACTCGCTGGTCTCGGCGTCGAGGACCAGCGAGAGCAGCGCCTCCTGGGGGTCGGTCTGCTCGGGGTCCGTCGAGGCGTAGTAGGTCATCGGCACGTCGAAGAAGCCGGTGAGCAGGTCGTCGCTCAGGGTCAGGTCGACGTACGCGTACGCGACGTCCTCGCCGTCGCTGATCTGCAGCGACGTCAGGTCGTAGGCGCCAGACACGGTGCCGTCCTCGGCGAAGTCGGTGACCTCCTCGCCGAGGTAGGTGATCGAGCCGTCGTCGTTGACGACCGCGTAGCTGACCGTCGCCTCGGTGATGTTCCCGAACGCGGCGACGTCGAAGGTCCCCAGGAGGGAGATGGTCCCGTCGTCCTCGAAGCCGACCTCCGGTCCCGCCTCCGGGTCGGTGAACGCCGGCAGCTGCTCGGCCGGGATCGCCTCCCCGGCGCCGTAGTAGGAGTCGAGGAACCCGCCCCACGGACCGGCGCTGACGACCTCGGCGTACGCCGGGTCGGCGAGCTCCGCGACCGGCGGGAGGTAGATCGACAGACCGGTGGCGCCCGCGGTGCCGCTGCCCTCGATGTCCTCGAGCACGGCCGCGTCCAGGGCCGCGACGAGCTCGCCGGCCTGGGCGGCGACCTCCGGCGCGGACTCGCCGATCGACGAGGCCAGCAGGCCGAGGTCGCTGAGGTGCTTGTCCTGGGTCTCGTCGGGGCTCTTGCCGAAGGCGAGGGTCGTCGCCTCGGACTGGCCGACCGCGGGGGCCACGACCGTGGACTGCTCGCTCAGCGCCGCCGCGAAGTCGGCCACCGCGGTGTCGACCGCCTCCATCTGGGTCAGGTCGACCATCGAGAGGGTGATCTGGTCCTGGGTGCCCTGCTCCTGGGCCTGGGCCTGGAACCCGGCGATGATCGCGGACCCGAGCTCGTCGGCGGTCGCGTCGGGGTCGTCGGCCAGGACCTGCAGCGAGCCGTAGTCCCACCCGTGACCGGGCTCGAGCTCCTGCGAGGCCACCATCCGGTCCGCGAGCGGGGCCACCGCGCTGGCCACCTCGTAGTTGGCCATCAGGCAGGCGTCGAAGCCGAGCAGGTCGAGCTTGTCGACGCCAGCCTGCTCCAGCCCGCTCGAGACCGCCGAGGTGAGCTCGGCGAGGTCGAGGACGTCGTTGTCGCTGCCCTCGTCGGGGCCGATCCCGGGCCAGGAGGCACCGTGGTCGGAGATGATGAGCGCGTAGTGCCCGGCACGGTTCTGCTCGATGCCCTCGGCGATGAACTGCGCGAGCAGCGCGGGGTCGGCGGAGTTGACGTCACCGAGGTCCGACACGACCTCGGTCGTCCCGGGGGCTCCGAGGTCGAGCACCCGGCCCCCGACCCAGCTGCCCTGGTCGAGGAGCTCGTCGTCCCCGTACTCCGCGGACCGGTCCATCAGCTCCCGCACGTGGAGGTTCTCGTTCGAGCCGACCGCGCCGAGCTCGTTGACGTCCTCGACCATGAACGGCTCGAGGTTGGTGTCCGCCATCGAGTAGTGCAGGACCGTCCAGCCGTCGCCCTCGCGGCCCGTGTGCCCGCTGACCGCGCTGCCGCTGTCACCGGGCTCCTCGCCACCGTCGCCGCCGGCGTCGTCGTCCGACCCTCCCCCGGAACATGCCGCGGTGAGGAGCAGGACGGTGGCTGCGGCAGCGAGGCCGGAGCGACGAACGGGGCGTGGGGTCACTCGGGTGACGGTAGGTGCGCCACCGACGGGCGTCCGACGAACGGCCTGTTCCTGGAGACCGGGCTAGTCGGGCGGTGACCCAGCGCCTCGCGAACGCCGGCACGGATTCCTCACCTCTGGCGAGTGCCTGCCGATCTCGACTGTGAACCCGCAAGCGATGAAGGGCTGTGGCCACGTGCACGACCACAACCGGAGCCAGGGCGTGCGGGTGACCGCGGTGTCACTGCTCGCGACGCTCGGCTCGGTCGTGTTCGTCGCGGCGGAAGCGGGCGTGATCGCGGTCCGGGGTCCGCTCGTCGAGATCGTGATCGGGGTGCTGTGCTGCCTGCTCGGGACACTCCTGTGGCGCGACAGGTCCGTCGAGTCCTCCGAGCGCGGCGTACGCGCCTCGTTCGCGGCGGCGGTCGGCGTGATGGGTGCCGCTCTCGTGCTCCAGGGGTGCGTCGACACGCTCATCTCCCACCAGCTCCTGGACGCGGGGCTGCGCACCGCCGCCTTCGGTCTCGGTGGCGTGGCGTTCACCTCCTTGATCTACCGCGGGCTGGTCCACTGGAACCAGTTCCGGGTCGAGGCGACCGACTCCGGGGACTGGCTCAACGGCGTCGCCGGGGTTCTCGCCGCCACCAGCATGGGCCAGGTCGTGGTGTCGTGCGTAGGCGCACCGATGTCGCACTGGCCGGACTTCCAGCAGCTGCTGTGGCTCCTCAACGCCTCGACCCTGCTCGTCCAGCTCGGCACGGCCGCCACCGTCGGCGTGCTCGGTGGGATGACCCGGGACCGGCGCCTCCACCTCGTCGTCGCGGCGTTGACCTCCGCAGCGGTCGCCAACCTGGTGGCCGGCCTGCTGGCCGGCCCGGCGGTCAACGCGGCGGTCGGCAAGGCGGGGTGGGTGGGCGAGCAGGCCCCTACCTGTCAGCCGCCACATCCTC
>NZ_JAEMSS010000131.1 GCF_016462705.1 Nocardioides sp. | reverse complement strand
TCTCCCCTCTCTCCAACCAACGTCGACCCGGGCTTGCAGTCCAAGACCTCAAGGACGAGTGCGCAAAGCGCGGCCTGGACACATCGGGACTTAAGGCGGACCTTCAGCAACGTCTTCAGGTGCGTTGCGCATTGGGCAGCACCCTATCTTTGACACGATTTGCCCCGCTCACCTCCTCTTCCCACCCTTTTTCGTATTCGCAGGCCTTTTTGGATGATGAGGAGTTTAACCTGACCGACGACTCTGCAGGTGCCCCTGCGGCTGCTGCTCCCGCTGCCGCTCCCATTGCCGCAGCTCCTACCCAAGCTCCAACGTCTGCGCCTGCTCCGGCACCGGCACCGGCACCGGCTCCGGCTCCGGCTCCGGCTCGCGCTCGGTCTCCGGGTCGGTGGTCGGGTCGGTGGTCGCGGGTCCCGCGACGGCCTCGGGCGCCGCGATGTCGAACAGCGAGCCGCCGGACGAGAGGTCGACCGCGGGGGTCGGCTCGGGTGCCGTCGCTGCGGGGGTCTCGACAGGCTCGACCACCGGGGGGTCGGCCGGCGCTTCGTCCTTCGGCTCGGGCTCAGGCTCCGGCTCGGCCTTGGCGGCGGGCTCCTCGGCCTGGATGTCGAACAGCGAGCCGCCGGACCCGAGGTCCGCCGCGGGCTTCGCGGCCGGCTCGGGCTCGGGCTCGGGCTCGGACTCGGGCTCGGCCTTCGGCTCGTCGGCGGTCTTCTCCGCCTGGCCGTCCTCGATGTCGAACAGGGAACCGCCCGAGCCCAGCTCGGCGGACGGCTCGGCGGCCTTCGGTGCCGGCTCGGCCTCGGTCTTCTCCAGGCCCTCCTTGGAGACGGTCGCGGCAGCCGAGTCGTCACCGCCCAGGTCGAAGAGCGAGCCGCCCGAGGACGTCTCCGACTTCGCGGCGGGCGCGTCGGCCGGCTCGTCGCCGCCCAGGTCGAACAGCGACGAACCGCCGCTGGCCTTGGCGGCCGGGCCGGCGTCAGCGGTCTCGGTGACGGTGTTCTCGGTGACGGTGACGTCGCCGGCCTCGGGCTCGGCCTTCGTCTCGACCGGACGCTCGGCGGTCTTGGTGGACCCGCCGGAGCCGTCCGAGCCGGCCCGGGCCCTGGTCGCGGGCTCGCCCTTGACCGAGGCGAGCAGCATCTGCGCGACGTCGAGGACCTCGACCTCCTCGCGGGCGGTGCCCTTGGCCTGGGCGGAGGTGAGCCCGTCGGAGAGCATCACCCGGCAGAACGGGCAGCCCACGGCGATCTGGTCGGCGCCGGTGCCGACCGCCTCGTTGGTGCGGTTCTCGTTGATCCGCTCGCCGATGTTCTCCTCCATCCACATGCGGGCGCCGCCGGCGCCGCAGCAGAAGGACCGCTCGGAGTGACGCTCCATCTCGACGTACTCGGCGCCGGGGAGGACCTGGAGGAGCTCGCGCGGCGGGGAGTAGACGCCGTTGTGGCGGCCGATGTAGCAGGGGTCGTGGTAGGTGATCGACCGCTTGGCCGCACCGGCGCCGTCCTTGACCGGCGTGAGCTTGCCCTCGCGGACCAGGCGGTTGAGCAGCTGGGTGTGGTGGGTGACCTCGAGCTCGACGCCGAACGCGGCGTACTCGTTCTTGAGCGTGTTGAAGCAGTGGGCGCAGGTCGAGACGACCTTCTTGACCTTGAACTCCTTGAAGGTCTCGGCGTTCTGCGACCCCAGCTGCTGGAACAGGAACTCGTTGCCGGCGCGGCGGGCCTGGTCGCCGGTGCAGGTCTCGCCGTTGCCGAGCACCGCGAACGAGACGCCGGCCATGTCGAGCAGCTCGGCGACCGCGCGGGTCGTCTTCTTCTGCCGGTCCTCGTAGGCGCCGGCGCAGCCGACCCAGAACAGCCACTCGACCTCGTCGAGGGACTCGACGTCCTCACCGACGACCTTGACGTCGAACGGCAGGTCCTTCGCCCAGTCGAGCCGGGCCGAGGCGGACATGTTCCAGGGGTTGCCCTTGTTCTCCATGCCCTTGAAGAGCTGGTTGAGCTCGGCGGGGAAGTTGGCCTCGACCAGCACCTGGTAGCGGCGCATGTCGATGATGTGGTCGACGTGCTCGATGTCGACCGGGCACTGGTTGACGCACGCGCCGCAGGTCACGCAGGACCACAGGACGTCGTTGTCGATGATGGCGCCGCCCTCGGGCTCCCACGCGTACCCCTCGGTCTCCCCGACCAGCGGCCGCTCGGCCTCGTCGAGCACCGACTGCGGCATCTTCGCGCGCTCCTCCTCGCTCGCCAGGAGGTACGGCGTCTTCGCCAGCGCGTGGTCGCGCAGGTTCATGATCAGGAGCTTGGGGGAGAGCGGCTTCTCGGTGTTCCACGCCGGGCACTGCGACTGGCAGCGACCGCACTCGGTGCAGGTCGCCATGTCCAGCAGGCCCTTCCAGCTGAAGTCCTCGATCGCCCCGACGCCGAGCTTGGCGTCCTCGTCGAGGTCGTCCAGGTCGTCCAGGGTGACCGGGACCCCGGCGTTGGTCAGCGGCTTGACCGCGCCGAGGGCGACCGGCCGGCGCCCGAACAGCACGTTGAGCGGCGCGACGAAGATGTGCAGGTGCTTGGAGTTCACGACCTCCACGAGGAACACCAGCATGATCCCGATGTGCAGCAGCAGGCCGACGCCGATCAGGGTCTTGGAGTCGGGGAGCACGGTCCCCAGCGCGTAGGAGACGAACGCCGCCTTGCCGTAGCCCTCCTCGCCGATGGCGAGCTCGTGCGCGATCACCGCACCGCGGAAGAGGAACAGCGTCCAGATGACGTTGAAGATCATGAAGAGGACCAGGTAGGCCCCGCCGAGGTGCGAGCCGAAGAAGCGTGACTTGCGCTCGAGCTTGGCCGGCGAGTTCTTGAGCCGGATCTGCCAGAAGGCGACCAGGCCGAGCAGACACATCACCGCGATGAAGTCCTGCAGGAAGCCGAGGGGCTTGAAGGTGCCGAAGAAGAGGAAGCGCCAGGCCGGCTCGCGGGTGAGCAGGGCGCCGTACGCCTCGACGTAGACCGTGCCGAGGATCAGGAACGCCCAGAACACGAAGAAGTGCGCCGTGCCCGGGATGCTCCACTTGAGGAGCTTCTTCTGGCCGAAGACCTCGACGAGCTGGGTCTTGAGGGCCAGGCCGATCCGGCCGGTGACGCCGGCGATCCGGTCCGGGGCCGGCTGGCCGTGCGTGATCATCCGGAACAGGAAGACCACGCGCCTGCCGGCCAGGCCGAGCCCCACCGCCGTCCCGACCAGCCCGACGATCAGCACCCACAGGTCCACGGTCACTCCTCGAGAGGTTTGCCAGCCAGTTCTCGGACAGCCGCGGCGAGCCCGGTGGAGAAGACTAGTGCGACGGGGTCCGGGGCCTGAGTCTACTGTTCGGTAACTTTTCCGCCGCGGGCGGGAACCGCCTGGGGACGTCCCGCGTCAATATGGCCCGGATGGGTGCTTTACCTCGGGATCATCCGATTGCACACTTAGCCCGCGCCGGATCGTGGCCGGCTCGACATGGGGACCGTGCACGGTGCACGAGTGCCACGAAAGGACGATCGCCGTGGGTTCGACGACTCGCCTCAGCTCCGGTACGCAGCGGCTCGGAGCGGTGGGCCTGGCCGCAGTGCTGGCCGTCACCGGTCTCGCCGCCCTGACCGCCCCCGCCGGGGGAGCGCCGGCTCCGCGGACCGCGCCGGCGGCCGCCGTCGGTGAGGGCGACGAGGACTGGACGCTGATGATCTACGACGTCGCGGACACCTCCAACATCGCCAACGACATGATCTCCAACCTCGCGGCGTTCACCGAGATCCCGGAGATGGAGAACGTCAACATCGTCGCCCTGGTCGACCTGCCCGAGCAGACCGACCCCGGCTACCCGCAGGCCACCCTTCCGGGCATCGCGCCGTTCACCACCGCCAAGCTGGTCGTGCTCGAGGACGGCCGCTGGAACGAGGTCCAGGACTACGGCGAGATCTCGATGGGCCGGCCCGACGTGCTCGCGAGCTTCATCGAGGAGTCCGCCGACCGGTACCCCGCCGACAAGTTCGGCCTGATCCTGTCCGACCACGGCGGCGCCTGGTCCGGCGGCTACCAGGACACCGGCCCGCCGTCGGCCGCGCAGATGACGATCGCCGACATGCGGGCCGGGATCATCACCGGGATGCAGCGCGGGGGCATCGACGAGTTCGAGTTCATCGACCACGACTCGTGCCTGATGGCCTCCTACGAGGCCGCTTCGGCACTGGGGCCGCTGGCCAAGGTCCACGTGGCCTCCGAGGAGGTCACCTTCGGCGACTTCACCCTCGACACCGACGCGATCGCCGCCCTCGGCGAGAACGTCAGCGGCGAGGAGTGGGGGCTGGCCAACATCGAGGGCTACGCGCAGACCGCCGACCAGTACGACGACATCGGGGCCTTCTCGGTCCTGTCGGTCGTCGACGGGGCCGCCATGGAGCGGCTCGACAAGGCCATCGAGGCGTTCTCCGCCGTCGCGGTCCAGCACATGGCGGAGATCGCGCCCGAGATCGCCCGCGCCCGCAGCCGCTCGCTCGAGTTCGTCACGGGCCTGCTCGGCGAGGAGGAGGGCGGTGGCTTCAGCGTCGTCGACCTGGGCGACTTCCTGCGCCAGCTCGAGAACGTGCCGCCGGAGGTCGAGGTGGCCCGCGACGCGGCGTACGCGGCGCTCGACGCGGCCGTGCTGCACCAGGTCACCCGACGTGCCACCGAGCAGGCGACCGGCCTCAACGTCTTCTTCCCGGAGACCCCCGAGCACGCGCGCGGCTACGTGGCGAAGAACATCGCCCCCCCTGGCTGGAACGAGCTGGTCGCGGCGTACGCCGACTACGCCACCCAGAGCAACGGGCCCGACGGCTCCGCGGAGTTCACCAGCGACACCGCCGAGGTGCTGGACATCGGCCCGGACGGCATCCGGATCGCCGCCCAGCTGCAGTCGGGGGACGAGGAGAACGTCGCCGACACCGAGACGCAGGTCTACACGCAGATCGACGGGCGCGACGCCCTGGCGGTCGCGCTGCCGGGCTACCTCAACTCGGGCGGCACCGGGCAGGTCCAGGGCGTCTGGAACTTCTCGGTCACCACGCTCCAGGCGGGACGCCAGCGCGCGCCGGTCTCGGCGGTCTACCAGGCCCAGGCCGGTGGTCTGCTCGGCTGGTTCCACGCGCTCTACACGGCTCCGGACGGCAGCCAGACCGACGTCGAGGTCCAGGTCCTGCTCTCCAGCGAGGGCGAGATCGAGAGCATCACGGTCTCCGACATCAGCCTCGGCAACGGCGCCCAGGCGGGCATCGACCTGGAGAACGGCGGGTCGCTCACGCCCTACCTGATCGTCCCGTCCAGCGGCGGCTTCCAGATGGAGCTCTCGAGCCAGTCCGTGCCCGTCAACGACAAGACCGAGGTGTCCTACCCCAAGCTCCCCGAGGGGACCTCGTTCGACATGGGCGTCGGCGTCGCCGACCTCGCCGGCAACTTCGACATCGCGTTCGTCACCGAGACCGTGCGCTGACCCCGCGGGCGAGGCAACCGGCCGAGCACCGCACCCACCGACCACACCATCCCGAGCACCACCTCACACACGGAGGAGAGTCATGACGACCACACCCGAGAGCCCGGACGGCGGTGCCACGGCGGCACCCGCGCCCGTGGCACCCCCAGGAGCCCGCTTCGACCCGGTGACCGGCGCCGAGCTGGGGGCCGGTGGCTCCGAGCGCAAGGAATCCTTCGCCCTCCAGCCCGGTGAGCCGGTGATGTCCTTCAACATGGTGACGTCGCTGATGCCGCTGGCCAGTGGCACGGCACCCCAGACCTACCGGTGGGCGCTCGGCCTGGGCCTGCTGGTCCCGGTCATCGCCGGTGCGCTGGGCTACCTCGCTTTCGCGTTCGTCGCGGCGGCGCTGGTCGTCCCGGCCATCTACGTCGTCTACATGTACGACGTCAACGAGTGGGAGGACCAGCCGGTCGCCGTCGTGCTCGGCACGATCGGCGCCGCGGCCGCCCTCGGCGTCGGGTTCACGTTCCTGTGGCACGCGGGGCTGCTCGGTGACGAGGTCGCGCCCGTCGACTTCGGCCAGGGCGCCGGAGGGGTCCGGTGGAGCACCCTGCTCGTGCTGGTCCTGCTGGTGCCGGTGGTGGGCGAGCTGGTGAAGCAGGTCGGGCCGCTGTTCCTGGCCTCGCGCCCGCAGTTCGACGACATGATCGACGGCCTGACGTTCGGCGTCGCGGCCGGAGCGAGCTTCGCGGCCGCCGAGACGATCGTCGTCAACCGCTCGCTGTTCAGCAGCTTCGGCTCCATCGACAGCCCGGACTCGGGCTTCTGGGTCTCCCTCATCCTGTCCGCGGCGATCGTCAAGCCGATCGTCTACGGTGCCGCCACCGGCATCGCGGTCGCGGCGTGGTCGGGCATCGGCAGCGGGTTCGACGGCTTCAAGCCCTCCTACCTGCGTGGGCTCGGCGAGGCGCTGCTGGCCAACATCCTGTTCCAGGCCGGGCTCTACGTCGCCTCCCGCGTCGAGGGCACCGCCGGCGCGGTCATCGGCCTGATCTGGGGCGCGCTCATCGCCGCCGTGCTGCTGGTGCGGCTGCGCTACCTCCTGCACTACGCGGTCCTCGAGGCCGCGCTCGAGGCCTCGAGCAAGGGCACCACGCTCAAGGACTCGGCGCACGGTACGGCGTTCTGCCCCTCCTGCGAGATGCCGCTGCTGGAGGGCGCGAACTTCTGCGTCGTCTGCGGCACCGCCACCCGCGCCGGCGGCAAGGTGACCCGGGCCCGCAACCGCAGCGTGGACGCCGCCGCGACACCGTCGCTCAAGCCGGTCCCGGCCGGCACGGCCCCGCGCGACAACTCCAAGACCGCGGTCGTGGTCGGTGCCGTGGTCGCCGCGATCGTGCTCGGCGGGGCCATCGGCCAGGGGGTCGCGGCGGCCGGCGAGGACGACGCACCGTTGTCGCCCGAGGACTCCGGGATCGTCCTGGAGCCCGACCTCGGCGCGGGTCCGACGACCGAGGACGCGCCGGAGCCGGCCGACCCGCCGGGACCCGACCCCGACCCGACCGAGGAGTCGGACGAGTCCAGCAGCGAGTCCAGCACTGAGTCCAGCAACGGGTCCAGCGCGAAGCTGGCGTCGTTCTCCACCGCCCTCTCCGACGGGTTCACCGACGAGGAGAGCGAGGGGACCGACGACGGCAGCGGCGGCATCGGCGGCGGTCCGCAGCCCGACGACACCACGACGAGCTCGGACATCGTCGACCTCGGGGTCGCGGGCTTCCGGGTCCCGGCCGGCTGGGAGGTCGAGTTCAACGAGCCCGGCTTCGCCCAGCTGTGGGGCCCGGGCGGCTACTTCATCGCCCTGACCACGCCATCGCCCGCCTCCATGGAGGGGCTGATCAGCGACCACCTCCAGGGTCTGGAGGGGTTCGGGGTGCAGGAGCTGGAGTACACGCAGCCGGAGGCGATCTCGCTGCCGACGTCCGCGGTGGTGGACGCGCAGACGCTCTTCTACCGCGGGCTGATGGCCTCCCAGCAGGGCGGCACCTTCCCGGTGGAGGGCTTCGGCTACTACTTCCTCACCCAGGACGGCACGGGCATCACGGCGTTCGGCCTCTTCGAGCAGGGGGCGCTGGACGCGTCCACGGACCTGGTCGACGGCTACAACGCCATGCTCAACGACCTGGTCTCGACCATCCAGTAAGACCGAGGAAGCAGGGCTCACATGACACCCCGACGCCGCCGTTCCCGTCAGTCCTCCTCTCCGAGGAGGTACGTCGCGGGGGCGGCGGCGTTGGGTGTCCTGACCGTCGTCGGCGGTGCCTCGGGCGCCGCCGCGCCCGCGGCGGCGCCCGGCGGCGCCGCGGACTGGACGATGATGGTCTACGCCGTGGGCGACACCGGCGGCGTCCCCGAGCTCATGGTCCAGAACCTCAGCCAGCTCGCGGCGCTGCCTGACGCCGACAACGTCAACGTGGTCGTGATGCTGGACCTGCCGGAGCGCAACGACCCCGACTTCCCGACCAGCACCCTGCCCGGCATGGGCGAGTTCACCACCACCAAGCTCCTCGTGCTGGACGGCAACCGCTTCAACGAGATCCGGGACTACGGCGAGGTCGCGATGGGCCGACCGGACGTCCTGGCCGCGTTCATCGAGGAGGCCGCCGGGCGCTTCCCCGCCGCGAAGTACGGCCTCTCGCTGTTCGACCACGGCGGCGGCAGCTTCGGCGGATACATCGACGAGGGCCCGCCGAGCACGACCGGCATGTCGATCCCCGACATCCGCGACGGCATGGCCGCCGGGATGGCCCGGTCCGGCATCAAGAGCTTCGACCTGCTCTTCCACGCGGCCTGTCTCATGTCCAACTACGAGACCGCGTCCGCGCTCGCTCCGCTCGCCAGGACGATGGTGGGCTCGGAGGAGAACATGATCAAGTGGCCGCTGTCGGTCCAGGGCTTCCCCCCGTTGCGGGAGAACGCCAGCGGCCAGCAGGTCGGCGAGGCCTTCATCGACGGCTACCGCCAGCTGCTCGACGACGTGGCCAAGGAGAACGGGGGCCAGCCCTACCGGGACCTGGCGGCGATGTCGATCGTGGCGGGCGAGCCGATCCAGCGCCTGGACAAGGCGATCGAGTCCTTCAGCAAGGTCGCGGTCGCCCACATGGACGAGATCGCGGTCGAGGTCGCCCGGGCCCGAGCCGACGCGCTGGAGTTCGTGATCGGGCTCCCGGGCAGCGGGGCCAGGGACTCGATCGACCACATCGACCTCGGGGACTTCCTGCGCCACCTCGAGAACCTGCCCCCCGAGGTGGAGGTCGCCCGGGACGCCGCGTTCGCCGCGCTCGAGGCGTCCGTGACGGCCCAGGTCACCGGCCGCGCGACCGAGCAGGCCACCGGGCTCAACGTGTTCCTCCCGACCGACCCGGCGAAGGCGCGGGGCTACGTCGAGAGCGGCACCGCCCCCCGCGGCTGGGGTGAGTTCGTCACGGCGTTCCTCCAGGCGGGCGTGGACGCCGGGACGTCGTCCGGGTTCGGGTTCACCAGCGACCAGGCCGAGGTGCTCCTGCAGGACCAGACCGGGATCAAGATCGCGGGGCAGCTGACCGCGGAGAGCCTCGACCAGGTGACCGCGACGGAGACCCAGGTCTACACGCGGCTCGGCGACACCGACGGCGCGCTGGCGCTGGCACTCCCCGGCTATCTCAACGCCGGCGGCCGGGGGCAGGTCCAGGGCGTCTGGGACTACGCCGTCACCACGCTGAGCGACGGCCGCACCAGCATCCCGGCGACCACGGCGTACCAGATCCAGTCCGGTGGGCTGGTCGGCGATTTCCTGGCGCAGTACACCGCGCCCGGCGGCACGACGACCGACATCGGGGTCCGGGTGCTGCTGAGCAGCGAGGGCCAGATCCAGGGCGTCAACGTCGTGGACCTGAGCAACGGCAGCGCCGCCGGCATCGAGCTGCAGAACGGCGGCACCGTGACGCCCTACCTCTTCGTGCCCGGCTCCGGCGGCTTCGACCAGGTGCTGTCGTCGCAGTCCCTGCCGGTCAGCGACCAGCTCGTGGTCGACTTCGAGCGGCTGCCCGCGGGGACGCCGTTCCGGATGGCGCTGCTGGCGCTCGACGTGGGTGGCAACGCGGCCAGCGCGACGGTCGAGGCGCGAGTCCAGTAGCCGCGATCACCGCCGACGCAGGGACAGCACCTTCCCGCGCTGGGAGAAGGTGACGACCATCTTCACCTTCTTCTTGCCGGGGGCCTTGGCGCAGAAGCCGAACTTCTGGCCGGAGCGGGTGTAGGGCTGGCCGACCTTCTCCATGACCGCCTTGGTGGTCATGCCGGGCTTGACCAGCTTCTGCACCTTGGTCACCGACTTGCGCAGGCCCGGGTTGCGGCACGAGTCCGGCTTGATGCCCTCGGCCCGCTCCCAGGTCTGGAGGTAGGCCTCGGCCCCGCGGCTCATGTCCTCGAAGATCGCGGCACCGTCCTTGCCGGCGACCTTCGTGAGGTCCTCGACCCAGTCCGGGTAGAGGCCGTACTGGGCGACGCCGTCGACGTTGATGTCCCAGGTGCGCTGGCCGGCGGTCTGCTTGCGGACGGTGACGCCGCCGAGCCCCTTGAAGGGGTAGGTCACCTTGTTGGGCACGTCGGCGCCGCGGGGGTCCCCCTGCGCGCCGAGCCCGTTGATGTCGGCACCGAAACCGAGCCCGAAGTAGTAGCGCGGGTCGGCCCAGCCCACGTGCTTGCGCCACTTCTCCACGAAGCCGGTCGAGTCACCGGCGTACGGCGCGATGAACCCGCCCTGCTCGTAGATGCGCGGGTAGGCGTCCGGCGTCGACCACGAGTGGCTGGAGAGGACGCCGTGGTAGCCCATCCGCTCGGTCTGGTCGAGGGCGGTGTTGCGGGCCTTGACGCTGAGGTGGTCGGGGTCGAAGAGGATGTGCCGCTCGGCGAGCTCCTCGATGGTCTGCTCGCCCAGCGTGGTCAGGCCGCGGTTGTTGCAGTGGTCCGGCGGCGGGTAGAGCGGCGTGGCGACGGGGAGGCCGAGCGAGGCGATCGCCCCGAAGAGCGCGTCCTGGGTCTGCGCCGAGATCTCGGGCAGCGCCACCTGGTTGTTGTCGTGGGACTCGCCGTCGGCGGGCTCGCAGTGCCGCATGTCCCAGAAGGACCCGGTCTCGAGGAAGTTGGCGGAGTTGACCAGCGGCCCGATCGCGCCGGCGTCGCCGGCCACGCCGGCCAGGGCGTTGTCGAACTTGTTGACCAGCTCCATCTGCCGCACGCCCATCGCGTGCACCTCGTCGAGCTGGCGGTCGATGTCCTCGAGGCTGCACTGCGGGACGTCGGCCTTCATCGTGCAGCCGAACGGCACCGACGTCTCGATGCCCATCACCACTGCGAGCTGCCCGCGGTTGATCACCTCGCGCGCCTCGAAGGGTGACTTCACGATCCGGTAGAACCCCTTGCCCGGGCCTCCGAACTGGGCGTCGATGTAGTCCTGCAGCTCGTACATCCGCTTGGCCTGCAGCCGCACCGAGTCCATGTCGTCGCAGGAGTTCTTCTTCAGCGGGTAGATCATGCAGAGCTGGTTGTTCTCGACCAGCAGGTTGACGAAGATCCGCTGCCCGCCGCGCCAGGCGCGCTCGAGCCAGCGGTAGTAGGTCCCCTCGTGGGTCAGCGAGTTGGGCGCCGGCCAGTCCTTGAAGGTCGGCCAGCCGACCGGGTCGTGGCCCGGCTCACCGGAGAGCACGGACTCCAGGACGCCGCCGTAGCCGCCGGTCGCCGAGTGGTCGGGGCAGTCCACGAGCGCCACGGCGACCCCGAACGGGTCCCACGGCTTGCCGCAGTGCGCCCGGCCCCCGAGGAACTCGTAGGCCATGCCGTGGGTGTGCGCGTCGACGTAGCCGCGCACCTCCTGGTACGGCGTCACGCCGGCGTGCGGCCGCCCGCTGATGTCGATGCCCGCCTCCGGGAACGCGGTGCAGCCCTTGGTGCGCAGCAGCCGGAAGGTGGTCCTGCCCTTGATCGTCAGCGTGGTCCCGCCGCGGGTGAACGTGAACCGCGGCCGCTTCGCGGCCCTCGGGCCGGTCCTCGTGGCCGTGGCGGTCCACACGGTCTCGGCGCTCGGCTGCGCCGCCAGGCCGTCGGCGGTGCGGAACCTCCCCCGCTTGGTGTAGAGCAGGTAGCTGCCCAGGTCGGTCGCCTTGAAGTAGGTCTTCTTGCCGGCCATCCGGTAGCAGCCGTTCGCCATCGCGTAGCGGTCCTGCGGGAAGAGCAGCCGCTTCTGTACCGGCTGCACCGAGGTCAGCGGCGGGTCGGGGGTACGCCGTGCCTGGGCGACGTACGCCGTGGCGATCGCGCGCTCGGCCGCGTTGGTCGGGTCCTGGGCGGCCTCGCCGACCTCGCCGCCCCGGGAGACCTCGTTCTTCGTCGCCGGGTCGTCGTGCTCGTGCGGGAGCGTCTCGGGGTCGACCTCGGGCGCCTGCTCCGCGGCGGCGAGCTTGGTGGCGTCGTAGATGCCGGGCAGGTTGCCCTGGCGCCCGATGGCGACCGAGGACGTCAGCGCCGGGATGGACACCACGCCCACGACCAGGGCGAGCGAGGCCAGCGCCGCGACGACAAGACGACGGACGGTCTTCCTGCGATCCACCATGACTTCACCAACGCCCTTCCCCGTGAGACGTCACGAACCGTGTCACAC
>NZ_JAEMSS010000130.1 GCF_016462705.1 Nocardioides sp. | reverse complement strand
CACCGAGGGCGACTACGCCGCGCGCCGGGCCCGCGCCCACCGCGCGTACGACGAGTGGATGCCGGTCCGGATGGACGGCACGGCGCGGCTGCGCGACGGTGCCCGGCTCTACCGCCGGCTGCGGTTCGGGAGGCTGGCCGAGATCAGCATGCTCGACCTGCGCACCTACCGCAGCGAGCAGGTGCAGACCCTGGCGCCGACGCCCGTGCCCGCGCTCGAGGCCGAGGTCAGCGACCCGTCGCGGACGATCACCGGCAAGGAGCAGCTGCAGTGGCTGAAGGACTCCCTCGACCGGATCGGCCCGCAGTGGAAGGTGGTCGGCAACCCGGTGATGATCGCGCCGGTGACCTTCGCGGCCGTCCCCGACGACCTGCTCGGGCCGATCAACGACGTCACCGGGCTGCTCCCGGACGACGGCCTGCCTTACAACGTCGACCAGTGGGACGGCTACACCGCCGACCGGCGTGAGGTGTTCAAGCTCATCCGCAACCACCAGGTCGCCGACGCCCTGTTCGTGACCGGCGACATCCACTCCGCGTGGGCGTGCGAGCTTCCCTACGACCCGGCGACCTACCCGCTCGGTGACTCGGCGGGCGTCGAGTTCGTGTGCTCGTCGGTGACGTCCAACAACCTCAAGGACATCACCGGCACGCCGCCGCGGACGACCAGCCTCGCGGTGGAGGCGGCCATCCTCGCCAACAACCGGCACATCAAGTACCTCAACTTCGACGACCACGGGTTCTCGGTCCTCGACATCACCAGCCAGCGCGCCCAGATGGACTGGTTCGTCATCGGCGACCGCGCCGACCCGAACACGCCCGTGACGTGGACCCGGTCGATGGCGACCAAGGCCGGCACCGGCCGGCTGCACGAGGTCGAGGGACCGGTGGGCCGATGAACGCGCCGAGCGAGCAGACCCCGTTCGCCGAGGGGCTCGCGGCCATCACCGCCGGACGCCGGACGGTGCTGGCCGCCGGTGGCGCCGGCGTGCTCCTGTCGACCGCCGCGCCGGCATACGCCGGGAGCAAGCCGCGCCCCGGGCCCAAGCGGCGTAGGCGACGCGCCTACGTCCTGGTCGTCGACGGCTGCCGTCCCGACGAGATCGACGAGGGCCTGACCCCCAACCTGATGGCGCTGCGCGACGGCGGCCTGCGGTACCCGCGGGCCTCGTCGATGCCGGTGATGGAGACCATCCCCAACCACGTGATGATGATGACCGGCGTGCGTCCGGACCGGTCCGGGGTGCCGGCCAACGCGATCTACGACCGGACGCTCGGCGAGGTGCGCGACATGGACCGGCCGAGCGACATCAAGGTCCGCACGGTGATCGAGCGGCTCAACAAGGCGGGCTACCGGACCGGCACGGTGCTCAGCAAGGAGTACCTCTACGGCGTCTTCGGCGAGCGCGCCACCGCGCGCTGGGAGCCGCAGCCGATCGTCCCGGTGTCGGGGCACGCTCCCGACGCGTTCACCATGCGGGCGGCACTGGCGATGCTGGAGGAGGTCGACCCGCACCTGATGTTCGTCAACCTCGGCGACATCGACCGGGTCGGCCACACCGACCTCACCGGCCCGCTCGGGCTCAAGGCCCTGCGCCGCGCGGCGCTCGCGGCCACCGACGCCCAGGTCGGCCAGTTCGTCGACGCACTGAAGTCCTCGGGTCGGTGGGAGCGGTCGATCGTGATCGTCCTGGCCGACCACTCGATGGACTGGTCGCTCCCGCAGAACGTGGTCTCGCTGTCGGCGGCGCTGGAGGCCGACCCGCTGTTGGCCGGCAAGGTGCAGATCGCCGACAACGGCGGTGCCGACCTCCTCTACTGGACGGGACCGGAGTCGGAGAAGGCCTCCGCCGTGGCCCGGATGCGCGCGGTCGCCACGACCGTGCCGGGGGTGCTCGCCACCCACGAGCAGACCAACCCGTGGCTGCGGGTGGGACCTGAGGCCGGTGACGTCGTGGTCTTCTGCCGGGCCGGCTGGCGGTTCAGCGACCCCGACCCGGTCACCGCCAACCCGATCCCCGGCAACCACGGGCACCCCGCGACCCGGAACATCCCGTTCTTCATCGGCGGCGGCTCCAAGGTCGTCCCCCGTGGCAAGGCCTCACCCCGGCACGCCCGCACCGTCGACGTCGCGCCCACCGTGGCGGCGTACTTCGGCCTGAAGCGGGGACCCAAGGGCGGGTACGACGGCCACGACCGGTTGCGCTAGGCGCTCCCGGCGGCGAGTCGCGTGAGGGCCTTCCGGACGACGTCGGGGTCGGTGGTCGTCCACATCGGCGGCAGGCTGGCGCTGAGGAACCGCCCGTAGCGCGCGGTCACCAGGCGCGGGTCGAGGACCGCGACGACACCCTTGTCCTCCGTCGTCCGGATCAGCCGGCCCGACCCCTGGGCCAGCAGTAGCGCGGCGTGGGTCGCGGCGACCTGCATGAAGCCGTTGCCGCCCGCATTGTCGGCGGCCCGCTGCCGGGCGCTCATCAGCGGGTCGTCGGGCCGGGGGAACGGGATCCTGTCGATCAGCACCAGCTGGCAGGTGTCGCCGGGCACGTCGAGCCCCTGCCACAGCGACAGGGTGCCGAACAGGCAGGTGTAGGGGTCCTCGACGAACTGCTTGGCCAGCTCGGGCAGCTGCGCGTCTCCCTGCGCCAGCGTGGTCAGGTGCGGCAGCCGCACCCGGACCTCCTCGGCCGCGGTCTCGGCCGCGCGCCGGCTGGAGAAGAGCCCCAGGGTGCGGCCGCCGGCGGCGTCGACCAGCTCGACGATCTCGTCGAGCTGGGCCTTGCCGAGCCCGTCGCGACCCGGCGGAGGCAGGTGCTTGGCGACGTAGAGGATCGCCTGCCGGCCGTAGTCGAAGGGGCTCCCGACGTCGAGGCCGCGCCAGGGCAGGACGTCGTCGGTGCGTGCGACGGGCGGCCCGTCGAGCACCAGCTCGGTCGCCTTGAGCCCGAAGCTCGTGGCCACGGTGCTGAAGTCGCCGCCCAGCCGCAGCGTCGCGCTGGTGAACACCACGACCTTGTCGGTGAGCAGCTTGTCGCGCATCGGGCCCCACACCTGGAGCGGCGCGACGCACAGCCGCGGCGGGATCCGGCTCTGCCCACCACTGGCCCCCTCGGCCAGCCACAGCACGTCGGCCTCGCTGAACCTTGCCATCCGGTCGGCGGTCGCGAACAGCTCCTGCACCGAGCCCTTGGCCTGGGTCATCCCGGCGTCGGCCTCCGCGGACGAGTCGGACTTGGGGTAGGCCGAGAGGCAGGACCGGGCCGCGTCGCGCACCAGCACCAGCGCGTCGCGCAGCGCCTCGGGCGGCTGGTCGATCCGGCCGGGGTCCATCTCCCCCATCGCGACCCGCAGCGCGTCGCCCGCGTCGCCCAGGTCCATCGCCTGGTCTCCCTCGACATGGCGCTGCGACCGCTTCGCGGCCCGGTCGACGTCGGCCGGCAGCAGCTCGTCGGTGGCCGCCTGGGTGATCCGCGACGTGAGCTCGTGGGCCTCGTCGATCACCACCGCGTCGTAGTCCGGGATCATCGGCACGCCCTCGATCGCGTCGATCGCGAGCAGCGAGTGGTTGGTGACGATGAGGTGCGAGCGCTGTGCCTCCTCCCGCGCCAGCTCGGCGAAGCACTCGGCCCCGAACGGGCACTTGGCCGCGCCCAGGCACTCGCGGTGGCTGACCGACACCTGGCGCCACTCGCGGTCGGTGTGCCGCGGGGCCTTGTCCCGCTCACCGCTCCCCTTGCTCTCGACCTCCTCCTCGGCCCAGGCGCGCAGCTCGAGGACCTTGGTCGCCATCGAGCCGACCGGCGCCTCGATCAGGACCCCCTGGTCGTCGGGCACCCCCTCGCGGATCCGGTGCAGGCAGGCGTAGTTGGAGCGGCCCTTGAGCACGGCGTACGACGCGTCGACGCCGGGCAGGTCGCCGACCGCCTCCACGAGGCGGGGGAGGTCGCGCTCCACGAGCTGGTGCTGGAGCGCGAGGGTGGCGGTGGCGACGACCACCCGGCTGTCGTGGAGCAGGCTCGGGACCAGGTAGGCCAGGGACTTGCCGGTGCCGGTGCCGGCCTGGACGAGCAGGTGGTCGCCGCCGGCCAGCGACTCGCCAACGGCCTCCGCCATCCGCACCTGGCCGTCGCGGCGCTCCCCACCCAGCGCCTCGACCGCGGCGGCGAGCACGCCGGCCACCGGCGTGGCGACGGGGGTCTCGGTGGGCGGCGCGGTCACCCGCAAACCCTAGTTGCCGCGACCGACCGTCCCGGCGCTCTCTCCACCGACGGGGAGCTCGAGCTCCACCGACAGGCCGCCCGACTCGAGAGGAGTCAACGTCAGCCGTCCCCCGTGGTGGTCGGCGACGGCCTGCACGATGGACAGGCCGAGCCCGACTCCGCGGTCCGACGACGTCCGGTCGGTGACGCCGCGGCGGAACGGCAGGGTGAGACCGGCGGCCACCTCGGGGCTGATCAGCGGGCCGGAGCTCTCCACCACGAGCCGGGCCGCGGCCCGGTCCGCGGTCAGCCGTACGTCGACACGTCCGCCGGGCACGTTGTGCTCGACGGCGTTCTGCACGAGGTTGGTGACCGCGCGCTCGAGCAGCTGCGCGTCCCCGAGAACGGTCACCGGCACGAGCTCGACGTGCCAGGCGAGGTCGTCGGTCCGAGCCGCGGCCGCCACCTCCGACACCACCAGGTCCAGCTCCACGGGCGCGTGCTGCGCCGGCTGGGCACCGGACTGCACCCGGGCCAGCGTGAGCAGCGCGTCGATGGTCCGGGCCGCCCGGCGGTTCTGGTCCAGGGCCACCTCCGCGGCCTCCCGGAGCTCGGTAGCACCCGCGTCCGGGTCGGACAGGGCGACGTCGAGCGCCACCTGCTGGTTGGCCAGCGGGGTCCGCAGCTCGTGCGACATCGTCGCGACCAGCCGGCGCTCACCGGCGAACGCCTCGTGGATCCGGTCGAGCAGGGAGTCGAAGGTGTCGGCGAGCTCGCGCAGCTCGTCGTGCGGGCCGCCGAGCGACACCCGCTCGTCGAGGGAGTCCGCGGAGATCGCCCGGGCCCGGCTGGTGATGGTGTGCACGGGGGCCAGCACCCGTCCGGCGAACAGCCAGCCCACGCCGACCGACACGGCCGCGGTGAGCAGGAGACCGGCCCCCGACCACCACAGCAACCGGTCGAGGGTGTCGTCGACGGCGTCCGTGCGGGCGTTGACCAGCACCCGGTACAGACCTTCCTCCCCGTCGGCGCGGGCTCGGAGGTCGGGTGAGGCGAGCTCCGCACGTGGGGCGTCAGCCGGGACCCCGCCGTCGGGAAGACGGGTCTCCCCCATCACGAACATCGTCTTCGGCGGGTGGCTGACCAGCGTGTAGACCACCCCGAGCAACGCGGCGGCCGACAGGACCGAGATGAGCGAGTAGACCAGTGTCAGCCTCCAGCGGACGCTCAGGCCGCGCCTCACGTCGAGGGCCTCTCGGTCCTCAGCCGGTAGCCCGCCCCACGCAACGTCTCGATCACCTGGGGCTCCCCGAGCTTGCGTCGGAGCCCGACCATGGTCACCCGCACCGCGTTGGAGAACGCGTCCGCGTGCTCGTCCCACACCCGTTCCAGCAGGTCCTCGGCGGAGACGACGGCCCCGCCGGCCCGGGCGAGCTCCGCGAGCACGCCGTACTCCTTCAGCGTGAGCCGCACCGGCCGGCCGGCCCGGGTCACCCACCGCCGGGCGGTGTCGATCTCGACGTCACCCACCCGGAGCAGCGGAGGTACGCCGGGTGTGGTGCGCCGGGCCAGCGCGTCGACCCGCGCCAGCAGCTCGGCGAACGCGAACGGCTTGGGCAGGTAGTCGTCCGCGCCGAGCGCGAACCCGTCCACCTTCTCCGCCACCGTGCCGGCCGCCGTCAGCATCAGGATCCGGGCCGGGAGCCGCTCACGCACCAGCGTCCGGCAGACGTCGTCGCCATGGACGACCGGGAGGTCACGGTCGAGGAGCACGACGTCGTAGTGGTTCACGGTCGCCTGGTCCAGGGCCGCCGCGCCATCGGTGACGAGGTCCACGGCGTACCCGGAGCGACGCAGCCCACGGACGAGCGCGTCGCCCATGATCTCCTCGTCCTCGACGACCAGCACCCGCATGCAGGCACGCTCGCACGCGAGAGGTTCAGCCCGGATAAGGAAATCCGGAGAACCTGCTGAGTTCGCCAACGCTGAGCGAGCGCGCCTTGGGGTGCAGTGGGCCCATGACCACGATCCGACGACTGCTCGTCACCCTCACCCTCGCCCTGTTCCTGGGGCTCTCTGCCGCCTGCGGCAACGACTCCGACGGGGACGGCGGCGCCGCGCTGCCCGACGCCGCCGGGGCCTCCTCCTCCGACGAGGCGCCCGACGACGAGGCGGACCTCGACCCCGAGGACGCGATGCTGAAGTTCGCGCAGTGCATGCGCGAGCACGGCGTCGACATGCCGGACCCGGAGCCCGGCGGGGGGATCCACATCAACGGCGAGGGGATCCCCGAGGAGCAGGTGGACGCCGCCCACGAGGCCTGCCAGAAGTGGATGGACATGGCGATGCCGGAGGACGGCGGCCGCGAGCTCACCGAGGAGGAGAAGCAGTCGTTCCTCGACATGGCGGCCTGCATGCGCGACCGGGGCTACGACTTCCCCGACCCGGAGTTCGACGGCGGCCGGGTCACCCAGAGGATCGAGAAGGGCGCAGACGGCGGGCCCGGCCCCGAGGACCCCGGGTTCGAGGAGGACCGCAAGGCGTGCGAGGCGGAGGCGGGGATCGAGCCGCCCGAGGACGCCGAGGGCGGCTCCCTCGACGAGCAGGAGGGCTGAGATGCGGCGCCTGTGGTCCCGGCTGGCCGTCGTGGCCGCGGGAGTCATCACCGGAGGACTGGCCGGGTGCACGGTGCCCGGTGCCGACGGGGTCGGGTCGGACGACGAGGACCCGATGACCGCTCCGAGCACCGCCACGGTGCAGCGCACCGACCTGACCGAGACGCTCACCGAGAGCGGCCAGCTGGAGTACGGCGACCCCCTGGACGTCGGCACGCTGCTGACCGGAACGGTCACCTGGACGCCGCCGGTCGGCCACGTCGTGGCCGAGGGCGAGCGGCTCTACCGGCTCGACTCCGACCCGGTGCTGCGGCTCGACGGCACGGTGCCGGCCTGGCGCGACCTCGGTCCGGACGTCACCAACGGCACGGACGTGCGGCAGCTGGAGGAGGCGCTCTCCGACCTGGGCTACGCCGACGACCTCGACATGGAGGTCGACAACGACTGGACCTGGGTGACCACCATCGCGGTCGAGCGCTGGCAGGAGGACCACGGTCTCGAGGAGGACGGGGAGCTGCCGCTCGGCCGGGTCGTCTTCACCGACGGCGACGTCCGGGTGGCCTCGGTGCCGGTCGCGGAGGGCACCGCGGTGCAGCCGGGGACGGTCGTGCTCCAGGTGAGCGCGACCGAGCGGACGGTCACGGTCTCCGTCGACCCGACCCAGCAGCGGCTGGCGCCGGTGAACGAGGCCGTGGACCTGGAGTTCCCCGACGGCACGTCCGTCACGGGCCGGATCCGCGAGGTCGAGCACGTGGAGGGTGACGAGACGACCGAGGAGTCGCTCACCGTGACCATCGCGGTCGCCGGGACCGAGGCGGACCGCAAGGCCGTCGACCGGCAGCTGGACGGGACGTCGGTGCAGGTGGGCTTCGCGCACACCGTCGCCGAGGACGTGCTGGCCGTGCCGGTGACGGCCCTGGTGGCGCTGGTCGACGGCGGGTACGGCGTCGAGAAGGTCGGCGCCGACGGCAGCCGGTCCTACGTCGCGGTCACCACCGGGTCGTTCTCCGACACCCTCGTGGAGGTCGAGGCCGCCGGTCTCGCCGAGGGCGACGAGGTCGTGGTGACGCCATGACCCGGCTGGAGCTGCAGGGCGTGACCCGGACCTACGGGACCGGGACCGCGGCGCTCACCGTGCTGCACGGTGTCGACCTCACGATCGAGCAGGGCGACTACGTCGCGGTGGTCGGACCGTCGGGCTCCGGCAAGTCGACGCTGCTCAACATCATGGGCGCCCTGGACCGGCCGACCAGCGGCCGGGTGCTCCTGGACGGGGACGACCTGACGTCGTACTCCGACGCCCGGCTCTCCCGGATGCGCGGCGCCCACCTGGGGTTCGTCTTCCAGCAGTTCTTCCTCCTGGAGCGGCGCTCCGCGCTGGAGAACGTCAGCGACGGGCTGCTCTACCAGGGTGTCCGGCGCCCCGAGCGGCGGCGCCGGGCGGCCGACGCGCTGCGTCGCGTGGGTCTGGGGCACCGACTGGACCACACGCCCGGCGAGCTGTCGGGCGGCGAGTGCCAGCGGGTCGCCGTCGCGCGGGCCCTCGTGCACCGGCCGGGCGTGCTGCTGGCCGACGAGCCGACCGGCAACCTGGACACCGCGTCGGGGCGGGCCGTGCTGGAGCTCTTCGACGTGCTGCACGCCGAGGGCGCGACGATCGTGGTGATCACCCACGACGAGTCGGTCGCCGCCCGGATGCCGCGGGTGGTCGCGATGCGCGACGGCCGGGTCGAGTCCGACCAGCGGCGGGGGGTCGCGGTATGAGGGGCGGTCCCGGACCCGCCGACCGGCTGCGGCTCGGCGCGCTCGGGCTGACCTCGCGCAAGGGACGGGCGGGGCTGTCGGCGCTCGGCGTGGCGATCGGGATCACGGCCATGGTCGGCGTGCTCGGCCTGTCGGAGTCGTCGCGGGCCGACCTCAACGACCAGCTGGACGCCCTCGGCACCAACCTCCTCGTCGTCTCGCCCGGGCAGGACATGATGGGCGAGGACGCGACGTTGCCCGACAGCTCGGTCGAGATGATCGACCGGGTGCCGACCGTCGAGGCGGCCGCCGCGACGTACGCCGTCGACGCCGCGGTCCGCAAGACCGACCGGGTCCCCGACGAGCAGACCAGCGGCATCGGCGTCGCCGCGGCCGGGCCGGGCCTGGCGGCCGCGGTCTCCGCCGAGCTGCGGGAGGGCCGGTGGCTCGACGCGGCGACCGAGCACTACCCGGCGGTCGTGCTCGGCTCCACCGCGGCCCGCCGGCTGGCCGTCGGGTCCCTGGACGAAGGGGTCCGGGTCTGGCTCGGCGACCAGTGGTTCGCCGTGGTCGGGGTCCTCGAGCCGGTGGTGCTGGCCCCCGAGCTCGACGAGACCGCGCTGATCGGCCCCGCCGTCGCCACCGAGCTGTACGGCGACGACCTGCCGCCCACCACCGTGTACACCCGGGTCGACGGCGACCAGGTGACCGCGACCCGGGACCTGCTGGGGCGCACGGCCAACCCGTCCGCGCCGTCCGAGGTGTCCGTGTCGCGGCCGTCTGACGCCCTCGAGGCGCAGGCGGCGGCCGACGAGTCCCTGACGACGCTGACCCTCGGCCTGGGCGCGGTGGCCCTGCTCGTCGGCGCGGTGGGGATCGCCAACGTGATGGTGATCTCCGTGCTCGAGCGGCGCCGCGAGATCGGCGTACGCCGCGCGCTCGGCGCGACCCGGGCCGGCATCGGCTCCCAGTTCCTGACCGAGTCGGTGCTCCTGTCGCTGCTCGGCGGGCTGGTCGGCGGCGTGCTGGGGGTGGCGCTGACCACCGCCTTCGCCGTCAACCAGGGCTGGGGCGTCGTGTTCCCGTGGGAGCCGGTGCTGGCCGGCCTGGCCTGCTCGCTGGTCGTGGGCAGCGTGGTCGGGCTCTACCCCGCGCTCCGGGCCGCGTCGGTGCCGCCGACGGAGGCGCTCCGGTCGATCTAGTGCGCGCGCAGGGTCTCCAGGTCGGCGCGCAGCGCCGCGGCCCGCCGCGCCCCGAGGAGCCGGTCGATCTCCTGCTCGATCTCCGGCACCAGCTCCCGGGCGATCTCGAAGACCTCACGGCCCTTGCTGGTGGGGATCACCAGCTTGGCCCGCCGGTCCGCCGGGTCCGGGGTGCGGGTGACGTAGCCGTGCCGCTCCAGGTGAGCGACCAGCTCCGCCATCGCCTGCTTGGTCATCTGGGCACGCTCGGCCAGCCTCGCGACCGGCGTCCCGGTGTCGTCGACGTACTGGAACACCGCACCGTGGGCCGGACGCACCACCTCGTGGCCTCGCTCGGCGAGCCGCTCGATCATCCGGTGGTTGAGGCCGATGTAGGCCTCGCGCAGCAGCACGACCGTGTTGAGGGGCCGCGACCTGCCCTCCACCCGGGGTAGCTCCCTTGACATCAGACAGGCTGCCTGTCCATCATGCTCATATGGACATGTTACCTGTCGATCTCCGGGTCGACCTCGACGCGGCCGAGACGCTCACCATGGGAACCGACGAGATCGTCGTCCTGACCTCCTGCGCCCACACGAACGGCGACATCTACGCGGTGCTGGTCCGGATGCCCCCGGGCGGCGGACCGCCGGTCATGCACCGCCATGCCCCCAGCGAGGTCTACCTGGTGCTCGAGGGCGAGTTCGCGTTCTACGTCGGCGGTCGGCACGAGACCGTGGACCGGGTGCCGGTCCGGGCCGGCCAGGTGATGCCGCTGGCCGGCGGGACCCCCCACACCATCCGCAACGAGTCGGACGCGGACGCCGTCGCGTTCGTCGTCCACTCCCCGGGCCGGGCTATGGAGGGCTTCACCCGGGCCGCGGCCTCCCTCGCCGCCCGGGGAGAGCCCTCGATGGAGGCGGTGCTGGCGATCGCCGAGGAGCACGGCATCGAGCTGCTCGGGCCGGTGCCCGCGGGCGCCGGTGGGACCGGCCCGGCGCAGCGTTGACCTGCTGCGCAGGACCGGGCGTCACCGACCGTGCGTCAGTACTCCAGGTGCTCGAGGTAGAGGTGGCCCACGGCGGCTGAGGTCAGCGGGGTGACGTCGGGGTTGTCGTTCTCAACGATGTACTCCTCCACCCTGTGGGTCCGGAAGATCCGCGGGAAGTCGACGACACCGGTGCCGAGGTCGGCCATGTCGCCCGTGGCGCCGTCGCGGTCCTTGACGTGGAACTGCCGGACCGCCTGGGGCGCCTCCCGGATCACGTCGATGGCGAACCGGTCCGGGTCCGCGGCGCCGGTGTCGACCCCGCCGGTGTAGGCCCAGTACAGGTCGACCTCGAGGTGGACCAGCCGCGGGTCGAGCCGGGAGGTCAGCACCTCCCAGGGAGTGACGCCGAGGTCGATCGTGAACTCGTGGGCGTGGTTGTGGTAGCCGTAGCGCAGGCCGTAGCGCTTGGCGACCGCGGCCTCGGCGTTCATCTGGTCGGCCCACGTCTGCCACTGGGACAGCGAGGGCGAGCTGAGGAACGGCACCACGACGTACCGCTGGCCGAGGGTGACCGCGTTCTCGAGCTTGGTCCGTAGCGATCCGGCGTCGGGGCTGATGCCGTCGTGGCTGGACGACGCCCGGATTCCGAGGTCGTCGAGCAGGTCCCGGATCTGCCGGGCGGTACGCCCGTAGTAGCCGGCGAGCTCGACCTTCGCGTAGCCGTAATGCGCCAGCCGGGCCAGCACGAGGTCCACTCCCGCGGGCGTGCTCATCGCCGAGCGCAGCGTGTAGAGCTGGATGCTGATCCGGTCGTGCGGCACCTTCCGCCCGCCGTTCCCGTGGCCGTGACCGCCGCGTCCACGCGCCTGCGCCGGGGCGGCGGCCCCGACCGCGGCGACCCCCGCGACCCCCGCGGCGCCGACCGCGGCCCCGCGCAGCAGGGACCGGCGGCTGGCGCCCTTCTCCTCCAGCGAGCGGCGCAGCGCGCCCTCGCCGTCATAGCCGAAACACATGACGAACTTCCTTCCCGAGACGTGCACGTGCTCCCGGACCGGGTGGTCCGGGACGTTCTACTCCTTGGTCGCGAACGCCGCGTCGAACGCCGCCTCCGGGGCGTCGAACGCCAGCCGCCGCACGAACTCGAGGGCCTCGGGCGCACCGACGAGCCGGTCCATGCCGGCGTCCTCCCACTCGACCGAGATCGGGCCGTCGTAGCCGATCGCGTTGAGCATCCGGAAGCACTGCTCCCACGGCACGTCGCCGTGGCCGGTGGAGACGAAGTCCCAGCCGCGCCGGGGGTCGGCCCACGGCAGGTGCGACCCGAGCCGCCCGTTGCGGCCGTTGGTCATCTGCTTCTTCGTGTCCTTGCAGTCGACGTGGTAGATGCGGTCCTTGAAGTCCCACAGGAAGCCGACCGGGTCGAGGTCCTGCCAGACGAAGTGGCTCGGGTCCCAGTTGAGGCCGA
>NZ_JAEMSS010000129.1 GCF_016462705.1 Nocardioides sp. | reverse complement strand
TGGTAGAGCGCGACCTTCCCAAGGTCGATGTCGCGAGTTCGAATCTCGTCATCCGCTCTTGGTCACCAGCACCCCCTCTGACTTCCACGGCTTCCCCGTCGCCGCCCTCGACTTCTACGACGACCTCGAGATGGACAACACCAAGTCCTTCTGGGCCCAGCACAAGCACGTCTACGACGAGGCCGTGAAGGCGCCGATGCAGGCGCTGATGGCGGCACTGACGCCCGAGTTCGCGCCGGACGGGCAGACCGCCAAGATCTTCCGGCCCTACCGGGACGTGCGGTTCGCCAAGGACAAGACGCCCTACAAGACCCACCAGGGCGCGTACGTCGCGGTGGCGCCGTCGACCGGCTTCTACGTCCAGGTGTCGGCCGCCGGAGTACGGACGGGCGCCGGTTTCTACGAGGCGAGCGGCGAGCGGCTCTCGGCGTTCCGGGACGCCGTCGCCCACGACCGGACGGGTCCGGAGCTCGAGAAGATCGTGGCCAGGCTCGAGAGGTCCGGCGTCACCGTCGGCGGCGAGAGACTCAAGACCAGCCCGCGCGGCTACGACGGCGACCATTCACGGATCGAGCTGCTGCGCCACAAGACACTCACCGTCGGACGCGACCTGGGGTTCGGGCCCGAGATCTCCACGCCGGAGCTGCTCGACCTGGTCCGCAAGGACTGGCGTGGCTACCGGCCGCTCGTCGAGTGGGTCGTCGCACACTCCGGGATCTGAGTGTGGGTTTCGGGTCCGTCGTCCCGGCGCGCGGACTCTGGCACCATCCGGGTCATGACCGCACTGTGGGTGGCACCCTCGCGCGGCTCGGTCGGAGAGCTCGGTCCCGGCCTGTGGCGGCTGGGCTACATCGTGGTGGCGGACCTGGCCTTCCTCATCGGCGTCCTGGCCGCGTACCTCACCGACGACCACATCCCGCCGGTCGACAGCACCTGGGACCCCTTCTACTGGCCGGGGCTGATGAGCGTCTTCTCCCTGCCGCTGGTCGCGTTCGGGGTCGCGGCGTTCAGCGGCGCGAGGCTCTCGCGCAGCACCGGCGCAGCTCGCGCCGTCAACGCCGCCGCCATGGCGCTGTCGTTGGCCGGGGTCATCGCCTACGTCTCGCCGTGGGGCATGGACGCGATCAGGTGGCTCCTGGACTGAGCGGGGACCTGCCCGCCGCTCGTGGAACAGGTCGCCGGCAGCGGCCCGTCAGGACGCTGCGGTGAACGACGCCATCGTGCGCTCCGGCTCCCAGTAGGCCTTCATCGACGCGACCGTCCCGTCGTCGTTCACCACGTAGACCATGATCAGGTCGGTGACCGTGTAGCTGCCGTCGGGGAACGAGGTCTTGATCCGACCCAGGTTGGCGCAGGTGTTGCCGTTGGCGAACGACTCGTTGATGGTGAACTCGAACTTCTCGATCGGCTCGATGGCCAGCTTCCAGAACGCCGAGATCCCGTCGTGGCCGTGGTGGCCCTTGCCCTCGGGGTCGAACATCGACGGGCCGACCGGGTCCTCGAGGACGGCGTCCTCGGCGTAGACCGTGAGCCACTCGGCCAGGTCGCCCTTGGCCACCGCCGAGTAGGACCGCTGGGAGGCCGAACGGGCCGGGTGCTCCTCCATCGAGGCGTTCCAGGTGATGGCGTCGGAGGTGATCATGAGCGGCATCCTAGGGCGGAACTGGAACACGTTCTAGTGCTCCACGTCACCCGACCTGGACCTCTGGGGGTCACGTCGATTTCACCGTCGCGTCGCCGGCCGCCGGGACTCTGGAGCCATGGCGAAGCAGAAGGCCTTCCTGCACATCGGACTCCCCCGCAGCGGCGGCGAGCTGCTCGACGCCGGGCTGCGGCGGCACGTCGGAACGCTGTCGGACGAGCACGGCCGCAGCGTGCGGCTGCCGGCCCGCTCGGAGATGGAGATGTTCAACGCGGCTGTCGAGATCCGGCGTGAGCACCGGGCCTGGGGACTGCGTCGCAAGGACGTCGAGGGGTCGTGGGCTGCGCTCTGCCGCCGGGCCCTCAAGAACAAGGACACCGTCGTGTTCAGCCACCCCCTGCTGGCGGGCTGCACGTCCGACGAGATCGCGCTCCTGGTCGACCAGCTGCCGGGCTGCGCCGTGCACGTCGTCGTCACCGTCGGGCCGCCCGACCCGCGGGTCGCCCTCTTCCGCGACGAGTACGACCTCGCCGAGGTGCTCGACCGCTGGTCCGCCGCGGTACGCAGCCCGGACCGTGTGCACGTCCTCGCCATGGACCCTGACCGTCCGACGCACGCCTGGCACGCACTGGGATCGGTCATCGGCGTCGACACCCGCTCGCTCGAGCTCCCCGCGACGCCGGTGCCCGCCACCGACCCGGCCGCGCTCCGGCTGCTGGCCGAGTCAGCCGCCGACCTCGCGACGTACGACGACCTCGCCTCGGTCCCCGACGAATGGGCCAAGCTCGTGGCCGACCACGGCTACGACGCGCGCGGCGACCTCACGACACTCGCGCCCGCGGCACGCATCGACCATCCCGACGCCCAGCTCCAGCTGGCCACCGTCGCGGACGCCCTGACCGAGACGGTGGCCGAGGTGGTCCGACTCCGCACCCGCGCCGCCGAGCTCGAGCAGCGAAACACCAAGCTCGAGCGCAAGCGCCTGTCCCTCAAGCGCAAACTAGCCCGCGTCGGCTGACCGAAACTCGGGAGGCTACGCAAGCGAAGCACTTGCCTTCGAGCGAGCACGCGCGCCGTGGAACGGTCGAAACGTGCGAGCCAGCGAGCGCCAGCGAGCGAGGCGAGCGATAGCGAGCGGAGCTCGCGCGCCGCGCGATCGGCCCGGCGGCCACGATGGACGGCGGAGCTCCGCGAAGCGGAGCGAGCGTCCGTCGTGGGTGCCGGCCGAAGCTCGCGCGGGTAGAGAGTCAGTGCGGCTGCCAGGCGTCCTCGTCGGCAGTGCGGGTGGTGACCGCCTTGGGGAGCTTGCCGTCGGCGAGCTGCTGGATGGACACGTGCTCGAACACGTCGCGCAGGGAGTGGCGGGCCGCGATCCACACGTGCTGGAGGACCTCGGCGGTCTCGTTGTAGGACACCGCCTCGGGCCGCAGGCCGTAGACGGAGACCAGGGGGCCGTCCACGGCCCGGATCACGTCCGCGACCGACACGTCGTCGGCGGGCCGGCCCATCCGCCAGCCGCCGGACTGGCCTCGCTGCGACATCACGATGCCGGCCCGGCGGAGGTCGGCCAGGATCGCCTGGAGAAAGCCGTGGGGGATCTCCTGGAGCCGGCCGAGCTCCTCGGCGCTGACCGGTCGGCCGTCGACCCGCGAGGCCATCTCGATCAGCGCCCGCAACGCGTAGTCGGACTTGGCAGACACCCGCATGGGGCGAGTGTGTCAGACGAGTCGATCCACATTCGTCACTTACTACGTGTTCGCGCGGCCGGCGGCGGGCCGTGGCGACCCGGGCCAGCCGGGAGACGTGCCTCACCAGCCGAGCGGTTCGGGTTGCAAGGCCGTAACCCGGCACCTACGCTGGAAGTTACTGAGTAGTAGAACCCGCTGGTAACCCAGAGGAACCCGACGGAGGGGCACGTCCCGTGAGCCACTACAAGACCAACCTGCGCGACATCGAGTTCAACCTGTTCGAGGTGCTCGGCCGCGACGAGGTGCTCGGCACCGGACCGTTCGCCGAGATCGACAGCGAGACCGCGCGCTCGATCCTGGCCGAGGTCGACCGGCTCGCCCGTGAGGACCTCGCGGCGTCCTACGAGGACAGCGACCGCAACCCGCCGGTCTTCGACCCGGAGACGAGCACGGCGCCGTTGCCCGAGTCGTTCAAGAAGAGCTACCGGGCCTGGATGGACGCCGAGTACTGGCGCCTCCAGATCAAGGAGGAGCTCGGCGGCACCTACGCCCCCTCCACCCTCAACTGGGCGATCGCCGAGATGGTGCTCGGCGCCAACGCCCCCATCTGGATGTACGGCTGCGGCCCGGCGTTCGCCGGCGTCATCGAGCGCAACGGCAACGAGCGGGACACCCGGATCGCGCAGCTGATCGTCGAGCGCGAGTGGGGCACCACCATGGTGCTGACCGAGCCCGACGCGGGCTCCGACGTCGGCGCCGGCCGCGCCAAGGCCACCGCCAACGAGGACGGCTCGTGGAACATCGAGGGCGTCAAGCGGTTCATCACCTCGGGTGAGAGCGACCTGCAGGAGAACATCATCCACATGGTGCTGGCCCGCCCGGTCGGTGTGGAGGGCGTCGGCGGCCCGGGCACCAAGGGGCTCTCGCTCTTCATCGTCCCGAAGTACCACTTCGACCACCAGACCGGCGAGCTGACCGGCGAGCGCAACGGCGCCTACGTCACCAACGTCGAGCACAAGATGGGCATCAAGGTCTCCAACACCTGCGAGGTCACCTTCGGCGACCCGGGCGTGGGCGGCGGCGAGCCCGCGAAGGGCTGGCTGCTCGGTGAGGTCCACAACGGCATCGCCCAGATGTTCCAGGTGATCGAGAACGCCCGGATGATGGTCGGCACCAAGGCCATCGCGACGCTCTCGGCCGGTTACCTCAACGCGCTGGACTACGCCAAGACCCGCATCCAGGGTGCCGACCTCACCCAGTCGGGCGACAAGACGGCCCCCCGGGTGACGATCACCCACCACCCGGACGTGCGGCGCTCGCTGATGGTGCAGAAGTCGTTCGCCGAGGCGATGCGCTCGCTCGTGCTCTACACCGCGTCCTGGCAGGACAAGGTGCAGGTCGCCGAGCACGAGGGCACGACCGACACCGACGAGGTCAAGCTCGCCATGGCGGTCAACGACCTGCTGCTCCCGATCGTCAAGGGCTACGGCTCGGAGCGCTCGTGGGTGCTGCTCGGCACCGAGTCGCTGCAGACCTTCGGTGGCTCCGGCTTCCTGCAGGAGTACCCGATCGAGCAGTACGTCCGCGACGCCAAGATCGACACCCTCTACGAGGGCACCACCGCGATCCAGGGTCAGGACTTCTTCTTCCGCAAGATCGTCAAGGACCAGGGCCGGGCGCTGGGCCACCTGGCCAAGGAGATCGAGACCTTCATCGCCAGCGAGGCCGGCAACGGCCGGCTCAAGGTCGAGCGCGAGCTGCTCGCCACGGCGCTGGTGGACGCCAACGCGATCGTCGGTCACATGATCAACGACCTGATGTCGGCGGACCCGTCCTCGGAGTCCGGCGAGATCCGCAACATCTACAAGGTCGGGCTCAACACCACCCGGCTGCTGATGGCCCTCGGCGACGTGGTCTGCGCCTGGCTGCTGCTGCGCCAGGCCGAGGTCGCGCTCGAGAAGCTCGGCGGCGACCCCGCCGCGCTGGGCGCGAAGGACAAGGCGTTCTACGAGGGCAAGGTCGCGGCGGCGCAGTTCTTCGCGCAGCACAACCTGCCGAGGATCAGCGCCGAGCGGGCGATCGCCGAGGCGACCGACCTGTCGGTGATGGACCTCGACGAGGCGGCCTTCTGACCCGCACGACCTGACGGTCACCCGCTGACCGCCCAGGCCACGCTGGCCCGCTCGTGCACAACGGGCGGGCCAGTGTCATGTCCGGCGCCTCCCAGGCGGCGCGTGGTCAGCGCCGCAGGTGCCGGGCCGATATGCGGCGTACGACGTCGGTGAGCGTCGCCAGCGCGGCCGAGTCGATCCGCCAGCGCTGCCAGTGCAGGTGCACGTCGTGGTGGGTCCGGCCGCCCAGGGTGACGAGCGTCCCCGCGTCCAGCTCCGGGCGGAGCTGCGGCTCCGGGAGCATGCCCCAGCCGAGCCCGAGCCGCACCGCCTCGAGGAAGTCGGCGCTGGTCGGGACCAGGTGGACGACCTCGGGATCGGTGACCCCGCGGGCCCGGAGGAGGTCGTGCTGGAGCGCGTCCTTGGCGTTGAACACCACGACGGGCATCCGCTGCCAGTCGACACCCCGGCCGGAGCGCCAGCGCTCCGCGAGCTCGGGGACCGCCGCCGGCCGGTAGCGCAGGAACCCGAGGTGCTCCGAGCGACAGCCCTGCACGGCGTGCGGGTCGCTGGTCACCGCGCCCAGGGCCTCCCCGCTCCGCAGCATCTGTGCGGAGTAGGCCTGGTCCTCGACGATCAGCCGGAGGACGAGGTCCTCGCGCCGGGCGACCTCCGCAAGGACGTCGCGGAACCACGTGGCCAGGGAGTCCGCGTTGACGGCCACCGTCACCTCGACCCGCCCCTGCTGGGCCGCGAGCGTGGACCGGGCTTCCTCGTCGAGCAGCCGTAGCTGCCGGCCGAGCCGGACGAGGGCGGTGCCCGCCTCGGTCGGCACGCACGGCGACCCCCGGCTCACCAGGACCTGCCCCGCCTCGCGCTCCAGGGCGCGGATCCGCTGGCTCACCGCGCTCGGCGTGACGTGCAGGGCGCCCGCCGCCGCGTCGAAGGTGCCGTGGTCGGCGATGGCGACGAGTGCCTCGACGCCTGCTGCGTTGAACTGCACGACCACAGGCTAGTGAAGCCCCGCTAATGGATCGTGAGAAACATGCGTTGGCCTAATGGACGGCACGTGCCTAGCGTGGCCACGTGCTTGACTCCGCCTCCGCCGGCCTGCTGACCGGCCTGACCCTGATCGTCGCCATCGGCGCGCAGAACGCGTTCGTGCTGCGCCAGGGCCTCGCGCGCGAGCACGTCGCCCCGGTGGTGGCGATCTGCGCCCTGTCCGACCTGGTCCTGATCGTCGCCGGGGTCGCCGGGATCGGCACGATCGTCGAGCAGGCCGGGTGGGTGGTCGACGCGATCCGCTGGCTCGGGGTCGCGTTCCTGACGGCGTACGGCGTGCGGTCGCTCCTCGCGGCGCGGCACAGCGGTGGCTTGGCGGCGGGCGCTCCGGACTCGCTGTCCCTGCGCGCGGCCGTGCTGACCGCGACCGCCCTGACCTGGCTCAACCCGCACGTCTACCTGGACACGGTGCTGCTGCTGGGGTCGATCGCCAACACCCACGGCACCGACGGCCGGTGGTGGTTCGCCGCCGGCGCGGGCCTGGCGTCGGTGCTGTGGTTCTCCGGGCTGGGCTTCGGGGCCCGGCTGCTCTCGCCGCTGCTCGCGCTCCCCCGCGCCTGGCAGGTCCTGGACGTGCTGATCGGGCTGACGATGCTCGGCATCGCCGTGCTGCTGGCGCTGGGCTGACCCTGCCCGGGTCCCCCCACTAGGGTCGTCGCCGTGGACGATCGCGAGGAGCTGGCCGGCTACGTCGAGGTCTGGTGGCAGGCCGTCAACGACTTCCTCGACCTGCTCGCGTCGGTGCCCGAGGAGCAGTGGGGCACCCCGACCGACCTGCCCGGGTGGGACGTGCGCGCGGTCGCCAGCCACACCGCCCACCTCGAGGGCATCCTCGCCGGTGGGCCGGAGGAGACCGCCGATGTCGGGGAGCCGCCGCACGTCACCGGCTTCATGGGGCTCTACACCGAGATCGGCGTGGCCAACCGGCGCGACGCGAGCCCCGAGGCGATCATCGCCGAGATCCGGGCCGCGGCGACGGCCCGGCACGCGGCCCTGCTCGCGGACCCGCCCACGGACGGCTCGGCCCAGCCCGCGCAGATCTTCGGCGGGGTGCCGTGGAGCTGGCGGACCCTGCTGCGCAACCGTCCGCTCGACATCTGGATGCACGAGCAGGACGTCCGGAGGGCGGTCGGCCGCCCCGGCGGGATGGACAGCGTCCCGGCCCGGCACACCGCGGAGTACCTCGCCGAGTCGCTCGGGTTCGTCCTGGTCAAGAAGGTCGGCGCCCCCACGGGCACGACCCTGGTCCTCGACATGGCGGGCAGCGCACCGTTCGCGTTCACGGTCAACGACGCCCGCCGCGGTGAGCGGCTGCCCGAGCCACCGGCCGACCCGACCGTCACGCTCCAGATGGACCGGGAGAGCTTCATCCGGCTGGCCGGCGGCCGCTGCGCCGCCGAGCCCGGTGCCGTGGTCGTCGAGGGCGACCGCGAGCTCGGGGACCGGGTGCTCGCCTCGCTCGCCACCACACCGTGACCGATCCCGGGAGCGACGCCGGGACCCAGGCCTGGTCGCTCGACCGGATCCCCGACCAGACCGGCCGGACCATCCTGGTCACGGGGACGACGGTCGGGGGGCTGGGCCACCACACCGCGCTGGAGCTGGCCCGCCGCGGCGCCAGGGTGGTGCTCGCGGGGCGCACCGCGGCCCGGCTCGCCGAGACCGCCGCCAGCATCCGCGCCGAGGTCCCCGCCGCGGAGCTCGAGCAGCTGGTCGTCGACCTCTCCGACCTGGGCTCGGTGCGCCGCGCGGCCGCCGAGGCGGCGGCGTACGGCGCCCTGGACGTGCTCGTCAACAACGCCGGCGTGATGGGGACGCCGCACCAGCGCACCGCCGACGGGCTCGAGCTGCAGCTCGCGACCAACCACTTCGGGCCGTTCCTGCTGACCGGTCTGCTCCTCCCCCAGCTGCTCGACAGCGGTGACGCGACGGTGGTGACCGTCTCCTCGATCTATCACCGGATGGCGAGGTCCGCCCCGGTCGGCGACCCGACTGTGCCGCCGCGGCGCTACCGCCGGTGGGTCGCCTACGCCGAGTCCAAGCTCGCCAACCTGCTCTTCACCTACGAGCTCGACCGGCGGGCCCGGGAGGCCGGGCTGCCGGTCAAGGCGCTCGCCGCGCACCCCGGCTTCGCCGGCACGCACCTGGCGGCCAACGGCCAGTACGGTCGCTCGTCGGGCGGGGTCGCCTCGATCCTGGACGCGGCCATCAAGGCGGTCTCGCAGTCCGCGGCCGCGGGCGCCTGGCCGACGCTGATGGCCGCGACCGCCGATCTCCCCGGCGCCACGTGCGTCGGCCCGGGCGGTCTGGGCGAGCTGGGCGGCACACCGCAGGTCACCACGTCGACCCGGCTCTCGCGGGACGCGGTCGCCCAGCGGGCGCTGTGGGAGCTCAGCGAGCGGACAACCGGCGTCACCTGTCCCTGAGCCACGCCGGGCCCGACCAAAGTCTGGCCCGGACCGACCGCGGGCCGATGCCCGCGGGCGCCGCCGTCCCTAGCGTTGCCGGGGTGAGCGACGGCACCCAGGTCTGGACCCTGGACCACCAGGGCCGCGCCCACCGGGTCGAGGCGTCGGGCTCGTCGACCCACCAGGTCCGCTGGCTCGTCGACGGCGCGGAGGCCGGCGAGAAGAAGTCGTGGGACGAGAAGGTCGCCCTGGACGGCGCCGAGCTCGGCACCGTCGTGGTGCGGTTCTCGACGCTGGGCAGGCCGCGCCGGGCCACCTGGTTCGGGCCGGACGAGGACGCCCAGGCACTGGCCGGCGTCGGTGGCGTGGACCTGGTCCCGGCGGAGGGCTCCGCCGCGGCGGCGTACGAGGCCAAGGTCCGGGAGCACCCGGGCCGCTACGCGGTGCTCGCCACCGCCGGCGGCGTGGCCACGGTGGTCGTCCCGCTGGTGCTCGGCCTGCTGGTCGTCAGGTTCGCCGTGAGCATCGACTGGCCCGACCTCCCGCTCCCGGACCTCCCGGACCTCCCGGACCTCCCGGAGATCCCGTGGCCCGACCTGCCGAGCGTGCCGTGGCCCGACCTGCCCGGCCCGCCGGACCTGCGCGTCCCTGACTGGGTCCGCTGGCTGCTCGACAAGGTGAAGTACGTCTGGCCGGTCGTCCTCGCCTACGTCCTGGCCAGGGCGGAGATCAATCGGCGGCGCAAGCAGGACGAGCTCCGCCGGGCGCGGGCGGCGGAACACCGGCGCGACGAGAGCGGTCCCGTGGACGGGCAGAAGGACGGGCAGGCGGACGGGCAGTAGGACGCGACCTCACTCGGCCACCCGCTCGGTCGTGCCGAACAGGCCGGCGTACGCGTTGATCGCCGGCTGGCCGCCGAGGTGGGCGTAGAGCACCGTCGAGCCGGGACCGATGTCACCGTTGCGCACCAGGTCGATGAGGCCGGCCATCGACTTCCCCTCGTAGACGGGGTCGAGGATCACCCCCTCGAGCTGGCCGGTGAGCCGGATCGCGTCGAGGGTCGACTGCACGGGTACGCCGTAGACGTCGCCGGCCCAGCCCTCGAGCACGGTGATCTCGTCGTCGCGGAGGTCCCGGCCGACGCCGATCAGCTCGGCGGTGCTCCGCGCGATCCGGGAGACCTGGTCCCGGGTCTTGTCCAGGGTCGCCGACGCGTCGATGCCGAGGACCCGGCGCGGCCGGCCGCCGGCCTCCTCGAGGGCGGCGAACCCCGCGATCATGCCCGCGTGCGTGGAGCCGGTGACGGTACAGACCACGATCGTGTCGAAGAAGACACCGAGCTCGCGCTCCTGCTCCGCGACCTCGTACGCCCAGCCGGCGAACCCGAGACCGCCGAGGGGGTGGTCGGAGGCACCCGCGGGGATGCCGTAGGGCGTGCCGCCGCGCGCCTCGACGTCCGCGAGCGCCTGGCGCCAGGAGTCGCGGAACCCGATGTCGAAGCCCGCCGGGTCCAGTCGCACCTCGGCGCCCATGACCCGGCTCAGCATGATGTTGCCGACCTGCGTGCTCAGCGGGTCGGTCCAGTCCGGGACCCAGTTCTCCTGCACGAGCACGCAGTCCATCCCGAGGTGCGCGGCCACCGCGGCGACCTGCCGGGTGTGGTTGGACTGGTAGCCGCCGATGGACACGAGGGTGTCGGCGCCCTGCGCGAGCGCGTCGGGCACGAGGTACTCGAGCTTGCGGGTCTTGTTGCCACCGTAGGCGAGCCCGGCGTTGCAGTCGTCGCGCTTGGCCCAGACCTGGGCGCCGCCCAGGTGGGCGCTGAGGCGGGCCAACGGGTGCACGGGGCTGGGCCCGAACGTCAGCGGGTGCCGGGGGAAGTCGGAGAGGGCCATGGCGCATTCAAGCGCAGCCGCCCCGGACGACGACACGGGGACCGCCCGTGGGAGGCGGTCCCCGTTCAGTCGACGAGTCGGGGGGGTTCGTCGCCAACTGGCGCGCTCGTCTGAGACGGCGCGCTCCAGCAAGGTTTCCTGGTCGCGCGGCTTCGATGTGGCGACAGCCGCATCGTGGCGTGTTCTGGACAGGTCACGACGCGCGACGGACAGCAGGGCTCCGCAGGGCTACCTTGGGACCAGCCGCACGACCTGCCCCGTGACCCCCGCGCGAGGCCGGCGCGCAGTGAGGAGACCTGGGCATGGCCGGCTCGACGGAACCCCCCTCCCCCGGCAACGAGGCGCGCCGGGCCTCGCTCCCGGCCGACGCCGAGGCCCTCGTCGCGCAGGTCTACCTGCCGCACCGTCTCGACCTGCCGCACGGCGTCGCCACGGTGGACCTGGAGCTGGTGACGGCCCGGATCGGTGCCCTCACGGTCGGCCAGGTGTCCTACGGCCGCCGCCTCGTGCTGCACACCGACGAGACCCAGGACGTCTACATCGTCTTCGTCCTGCGCGGACGTGCCGAGATGAGCAGCGGGACGGGCGAGCCGAGGGTCATCGACGTCGGTTCGGCCGCGGTCTTCCCCGTCGGCGCGACGGGGCACGTGTCGGTGTCCGAGGACTGTGTCGGCCTGGTCATCATGCTGTCCCCCGGGACCCTCGAGGCCGAGCTCGAGCACCTCCTCGGCCAGACGCTCACGGACCCGCTGGAGCTGGCCTTCGAGCTCGACCTGAGGACCCCGCTGGGCAAGTCCTGGGAGCCGATCCTCAGGCTGCTGGTCGAGGAGCTGCGCCGGCCCACCGCGCTCACCCGGCACCCGGCCGCGGCGCGGCGGCTCGAGGGAGTGGTCCTCGACGCGCTCCTGCTGGGTCACGACCACAACTACCGCGACCTCCTGGACCGGGCGGCCTCCGTGGGCCCCCGCACCGCCGTGGGACGCGCCATCCAGCTCATCGAGGCCAACCCCACGGACGCCTGGTCGACGGTCCGGCTCGCCCGCGAGGTGCACCTGAGCGTCCGCGCCCTCCAGGCGCGCTTCCGGCGGGACGTCGACATGTCCCCGATGGACTACGTCCGGCAGGCCCGGCTGCGGCGGGTCCGGGTGGCGCTGGTCGACGCCACTCCGGCCACGACCACCGTCCGCGCGCTGGCCCAGCGCTACGGCTTCGCGCACCTCGGCCGGTTCGCCGCGCTCTACCGCCAGGCGTACGGCGAGTCGCCCGCCGCCACCCTGCGCCGCCCGCCGCTGGCCTGATGCACGGGCCGGGCGACATGCCCCATGATCGACCCATGTCCTACCCAGCCCCGGTCTACCACGGCGACGGCGGCGAGGTGACCGCCCGCTTCCGCCC
>NZ_JAEMSS010000292.1 GCF_016462705.1 Nocardioides sp. | reverse complement strand
TTCGTCGAGATCTACCAGAACTGCCCGATCTTCAACGACGGCGCGTTCGACGCGATCAAGGACAACGACACCAAGGCCGACGCGATCATCCCCCTGGTCCACGGAGAGCCGATCCTCTTCGGCGCCGGAGGCGACAAGGGCCTGATCCGCGACAGCGAGACCGGTGGGGTCAAGGTCGCCCTGGTCGCCGAGGTCGGCGCGGACGCGATCCTGGTCCACGACGCCCACAACCCCGACCCGACGCTGGCGTTCGCGATCTCGCGGCTGACCGAGCTCGGCTACCTCAAGCAGTCGCCGATCGGCATCTTCCGGCAGGTCGAGCGGCCGACGTACGACGACCAGGCCCGTGCCCAGATCGCGGAGGCCCGCGCGTCCACCTCCGGCGAGCCGGCGGAGCGCCTCGCCGCCCTGATCGGCGGCGGCGACACCTGGACGGTCAGCTGACGCACCGTCGGCGTCAGCTGGTCGTGATGCAGGCGACCTTGCGCTTGGTCGTCCTGTACTTCTTCGTCGCGGGGACGACGACCTTGTAGCAGACCCGGCTGCCGCGCTTTCCGCCGTAGATCCGCTCGCTGAACGCGCCGTCCTCGGCGGCCGTGAGAGTCGTCTTCCAGAGCCGCCATCCGCCGTCGTCGACCCGGTGCTGGATCTTGAGCCGGCGGCCCTGGTAGGTCGGCACCGCGCCGAACATGCGGAAGTGGTTGGTGCCCTCACCGCCGACCTCCTCGGCCGCGACGGTCAGGTCGTGGCGGACCTTGGCCGCTCCCGTCGCCGGGCTGGGGACGAGAGTGAGGAGCAGGCCGAGCACGAGGACGACGGCCAGGACGAGCGCCCCGGGCAACGCGGACCCCCCGCCCCTGACGGGACGGGGGGTGGCGACGTGCGGTGTCGGCGTCACACGCGGACGATGCAGCCGATCTTGACGCTGGTCTTCTTGTAGCCGGCGGTCTTCGGCGCCACCACGTAGAAGCAGCTGCCGGTCGGGCCGTCGAACTGGAAGGCGAACTTGCCCTTGTTGTTGGACTTCATCTTCTTGTAGAGCTTCCTGCCCTGGTTGCCGACCTTGCGCTCGAGCTTGATGGTCTTCTTCGCGGCGGTCGGGACCTTGCCCTTGACGAAGAACCGGCCGCTGTTCTTGATCTCGCCGGCGTCGATGATCTTGATCTCGTGCTTGACCTTGGCGGCGCTGTTGGCCGGGGCGCTCTGGAACGCGACCATGGTGGCTGCCGCGATGATGACGGCCGCGAGGACCGAGATGAGCTTGCGCATGTAGGGGTTCCCTCTCCGAGTATGTGGTGCAGTGACCTTATCCCTGCGGACGTTGACCGAAACCCGGAGGTTCCCCGGACCTTCTGCGCACTAGGGTTGAGCAGTGCCGGAGCAGCGTCGAGGACTGCTCCTGGGGATGGCCGCGTACGGCCTCTGGGGCGGGTTCCCCCTCTACTGGCCGTTGCTCGAGCCCGCGGGCGCGGTGGAGATCCTGGCGCACCGGATCCTCTGGTCGATGGTGACGATGGGCCTCCTCGTCGTGGTCTTCCGGCGTACCACGCAGCTGCGCGCGATCCTGGCCGACCGGCGCACCTTCCTGCTGCTGGCCGCCGCGGCGCTGATCATCACCGTCAACTGGGCGACGTACATCTACGGCGTCAACAACGAGCGGGTCGTCGAGACCTCGCTCGGCTACTTCATCAACCCGCTGGTCACTGTGCTCATGGGCGTGGTCATCCTCGGCGAGCGGCTCCGTCCTCTGCAGTGGGGCGCCCTGGGCATCGCCAGCCTCGCCGTCGTCGTGCTCACCGTCGACTACGGCCGGCTGCCGTGGATCGCGCTGGTCCTCGCGTTCTCGTTCGGCACGTACGGCCTGCTGAAGAAGACCGCCAACGTCGGTGCCGTGGAGAGCCTGGCCGTCGAGACGACGGTCGTGGCCCCCCTCGCCGCCGCGTACCTCGGCTGGCTCATCGCCTCCGGTGCGTCGTCGTTCGGCAGCGAGGGCGCCGGCCACGCCCTGCTGCTGGCGTCCACCGGCATCGTCACCGCCATCCCGCTGATCTGCTTCGGTGCCGCCGCCACCCGGGTCTCGATGACCACGCTCGGTCTGCTGCAGTACCTCGCTCCGGTGCTGCAGTTCGCCCTCGGCGTCTTCGTCCTCGACGAGGCGATGCCCGCGTCGCGGTGGATCGGGTTCGTGCTCGTCTGGGTCGCGCTGGTGATCTTCACCGTCGAGGCGACCAACCACCACCGGCGGCAGCTGCGGCTGACGGTGCACGCGTCGGCTGCGGCGTAGCCGGGCTGCCGCTCCGCCGAGGGTTCGCACCGGTCAGTCGGGAAGTCGCCTCCACGTTCCTTCCGACACGACCTCGACGGAGCCGTCCACGACCGCGATGGCGGTCTCGTCGTCGATCACGTACTTCGGCCCGGGGATGGTGGCGGCCCAGGCCTCGGCCTCCGCCATCGTGTTGCCCGGTCCGCCGTCGGGGACCAGGTGGGGGCAGATGGCGAAGTCGACGAGGCCGAGCGCGGCGTCGGTGCGGCCGGTGGGCGGCTCCCACTGGACGAAGTCGTCGCCGACCTGGGGGGTCATCACCATGCTGCCGGCGCTCAGCCCCACCCACACCGTGTCGGACAGCGAGGGAAGCAGGCCCGCCAGTCCCGACTCCTGCATCCAGTAGCGGAGGTAGATGACGTCGCCGCCGGCCACCAGCAGCGCATCCGCCTCGGACACCAGCGGCACCCAGTGCTCCCTGTCGAGGCTGGGCAGAGCGGTCAGCTCGAGGATGCCCATCGACCTCCAGCCGAGACTGACCATCGGCAGGCCCTCGCTGCCACTGATGAACTGCCAGGGCTTGGCCCCCATCCCGACCTGGGGGTGGCCGTACATCGCCGTGGGGACGCAGAGCGCTGTCGACTCCTCGATCGGTCTGCCGAGCATGTCGACGAGCGCGGCGCGGATGGACGGGTTCTGCACGCCGGCCGAGGTGAGCAGCAGCTTCATTGATCCTCCTGGTCGAGATGACGACGCGTCGGCTGCCCGCGGCAGCCCGTCACCCTCTCCACGAACGGCTGACGACGAATCCGACAACCGGTCCGGAACGGTAACCCGCCACTGAGGACGAAGGTCCCCCGCAGGACCGGACGTTCGCACCGGGCGGCGAACGTGACGGCCGCTGAGGATGGACCACATGTCGACCTGGCTGACGGCCGTCCCTCCCACCC
>NZ_JAEMSS010000291.1 GCF_016462705.1 Nocardioides sp. | reverse complement strand
CCTGGTCTTCCAGAAGGACCTCGGCTCCAGCCTGCTGTTCTTCGGCCTCTTCCTGATCATGCTCTACGTCGCCACCGAGCGGCCCGGGTGGCTGCTCCTCGGCGGCTCGATGTTCGTGGCCGGCTCCGCCGCGGTCTACTTCCTGGCCGACCGGGTCCGCTACCTCGACCACGTGCAGAACCGGATCAACATCTGGCTCGACCCGATGAAGTACATCGACGAGACCCCCGGCAGCGGCCAGCTCGTCGAGGGCCTGTTCGGGATGGCCTGGGGCGGGCTCATCGGCCGCGGCTTCGGCGGGGGCAGCCCCGAGCGGATCCCCTTCGCGGAGTCCGACTTCATCCTGGCCGCCATCGGCGAGGAGCTCGGCCTCACCGGTGTGATGGCGGTCATCGTCGTGTACGGCCTGATCGTCGAGCGCGCGCTCCGCGCGGCCCTGATCTCCCGCGACGGCTTCGGCAAGCTGGTCGCGGTCGGTCTCGCCGGGGTGCTGGCGCTCCAGGTCTTCGTCGTGATCGGCGGGGTCACCCGGCTGATCCCGCTGACCGGTCTCACCACGCCGTTCCTCTCCTACGGCGGCTCCTCCCTGGTCGCCAACTGGGTCATCGTCGCCCTGCTCATCCGCATCTCCGACCTGGCCCGGAGGCCGGTGCCGGACCTCTCCGAGGACGACGACGCCGACGACCTCTCCACCCAGGTCATCCGGGTCGGAGGCACGCCGTCGTGAACAAGCCGATCCGCACCATCTCGCTCTTCTGCCTGTTCCTCTTCCTGGCGCTCATGGTCAACGCGACCTGGCTGCAGTACGCCAAGTCGCAGGACTACGCCGACGACCCGCGCAACCGGCGGGTCATCGTGGCCGCCTACTCCGCCGAGCGGGGCGCCATCCTGGTCGGGCGCGACCCGGTCGCCGAGAGCACGCCGGTCGACGACAAGTACGAGTTCCAGCGGGAGTACCCCGAGCCCGAGAAGTACGCGCACCTCACGGGCTACTTCTCCTTCTTCAGCCAGACCGGGGTCGAGCAGACCCAGAACCGGGTCCTCTCCGGCGACGACGACCTGCTGTTCGTGACCAAGCTGGTCGACCTGCTCTCGGGCAAGGCCGGCAAGGGCGGCAACGTCCAGCTGACCATCGACCGGGCCGCCCAGGACGCGGCGTACGAGGCCCTCGAGGCACTGCCCGGCGAGGTCGAGGCCTCGGTCGTCGCGCTCGAGCCGGACACCGGCAAGATCCTGGCGATGGCCTCGCTGCCGTCCTACGACCCCAACGAGCTGGCCTCGCACGACTTCTCCGCGGTGGACTCGGCCTACAAGCGGCTCGACGCGCGCGAGGACGAGCCGCTGGTCAACCGCGCGATCCGGACCACGTTGCCACCGGGCTCGACGTTCAAGCTCGTGACCGCCGCCGCGGCGATCGAGAACGGCCTCTACGAGGCCTCCGACGAGGTGCCCGGCGGCGTGTCCTACCAGCTCCCCCAGACCTCCGACGACAGCGGGCTGATCGACAACGAGGGTCGTGAGTGCGGCTCCGACACCATCCCGTTCGAGGTGGCGATGGGCAACTCGTGCAACACCACCTTCGCCCAGCTCGGCGTCCAGCTCGGCGAGGAGGCGCTCCGCGAGCAGGCCGAGGCGTTCGGCTTCAACCAGGAGTACTTCGAGGACCTCGGCCCGCAGTCGGTGTCCAACTTCCCCGACCGGGCCAACCCGCCGCAGACCGGGCAGTCGGCCATCGGCCAGTTCGAGGTGCAGGCCAGCCCCCTGCAGATGGCGATGGTGGTCGCCGGCATCGCGAACCAGGGGGTCGTGATGCGGCCCTACCTGGTCGACCAGGTGCAGTCGCCGACGTTCGAGGTGCTCCGGCAGACCGAGCCCGAGGAGTTCTCCGAGGCGGTCTCGGCCTCGACCGCGGACCAGCTGACCGACCTGATGGTCTACACGGTCGAGGACGGCACGGCCAACCCGGCTGCCATCAACGGCATCACCGTGGCGGGCAAGACGGGGACCGCGCAGAGCGGCCAGGACGACGTGCCGCCCTACGCGTGGTTCGTCTCGTTCGCCCCGGCCCAGGACCCCCAGGTCGCGGTGGCCGTGATGATCCAGAAGGTCGACGGCGTCGACCGCGGCGAGATCGCGGGCGGCCGTCTCGGCGGACCGATCGCCAAGGCGATCATGGAGGCGGTGATCCAGTGAGCGACACACCCACCGGCCCCGTGCATCCCGCGGGCGGGCCCCCGGACGACGCGCAGCGCTTCGCCGACGACGCGCGCCGCTACCGGCTCGACAGCCGGATCGCCACCGGCGGCATGGGCGAGGTGTGGCGCGGCACCGACACCGCGCTGGACCGGCCGGTCGCCATCAAGCTGCTCAAGCACGAGTACGCCGACGACGCGACGTTCCGCTCCCGCTTCGAGACCGAGGCCCGGCACGCCGCCGGCCTCCAGCACCCCGGGATAGCCGCGGTCTTCGACGTCGGCGAGTCGCAGGCCTCCGGCGTCGCCGACGGCTCCGGGATCCCGCGGCCGTTCCTGGTCATGGAGCTCGTCGACGGCCAGCCGCTCTCGGCGCTGCTGCGCCCGGGCCAGGCGCTCGACCCGGGCGCCGTGCGCGACCTGCTCGCGCAGGCCGGGGACGCCATCGGTGCCGCCCACCGCGGCGGGATCGTGCACCGCGACATCAAGCCGGCGAACCTCATGGTCACCCCCGACCGCACGGTCAAGATCACCGACTTCGGGATCGCCCGCGCCAGCGAGGGACTCGGCCTGACCGGCACCGGCCAGGTCATGGGCACGCCGCAGTACCTCTCCCCCGAGCAGGCCCGCGGCGAGGTGGCGACCTCGCGGTCCGACGTCTACTCGCTCGGGGTCGTCGCCTTCGAGTGTCTGGCCGGGCGCCGTCCGTTCGAGGCCGAGTCGCCGGTCGCGACCGCGCTGGCCCACATCCAGCAGCCGGTGCCCGACCTGCCCGCGTCGGTGCCTGCGGACCTGGCCGCGGTCGTCCAGCGCGCCCTCGCCAAGGACCCGCAGCAGCGGTTCGCCGACGGTTCGGCGTTCGCCGCCGCCCTGCGCGACCCGGCGACCGCCGCCACGCAGGTCGTGGCGCCCCCGGCGAGCACGGCACCGGCGACCCCTCCGGGCGGTCCCCGGTGCCGGGCAGCCCTCCCGGCAGCTCCCGGTGGCGGCAGCGGCTCGAGATCGCGCTGTTCGTCACTCCCG
>NZ_JAEMSS010000009.1 GCF_016462705.1 Nocardioides sp. | reverse complement strand
CCCAACGGCAAGATGACGTGGGGCGACGGGTTCGAGATCGAGACCGTCATCAACTGCCGCTTCGCCGCATCCGGGGCCCGGATCGTCGAGGTGCCCTCGGTCGAGAAGCTGCGGTTGTTCGGCGAGTCCGACCTGCACGCCGTCTCGGACGGCCTGCGGGTCCTCAAGACGCTGCTGACCGAGTGGCGGCGGGCCCGCTCCATCCGACGGATGGAGCGCAAGCTGCGCCTCGACGAGGTCGCGCAGCACCCCGCCCTGGCTACGCCGGCCGCGGGGGCCACGGACGGGCGGTCGACCGCCCAGGAAGGCGCCAAGCTGGTGGCATAACCAGGCCGTTCCGGGGGGTACGGCCTGTCCACCCACCAGCGGGGCGCCTTCCCCACCTACGACGCCGGTCGAGACCTACGCCTTCCGCCCGCCCCGCGATGACCCCCGCGGAGTGGGATCGACACGGATAACCCGGGACTCGGCCGGCGTTGAGGCGACCGCGCCCTCTTGCAACCATCTCGGAAGGCCGCATCATGTCTCGAAACCTCTACCTCCGCGCGCTCCTGATCACCCTGGTGATCCTCGCAACCGCCTCGTACGGCGGCTCGTCGCTCGCCGGCCCGACTCACAAGGAACCGCTCCGCAGCTGGAGCACCCACGTCGAGACCATCTGCGTCGAGTCGCACGTCGGCGCTGAGTGGGGTGTCAAGCGCGCGGTCCGTCAGTGGAACCGGGTCCCCGGCGGGCCCACGTTCGTCATCGCGGCGAGCTGTTCCGACCACGAGGACGTGGTGACCGTGCGCTATCGGGGCTCGGGTGACCGGTTCACCGGATGGACCGAGTGGTTCTGGGACGACAGCGGGCACCTGGTGCACGCGGACATCACGGTCAACCCGCAGCGGATCAGGGCCTTCGACCGCCGGGACCAGTCGTGCATGCGCAAGCACACGACCAGCCACGAGCTCGGTCACGCGCTCGGGCTGCGGCACTACCCGCGCACCCACTCCGGGGCGGTGATGTCCTACCTGGGCTGGCGGGAGCGCTGCGGACGCCTGAGCGCTCACGACAGGTCCGACTTCCGTGAGCTCTATCCCGCAGGCTCCTCGGCGGCCCCGTCCGCGTAGCGCTGGCACCCGGGCTCGCGCCCCGGCATGCTGACCGGATGCGCGTCCTCTTCTCGTCGACCACCGGCATCGGGCACGTGCTCCCCATGGTGCCGCTCGCGCACGCGTTCGCGGGGGCCGGTCACGAGGTCCTGTGGGCGACGGGGGCGCATGTCCACCCTGTCCTGCAGGAGGCGGCGATCCCGGCCGTGAGGTGCGGGCCGACCGGAGCCGAGCTGGCCCGTCTGCGGGACGGCGTGATGGGCCCGGCGGCGACGCTGCCGCCGCCGGAGCGGGCGGCGTACGTCTTCCCGAGGATGTTCGGGTCGGCCTTCGCGCCACCCATGGCCGCGGACCTGCTCCCGCTCGCCCGGGACTGGGCGCCGGACCTGATGGTGCACGAGCAGGGCGAGCTCGCCTCACCCCTCGTCGGTGCCGTGCTCGGCGTCCCGAGCCTCACGCACGCGTTCGGCGGGGCGGTGCCGGCACCGATGCTGACCGAGGCGGGCGAGCGGCTCGCGCCGATGTGGGCCGGGCACGGGCTGGGGGTGCCGCCCCACGCGGGCTGCTTCGAGCACCCGTACCTGGACATCTGCCCGGCCTCGGTCCAGGCGGTCGCCACCGGCCACATCTCAGTCGTCCAGCCGCTGCGTCCGGCGACCGCCCACGAGGCGGCCCCAAGCCTGCCCCCGCTGGTCTACGTGACGATGGGGACGGTCCAGAACCGGGCTCTCGACCTCGGCCCGTTGGTGCGCGCCGTGGCCGGTCTGCCGGTCGAGGTCCTGGTGGCGGTCGGACGCGACGGCGACACGGACCTGGGAGACCAGCCGGCCAACGTCCGGGTCGAGGCGTGGGTCGACCAGCCCCGGGTGCTCGCCACGGCCACGGCCGTCGTGTCGCACGGAGGCTCCGGAACCTTCCTCGGCGCACTGGCGCAGGGTGTGCCACAGCTGTGCCTGCCCCAGGCGGCCGACCAGTTCCGCAACGCCGAGGGAGGCGTCGCGACCGGCGCGGCACTCGCGTTGATGCCCTCGCAAGTCACCCCGGAGGCTGTCGCGGACGCCGTGGCGTCGCTGCTCGAGGATCCCGTGACCCGCCGCAACGCCGAGCGGGTCGCGGCCGAGATCGCTGCCATGCCGGCCCCCGCCGAGGCCGTGTTCGAGCTGGTCGCGAGGTACGCCGGCTGACCGGTCCCGGCTAGGCCGGCGTCAGGACCACGTCGCCGAGCACCGGCGCGTCGGCGCGCTCGCCCCCGGCCACGCTCGCCGAGCCGACGATGCGGCCGTCCTCGTGCCAGCCCCGGACGCGCAGGGTCTCGCCCGGGTAGACGACGCCGGCGAACTTCGCGGCGAACCCCCCGACCCGGGCCGCGTCACCACCGAGGAGGGCGTCGGTCAGCTCGCGCAGCGCGATGCCGTAGGAGCACAGTCCGTGCAGGATGGGCGCGGGGAATCCCGCAGCCTCGGCGAACGCCGGGTCGGAGTGCAGCGGGTTGCGGTCGCCGCAGAGGCGGTAGAGCAGCGCCTGCTGCGGTGTGATGACGTACGTCGTCTCGGCGTCCGGTGACCGGTCCGGGAGCTCGACGGGTTCGGACGTCCCGCGGTCGCCGCCCCAGCCGCCCTCCCCGCGGACGAAGATCGAGGAGCGGACGGTCCACAGCGGCTCGCCCGACTCTGACGTGGCGACGCCCTCCTGCCAGATGACCGCGGCCTTGCCCTTGTCCCAGACGTCGGTGAGCGTCGTGGTCAGGGTCGCCGAGCCGGACACCGGCAGGGGAGCGTGCACGGTGATCGCCTGCGAGCCGTGCACGACCTGCGCCAGGTTGATGTCGCAGCCGGGCAGGTCGAGCGGCGGCGGGTCGGTCTGGTGGAAGGTCGGCACCACGACACCGAACGACGGCAGGACCTGCTGGCCCTGCCCGTTGCTGGTGTGCTCGGTCGTGTAGCGCAGGACCTGCGGGTCGAGGTGGTCTCCCGGCCGCGAGCCCGCGCCGATCCCCAGGTGGTAGAGCAGGACGTCGCTCGACTCCCAGCTGAACGTGGTGGTGCCGACGTGCGCGCCGACGGCCGTGTCCGCGTCGATGGGCACTAGGCCGACTCCTCGCTGAGGTGGTTTCGAGACGCTCCGCCGTCGCCGACCTCGACCACCGACGCGGTCGCGATGTCCTCGGCGGCCAGGTAGCCGAACGCCAGCGCCGGACCGATCGTGGCACCGGGGCCCGCGTAGGTGTGCCCCATGACCGCCGACGACACGTTGCCGGCGGCGTACAGGCCCGGGATGACCGAGCCGTCCGGGCGCAGGACCCGCGCGCGCTCGTCGGTGACCAGCCCGCCCTTGGTGCCGAGGTCACCGGGCACGATCTTGACCGCGTAGAACGGCGCCTGGTCGATGACGTGCAACGAGGGGTTCGGCTTCACCGTGTGGTCGGAGTAGTACTTGTCGTACGCCGACTCGCCGCGGTGGAAGTCCTCGTCGGCACCGCTGCGGGCGAAGCCGTTGAACCGCTCGACCGTGGCCTCCAGCGCGTCGGCGGGGACGCCGATCTCGGCGGCCAGTCCCGCGATGGTCGAGGACTTCTTGATCACGCCCTCCTTGAACCACCGGCCCGGGAACGGCTGGCGCGGCATCAGGCCGGCGAAGACGTAGCGGTTGCGGTAACGCTGGTCGATGACCATCCACGACGGCACGTGTCCCACGCCGGTCGCCTCGCCGGCGTACATCTCGTGCACGGCCTCGACGTAGGGGAGCGCCTCGTTCATGTAGCGCCGACCGGCCTGGTTGACGATCATCGAGCCGGGCAGGTTGCGCTCGGCCAGGCAGAACCACGGGCCGTTGGGCAGCGGGATCGTCGGCCCCCACCAGCCGTCGTCGAGCAGGTCGGTCCCCGCGCCGGCGGCGATGCCGGCCAGCAGGCCGCCGCCGGTGTTGAACTGCGAGCCCGTCGTCCAGTCCACGGAGGTGGGCTGCGGCAGGTACTTCTCGCGCAGCTCGAGGTTGCGCTCGAACCCACCGCTGCCCAGCACGACACCGCGGCGGGCGCCGACGGTGCGGGTCACGCCGTCGTGGGTGACCTCGACCCCGACCACGCGGCCGTTGTCGAGGGCCAGCCCGGTGAGCTCGGCCTCGTAGACGACGGGGACGCCCGCGTCCATCAGACCCTTGCGGAGCCCGATCGCGATCGCGTTGCCCATCGCGAACATCTTCTGCCCGCGCAGCAGGCTGAGCATCCGCCGGACGACCACCTTCACCATGGTCAGCGGTCCGCGCAGCGTCCGCAGGCCGAGGCTGATCTTCCGGAAGTCGGCCTGGGTGACGATCATGTTGGCCGGAGCCTTGGTGTACTGCGGGTGCAGCCGCTCCAGCTCGCCACCGAGGAAGCGCGCATCCATCGGGATGGGCTCGCAGGTGCGTCCGGCGGCACGGCCACCGGGCGCTTCGGGGTGGTAGTCGGCGTAGCCGGGCACCCAGGTGAACCGCAGGGGGGTGTGCTCCCTGACGAAGTCCATGACCTCGGGGCCGCGGTCGAGATAGGTGTCGCGGCGGTCCTTGGGGACGTCGTCGCCGACGATCGAGTCGAGGTAGAGCTTGGACTGGGCCATGTCGTCGGCGGACACCTGGCCGGCCGCCTTCAGGGCGTAGTTGCCGGGGATCCACACGCCGCCACCGCTGCGTGCGGTCGAGCCGCCGAAGTACGCGCTCTTCTCCAGCAGCACGGTGTCGAGCCCCTGCTTCGCCGAGGCGAGCGCGGCGGACATCCCGGCCGCTCCGGCACCCACGACGACGACGTCGACCTCGTCCGGCAGAGGGGCCGACTGGGGGGCGCTCATGGCGCAAAACTGTAACAGGTTCTAGAATCACGCCGTGACCTCGGAGGAGCGGATTTCGGCTGCCGTGGAGCGGCTGGCCGACGCTCTGGCGACCCGGGTCCCCTGCGCCCCGGTCCGCGACCTCATCGGCACCGACGACCTGCCGGCGGCGTACGCCGTGCAGCAGGGCCTGGTGCGGAAGCGCCTGGCGGCCGGGGCGACGGTGGTGGGCCGCAAGATCGGCGCGACGTCCAAGGCGGTCCAGGACCAGCTCGGCGTCGACCAGCCCGACTTCGGCTACCTGCTCGACGAGATGGACGTGAGTGACGCTGCCAACACTCCGGGGGCCGCGATCTCGATGCGCCGGCTCCTGCAGCCGCGGGTCGAGGCCGAGGTGGCCTTCATGATGGCCGCCGACGTCGACCTCCCCGAGGACCAGATCACGTTCGAGGCGGTCCGCGAGCGGGTCGAGGTCGCGCTGCCGGCGCTGGAGATCGTGGACTCGCGGATCGAGGGCTGGGACATCGGCTTCACCGACACGGTCGCCGACAACGCGTCCAGCGGGCTCTTCGTCGTGGGCCGCGAGGGCCGGAAGCTCGACGACCTGGAGCCCCGTGACGTGGTCATGTCCTTGACCGTCAACGGGCAGGAGCGCTCGACCGGCACCGGCGCCGCGTGCCTGGGCGACCCCCTCGAGGCGCTGCGCTGGCTGGCCGTCCAGTGCGTCCGGTTCGGGGACCCGCTGCGCGCGGGCCACCTCGTCCTGTCCGGTGCCCTGGGCCCGTTCGTGCCGTTCGCCCCGGGAGACCGCGTGGAGGCGTCGATCAGCGGCTTCGACACACTGACCGCAGAGTTCGAGGAGTAGTCGATGACCAAGAAGACCGCCGCGATCGTCGGGCCCGGCAACATCGGGACCGACCTCATGTACAAGCTGCTGCGCAGCGAGGTGATCGAGCCGCGCTGGATGATCGGCGTGGACCCCTCCAGCGAGGGCCTCAAGCTCGCCGCGGCCAAGGGCCTGGAGTCGAGCCACGAAGGGGTCGACTGGCTGCTCAAGCAGGACGAGCTGCCCGACCTGATCTTCGAGGCGACGTCGGCCTACGTGCACCGCGAGTACGCGCCGCGCTACGAGGAGGCGGGCATCCGGGCCATCGACCTCACGCCGGCGTCGGTCGGGCCCGCCGTGATCCCGCCGGTCAACGGGACCGAGCACCTCGGCGCGATGAACGTCAACATGATCACCTGCGGCGGCCAGGCCACCATCCCGATGGTCGCCGCGGTCTCCCGCGCCGCCACCGTGTCGTACGCCGAGATCGTCGCCTCGGTGTCGTCGGTCTCCGCCGGCCCCGGCACCCGAGCCAACATCGACGAGTTCACCCGGACGACGGCTGCGGGCGTGGAGTCGATCGGCGGTGCCCAGCAGGGCAAGGCGATCATCATCCTCAACCCGGCCGAGCCGCCGATGATCATGCGGGACACGATCTTCTGCATGGTGTCGCCGGACTCCGACACCGACGCGATCGTCCAGTCGATCGTGGCGATGGAGAAGGCGGTCCAGGAGTACGTCCCCGGCTACCGGCTGCTCCAGGAGCCGCAGATCGACGGGCCGTCGGAGGCCACCAAGGGCCAGACCAAGGTCGCGATCTTCGTGGAGGTGGAGGGGGCCGGCGACTACCTGCCGCCCTACTCCGGCAACCTCGACATCATGACCGCCGCCGCCGCGCAGGTCGGCGACAACATCGCGAGGGCACTGTGACTGACAGTTCTGGCATCAACGCACTCGAGCGCACCTGGTCGGGCACCCACGGCGACGAGCCCTGGGGCAAGCTCGACCTCCGGCTCACCGACACCTGCCTGCGGGACGGGTCGCACCACAAGCGGCACCAGTTCACCGGCCAGGAGGTGCACGACATCGTCGAGGCCCTCGACAGCTCGGGCATCCCGGTCATCGAGGTGACCCACGGCGACGGTCTCGGTGGCTCGTCGGTCAACTACGGGTTCTCCAGGACACCGGAGCAGGAGCTCATCAAGATCGCGGCCGAGACCGCCAAGCGCGCCAAGATCGCGTTCCTGATGCTCCCCGGCGTCGGCACCAAGGACGACATCCGGGCAGCCCAGGACAACGGCGGGCAGATCTGCCGGATCGCCACGCACTGCACCGAGGCCGACGTCTCGATCCAGCACTTCGGCCTGGCCCGCGAGCTCGGCCTGGAGACCGTCGGCTTCCTGATGATGAGCCACACCCAGCCGCCGGAGGTGCTCGCCAAGCAGGCCCGGATCATGGTCGACGCCGGCTGCCAGTGCGTCTACGTCGTCGACTCGGCCGGTGCGCTGATCATGGAGCAGACCGCCGACCGGGTCTCCGCGGTCGTCGCCGAGATCGGTGACGTCGCCGACGTGGGGTTCCACGGTCACGAGAACCTCGGCCTCGGCGTCGCCAACACGGTCATCGCCGCCCGCGCCGGCGCCACGCAGATCGACGGCTCGGTCCGCCGGTTCGGTGCCGGTGCCGGCAACACCCCGCTCGAGGCGTTCATCGGCGTCTGCGACAAGCTCGGCTGGACCACGGGCGTCGACTTCCTCCAGATCGTCGACGCGTCCGAGGACGTCATCAAGCCGGCCATGCCCGAGGAGTGCCAGCTCGACCGGATGACGCTGATGATGGGGTACGCCGGGGTCTACTCCTCGTTCCTCAAGCACGCCGGCAACGCCGCTGACCGCTACGGCGTCTCCGGCGCCAAGATCCTGCTCGAGGCCGGCCGGCGCAAGCTCATCGGTGGCCAGGAGGACCAGCTCATCGACATCGCGCTCATGCTCAAGGCCGATCAGGACAAGGCTGCAGCCAACTCCTAGTTGTACTCGGCCATCAGGTTGGTGACAGTCGGCTGATCGGCGGTCGTCCTCCGAGTGCGCTGTGACGGCGTTGAGTGTTGTAGCGCTCGAGGTAGGGCGCAAGGGCCGCGGTGCGCTCGTCGTTGCTGGTGAAGACGTGGCGGTATGCCCACTCGACCTGGATGGTGCGGTTGAAGCGTTCGACCTTGCCGTTCTGCCAGGGGCACATCGGTCTGATGAAGATGTGCTTGACGCCGAGCAGTGCGGTCGCGGACTTCATGTCGTGGCTGCGCCGATAGGACAGGTGGTTGTCTGTGATGAGCGATTCGATGGTGATCCCGGCGGCCTCGAAGGCGGCCGCAGCGCGGAGGAAGAAGGCGGCGCAGGTGGCGCCCTTCTCGTCCTCGAGAACCTCTGAGTAGGCGTAGCGGGTGTGGTCGTCGACGACTGAGTGAACGAAGTCGAACCCGATCAGTTCCTTCTTGTGTCGGTGTGCCCCCGTGGCCTCACGACCCAGGGCGGCCCAGCCGCCGCCGTCGGGAATCCGCCCGAGTTTCTTGACGTCCATGTGGACCAGCTCGCCGGGACGTTCGCGTTCATAGCGGACCGCGGTGACCTTCGAGGCCCGGATCACCTCACCGGTGATCGGGTCGCAGTGGTGCAAGTAGGGGACTCGGTGCCGCCGCAGGATCCTGGCCACCGTGCGTGGCGCCAACCCGAGCTCGGCGCCGATCCAGTCCTGGCCGCGTCGCTCGACTCGACGCAGCTCGACCACCCGCGCTTCGACATCGGGGCTGGTCCTGGTCGGCATCGAGTGCGGACGCGAGGACCTGTCGACCAGACCGGCTTCGCCATCGGCGGCGTACCGGTCGATCCAGGTCTTCACACACTTGCGCGAGATACCCATCGCTTTGGCGATATGGGCCTGAGGCCAGCCGGCCTGATGCCGCTGAACGATCAGCAGGCGACCGTGGAACAGGGTGCGGGCATTACCGTGGGACACGAGAACCTCCGGGTTGGAGTGGGCCTTCGACAAGCCACATCCCATTCGGAGGTTCTCGTTCGTTCAACCAGGCTCGCCGCTACCAACGTCCTGGCGGGGTACACCTAGTCCGTGGATGAAACCCCGCGAACGGGCGGCCGTCAGTCCGCCCACGGGCGGGCGTAGGCGGGGACGGGCGGCTCCGCGTCGACCCAGCGGCTCGGGTCGAGGAGCCCGGTCGTGAACCGGGTGACGCTCTCGAGGAACACGTAGGAGCCCGCGAGGTCGCCGTGCGGGATGAAGGTCTGCTCGCAGGTGGTCGCGGGGAGCCGGCCGGGGTCCGCAGGGCCGCGATGGGTCAGCGCGTCGATGGTGAGGGCGTAGCCGACCGGGTCGCCCAGGATCAGGCCGTGCTCGGACGGGTCGTGGGCGCAGACGTCCTGCAGGACCACGTTGGCCGCCCCGTCGAGCCGGCTGGCTGCCGGTTGTGGGCGGACGATCTCGTCGTACAGGCCGGCGATCGAGGTCACCGAGGGTGCCCGGCGTCCCGTGGGGAGCGGGGCGTGCTGGAGCGCGGACACGTGCTGCGCCCCGACGCGCAGCTGCCACGCCAGGGTCGCGCACCGTCCGGCGGTGCAGAGCTCGTTGCCCAGCTGGGTCCCGCCGAAAGGTCCGGCCAGGCTGATCACGTCCTTGACCTTCTCGGCCGCGCCCGGCCAGAACTTCACGGCCCACACGGGCAGGGCGCCGCCCTGGCTGTGCCCGACCACCGAGATCCGCCGCTCAGCGAGCCGGGCCGTCGCCTTGATGGCCCGGCGCACCCGGGTGGCGGCGGTGGTGAAGCTGCCGAGGCCGTCGTCGGGCAGCGCCACGGTGCAGGTCGCGAAGCCGTCCGCCGCGAGCGCGGGCGCGTAGCCCCACGACCAGGCCTCCTCCGGCTTCGAGCCGGTCCCGGGGACGAGCAGGACGACGCCACGCGCGGACCGCAACGTCTCCTGGCTCGGGCAGTCGAGCCACGCCGGCGCTGCGGCTCGGGCGATGCCCTGGGCGGGGCCGGCCATGGCCGGCGGCGCCACCGGCCCGTGGGCCACGACGGCAGCGACGACGAGCGAGGTCAGGGCACGAACGAGACGCACGTCACGTCAACGAACGTGGGCCGCGGCGGCTACGTACGGCGATCGCCCCCGGGGCCGTCCGGGCAGCGCTACTCGGCGTCCAGGTCGGGGGCCCAGGCGGCTCCGTTGATGTGCGAGCCGCCGTCGACGAAGAGCGTGTTGCCGGTGAGGTAGCTGCTGCCCTCGGAGGCCAGGAACACCGCGACGGGCGCGATGTCGGCGTACGGGTCACCCATCCGGCCCATGGGGTTGGCGGCGTCGGCGAGTGCCTCGAGCTCGGGGTACTCGCCGATCGCCCGGAAGAACGCCTGGCTCTTCGCCGCAGGGCAGATCGCGTTGACCGTGACGCCCGTCGGCGCCCACTCCCGGGCCGCCGTGCGGGTGAGCGCGCGGAGCGCCTCCTTGGCGGCGTTGTACTCCAGCGAGCCCATGTGCGCGTTGACGCCGTTGAGACTGCACATGTTGATGACCCGGCCCCAGCCGCGCTCCTTCATGTGGGGGAGCGCGGCGGTCATCGCCCAGAACGGCCCGAGGTAGCCGACCTGCATCCCGTGCAGCAGCGCCTCGTCGGTCTTGCGCTCGACCCGGCTGATAGAGCCGCCGCCCCAGGCGTTGTTGACGACGACGTCGATGGAGCCGTACGCCGCCACGGCGGCCGCGACCGCCGCCTCGACCTGCTCGCGGACCGTGACGTCGCAGGCCACGAAGGTCCCGCCCACCGCGTCGGCGACCGACCGGCCGGACTCCTCGTCGTACTCGGCGACCACCACGTGGGCGCCCTCGTCCGCGAACTTCCGGGCGATGCCTTCGCCGATGCCGGCACCCGCGCCGGTCACCAGGGCGACCCGGCCGGCCAGCTGGCCGCTCACAGCGTCCCTCCGAGCGCACCCTTGCGCAGCAGCTCCCGGGCCTCGGCCGAGCCGTCCAGGGCCCGGGTGGTCCGGTGCTTGATCCGCCAGCCGTCGCGTTCCCGGTGCAGGTGGAAGTGGTTGGCGCCCGCCCGCCGCACGCTGTAGCCGCCCTCGCGGTGCCGGATCAGGATGGACTCGCAGACCGCGACCGCCTCGTCGCCGCGCACGTGCACGTGGGCGGGGCCGAGGAAGTGCGAGCAGCCGCCGCCGATGAGGCCCTGGTGCCCGTCCGACTCGACCATCGCCCGGATGTCCTCCCGGCTCGTCATCTGCCAGCCCTCCACGTCGTACTGGCCGTCCTGGGCCCACAGACCCGCCACCGCCTCCGCCTCTCCGGCGTCGACCAGCGGGCCGTAGGACGCGACCAGGCGGGTGATCGCCAGCTCGTCCTCCACCCGGCGTACCCGCTCCTCGAGCCGGGCCAAGCGCTCCTCGTTCACGGTCATGCACTCCCTCCAAAGAGCTTCTGCATCATCCGGTGGGTGCCCAGGACGACGTCGGCCCGGGACTTCTGCTCGTCGTCCCCGGCCAGGTGCACCGGCCCCTCGGCGAGCCGCGCCAGTCCTTCGCGCGCGACGTCCTCGGGGTCGGCCGCTTCGAACCCTGGCACATCCAGGGCGAGGCCGACCCGTTCCATGGCGGGGGTCCGGGTCACGCCGAGCACCAGCTCGAGCACGTCGACGCCGTGGTCGCGCAGCTCGACCCACAGTCCCTCGGCGAAGATGCGACCGAACGACTTCACCCCGCCGTAGACCGTGTGCCGGACCGATCCGACATAGCTGGCCTTCGAGCCGACCATGAGGATCCCGCCGCGCCCGCGGTCACGCATCGCCCGCCCGAAGTGGTGGACGAGCGCCAGGGGAGTGGTGACGTTGAGGTCGATGACCCGCTGGAACTCGGCCAGGTCGCCGTCGAGGAACTCCTCGCTGTGCGTGTTCGCGCCGGCGTTGTAGATCAGCAGCCCGACCTCGACGTCCTCGACCTCGTCGATCACCCGGGCGACGCTGTCGGATGCGGTCAGGTCCAGGGCCAGGGGACGGACCTGCACGCCGTGCGCGCGGCAGAGCGCCGCGGTCTCCTCGAGCGCGACCGGCTTGCGAGCGATCAGCACCAGGTTGAGGCCGGCCTCGGCCAGCTGGGTGGCGAACGCCCGGCCGACGCCCTCGGAGCCCCCTGCGATCAGTGCCCACGGGCCGTACTTCGTCACATCCACAGGCGGCACCCTCCCACGTCCGGGTGTCGGCTGTCGGTCGCCCGGCGTAGCGTTTCCGGCGTGGAGTTCCCCCGGCTGCTGCACACCGCCATCGACACCACCGACTGCCGCGGGCTCGCGGAGTTCTACCGCGAGCTGTTCGGCCTGCGCTACCGGGACGGCGACGAGCCGCCCGCGGACGGGCCCGACGACGCGGACTGGCTCGTCCTGCTGCACCCCGACGGCAGCCGGGGCCTCGCGTTCCAGCAGGTCGAGGAGCTGACACCGACGACCTGGCCGAGCCACGCGGTCCCCATGCAGCTGCACCTCGACTTCACCGTCCCCGGCCGCCAGGAGCTGGAGCACCACCGACAGCGGGCGGCGGCCCTCGGTGCCCGCCTGATCCTGGACCGGACCGACGACGAGGACGAGCCGCTCTACGTGCTCGCCGACCCGGCGGGGCACCCCTTCTGCCTCTTCGTCGGCTGAGGTGGCTGAGGTGACGGGATGACCGACCCCAAGCAGACGCTCATCGACTACCTCCAGTCCGCCCGGGACGCGATCGTGTGGAAGGTCGAGGGGCTGAGCGAGTACGACGCCCGCCGGCCGATGACGCCGACCGGGACCAACCTGCTCGGCCTGGTGAAGCACCTGGCCAGCGTCGAGCTCGGCTACTTCGGCGACACCTTCGGGCGGCCGTCCGGCATCCAGCTGCCGTGGCACGCGGACGACGCGGACCCCAACGACGATCTGTTCCTCACCGCGGACGAGAGCCGCGAGTGGGTCCTCGACCTGTACCGGACGGCGTGGGCCCACGCTGCCGAGACGTTCGCGGAGCTGGACCTCGACGCGCCGGGCAGGGTGCCGTGGTGGGGTGATGACGGCGAGGTGACCCTGCACCAGGTCCTGGTGCACATGGTGGCGGAGACCCAGCGGCACGCCGGGCACGCCGACATCGTGCGGGAGACGCTCGACGGCCGTGCGGGCCGGAAGCCGGAGGACGGCAACCTGGACGAGACCTACGACTGGCCGGGGTACGTCGCCAAGGTCGAGGCCGCCGCTCGCGACGCCTCCGGGGACGTGTAACACGACCGGAACGTCCGCGCATCGACAACGAACTAGAACGTGTTCTAGTATTGGGCTCTCAGTCACATGGAGGAGAGTGCGATGTCGCAAGCGGTGCTCGACGGGGTCCGGGACCTGCTGCCCACGTTCAGGGAGCGGGCCGAGGAGGCCGAGCGGCTCAGGGTGGTCCCCGAAGCCAACATCAAGGAGCTCGAGGAGACCGGGTTCTTCAAGCTGCTCCAACCCAAGCGGTTCGACGGTTTCGAGGCAAGCCCCGTCGACTTCTACACCGCGGTCCGCGACATCTCCGGTGCCTGCGGCTCCACGGGCTGGGTCTCCAGCGTGGTCGGAGTCCACCCCTGGCAGGTCGCGCTGTTCGCCGACGAGGCGCAGCAGGCGGTCTGGGGCGAGGACACCAACACCCGGCTGAGCTCGTCGTACGCGCCGACCGGCAAGGCCACCGTGGCCGAGGGGGGCTACACCCTGTCCGGCAAGTGGAGCTTCTCCTCGGGCTGCGACCACTGCACGTGGGTGCTCCTCGGCGGACTCGTGTTCAACGCCGACGGCAACGTCATCGACTTCAAGACGTTCATGGTCCCGCGCAAGGACTACACGATCGTCGACGTCTGGAACGTCATCGGGCTCCGTGGCACCGGCTCCAACGACATCGTGGTCGAGGACGTGTTCGTCCCCGAGGCGTTCACGCTCTCGATGGGGGAGACCGGCCAGTGCCGCGGGCCAGGCCAGGAGCAGAACACCTCCGACCTCTACAAGCTGCCGTTCCACTCGGTGTTCACCACCACGATCTGCACGCCGATCATCGGCATGGCGATGGGTGCGTACGCCGAGCACGTCGAGATGCAGCAGAAGCGCAGCCGGGCGGCGTACCTCGGCGAGAAGGCGTCGCTCGACCCGTTCGCCGCGGTCCGGATCGCCAAGGCGAGCTCGGAGATCGACGCCGCCTGGGCGCTGACCATGAACAACATCCGCGAGGAGGAGGCGCTGGTCGCCAAGGGCGAGCCGATCCCGCTGAAGCTCCGGCTCAAGGTCCGCCGCGACCAGGTCCTCGGCAGCCAGCGGGCCCTCGACGCGATCGACTCGCTGTTCGAGGCCTCCGGCGGGCGCGCCCTGGCCGAGGGCACCTACCTGCAGCGGGCCTGGCGCGACGCCCACGCCGGCCGGGTGCACGCGGCCAACGACCCGGAGCGGGCGCTCCAGATGTTCGGTGCCCACGAGTTCGGCCACAAGATCGACCCTGGGATGTACTGACCCCATGTCAGTGGGTTTCTCTGTGGACAAGGAGTCGGTCCGGCGCAGCGCCAAGGCGTCGACGGACCACGGCAGCCTGACGCTCAACTACTACGAGGCCGGCCCGGAGGAGCCCACCGGTGTCGGCGGCGACCTGCCGCTGGTGATGCTGCACGGCGGCGGCCCGGGTGCCTCGTCGTGGTCCAACTTCGGACCGGCCCTGCCCCGGTTCGCCTCGACGTTCCGCACCCTGCTCGTCGACCAGCCGGGCTTCGGCGGCTCCGACAAGCCACCGGTGGTGGGCAACTACTTCCGGTTCTCCGCGGACTACGTCGTCGCGCTGCTCGACGAGCTCGGCATCGACCGGGTGCACCTGCTCGGCAACAGCCTGGGCGGCGGCACGGCCAGCCGCCTCGCCATCGAGCACCCCGACCGGGTCGGCCGGCTGATCCTGATGGGGCCGGGCGGACTGTCGCTCAACCTGTTCCACGCCGACCCCACCGAGGGGGTCAAGCGGCTCATGGACTTCAACCTGGAGCCGACCCGCGAGTCACTGCGGGCGTTCATCTCGACCATGGTGGTCAACCAGGACCTGGTGACCGACGAGCTGGTCGAGGAACGGTTCGCCGACGCGACAGCGCCCGGGGCCCGGGAGGCGATGATCTCCATGGGCATGTCGTTCTACGACCCGGCCAGCGCCGAGGACGGGATGCTCTGGCGCGAGGCGCACAAGATCCGCAAGCACACGCTGCTGACCTGGGGCCGTGAGGACCGGGTCAACCCGCTCGACGGGGCCATGGTCGCGCTCAAGGCGATCCCGCGGGCGAGCCTGCACGTCTTCCCCAACTGCGGGCACTGGGCCCAGATCGAGGCGGCCGACGAGTTCGCCGAGGTCGCCACGAGCTTCCTGGCCCGGCACGTCGAACGGACGCCCCAGTGATGAGGCCAGTGATGAGGTCAGTGATGAGGCCAGAGATGAGGACCGCATGACCATCGACATCAAGTCCATGGGCTACGTCCGCGTGGCCGCGACCGACCTCGACCAGTGGAAGCTGTTCGCCGGCAAGGTCCTCGGCCTCGCCGAGGGGCGCGGGCCCGACCCGGCCAACCAGTACTGGCGGATCGACCAGGTCTCTGCCCGGCTCGTGGTGTTCCCCTCCGACGTCGACCAGCTCGACGTGGTGGGCTGGGAGGTCGCCGACCCGCGCGCCCTGCAGGAGGCACGCGAGCACCTGCAGAAGGCCGGCGTCCCCTTCGAGGAGGGCACCAAGGACGAGCTCGACGAGCGCCGGGTGCAGGAGCTCATCCGGTTCAGGGACCCGTGGGACAACGTCTTCGAGCTCTTCCACGGCATCACCTACGAGTCGCGCCCCGTCGTGACGCCCTACGCCGCGACGTTCGTCACCGGCGACCAGGGGATGGGCCACATCGTGCTGCCCGTGCTCGACGACGTGGAGGCGCTGGCGTTCTACACCGACGTCCTCGGCTTCCGGCTGCGCGACTCGATGAGCATGCCGGGCGAGTTCGTCGGCAAGGAGCCCGGCTCGAAGGTCTGGCTGCGGTTCCTCGGCGTCAACCCGCGGCACCACTCGCTGGCGTTCCTGCCGATGCCCAACCCGGCCAAGTGCGTGCACATCATGCTCGAGGTCGACGAGCTCGACCACGTCGGCCGCGCGTTGGAGCGGGTCCGCAAGCACAAGGTCCCGCTGTCCGCGACGCTCGGGCGGCACATGAACGACGAGATGATCTCGTTCTACGTGAAGTCGCCCGGTGGTTTCGACATCGAGTTCGGCACCGACGGCCTCACCGTCGACGACGGCCGGTGGGTCGCCCGCGAGTCCACGGCCGTCTCGTACTGGGGCCACGACTTCGGCGGCGGCTCCTAGGACATAGCGTGAACCGTATGGAGGCCGAGATCCCCGAGGGCATGAACCCCGATGCCCGGGAGACGTGGCCCAGCCACGACCTCATCGAGTCCTGGCTGGGCGACTCGATGTACGACTTCCAGCTCCGCCCGGGCGAGGACGTCGTCGTCGACGCCGACGACCCGGAGGCGGTGGCCGCGGCGCGGCGGTTCCGCGACGTGCTCGGCCGGTTCGCGTCCGGGGTGACCGTCGTGACCGCGATCAGCGGTGGTGAGCCGGTCGGCCTCACCTGCCAGTCGTTCTCCAGCGTCTCGCTCAACCCGCCGCTGGTGGTGTTCATCCCCTCGAAGACGTCGCGGGCCTGGCCGATGATCCAGCGGTCGGGCCGGTTCTGCGTCAACTTCCTCGCCGACGGACAGGCCGAGCTGTCCAACCAGATGGCCAGCCGTGGCGTCGACAAGTTCGCGGGCGTCTCGTGGAGCCCCAGCGAGCAGACCGGCTCGCCGATCCTCGACGGCACCCTGGGCTACGTCGACTGCAAGATCCAGTCGGCGCACGAGGCCGGCGACCACTACGTCGTGATCGGTCGGGTCCTCGACCTCGGCATTCCTGAGGCGCGGAGCGAGGCGGACAAGCCGCTGCTCTTCTTCGAGGGCAAGTACGCCACGACCGACTCGTGACCTTGCCCCGGTGCCGACCCATCCGCTCTGGCGTCCGTTCGCGCTGACCGACCTCGAGGTCGACGTGGTCGTCACCCGGCTGCCGCCCGCCAAGGTGGTCGTGGTGCCGTACGACGACGGCTGGCCTGAGGCGTACGCGCAGGTGGAGCGCGTCGTCCGTGGGGTCCTTGGCGACGTGGTCCTGGCGATCGAGCACACCGGCTCCACGTCGGTGCCCGGCCTGGCCGCCAAGCCGGTGGTGGACGTCGTGCTCACGGTTCCCGACCCTGACCCCGCGCACGAGCACGACCCGCAGCCGCGGAGCTGACCGGACCGGTCAGTCGCCGACGGGCGTCCAGTCCCGGCCGAACCAGCGCCGGGCCCGCTCGGCACCGAACGTCTCCTTGTGGCCGGCGAGAGCAACGCTCGGTCCCTCCAGGTCACCCGTGGGCGCCTGACCGCTGAGGAAGGTCACGTCGACCTTGCCGACCTCGCCGCCGCCGAACTCGAGGTAGCAGATCCCGCGCCCGTCGTACGTCGTCGGGTCGGCCTCGCCGCGGGCGCGGGCGACCAGCTGGGCGGCGACCACGGCCGCCTGGCCCTCGGCGAAGACACCGGCCTTCGGCGTGCCCACGCTGGTGACGTCGCCGACGGCGTAGACGTCGACGAACCGGGTCCGCAGCGTGAGCGGGTCGACCGGGATCCAGCCGTCCTCGGTCAACCCGGACTCGACGACCACCGCGGGGGCGCGGTGGACCGGGACGGCGAGGAGCAGGTCGAAGGGCAGCTCGGTCCCGTCCGCCGTCCGGGCCACCTTCGCCACCGGGTCCAGCTCCCGGACCAGGGTGCCGGGGTGCCAGGCGATGCCGCGCTCGGCGAACGCCGACAACAGTGCCTCGGACGCCTGCGGCGACGGCGGGATGGGCGCACCGAGCGGCATGACCAGCGAGACGGTGGACCGGTCCAGCAGCCCGCGGTGGGCCAGGTGGTCGTGCACGAGCAGGGCGGTCTCGCTCGGGGCCGGCGGGCACTTGAAGGGCGTGGACGTCACCGCCACGATCACGTCGCCGCCGGCGAACCGGTCCAGCACGTCGCGGGCCGCGAAGGCTCCGGCGTTCGTGTAGAACTCGTGCCCCGCCTCGACCAGCCCCGGGGTCTCCTCGGGGTGGAGGTCCGCGCCCAGCGCCACCACCAGCACGTCGCCGTCCAACGGGCCGGCGTCGGTCTCGACCCTCCGGGTCACGGGATCGATGGAGCGCACCGTCGTCTGCACGAACCGGACACCCGGTGGGGCGAGGTCGGAGTACCGGTGCCGGACGTGGTCGGCGGTGGCGCGGCCGAACATCACGTCGAGCTTGGAGAACCCGAAGACGAAGCCGTCCGCCTTGTCGACCAGGGTCACCTCGACGTCGCCGCCGAGCGCGGAGTCGAGGGAGCTGGCCAGCTCGAGGCCACCGAACCCGGCGCCGAGGATGAGCACGCGCATCCGCAGACCGTACCGGTGCCTGGTCGCGGGGAGCCGGCAGGCTCAGCGACCGGGCGGCGCGGTCACGTTCACCGTGGGGATGCCACCGCCGGCGCGGGCGATCACCGCCACGCTCGGCTCGTCGAACGGGTTGGACTCACGGTGCACGGTGAACGCCGGGACGTGGACGAAGTCGCCGGCCTCCGCGTCGAGGTAGCCGTCGTAGCCCTCGAACTCCAGCCGGAGCACGCCCTGCACGACGTAGAGGCTGGACTCGTTGCGGTCGTGGTGGTGCCATCCGCTGACCGCGCCCGGATCGGTGGTGACCCGGCCCGCCCACAGGGCCGGCAGCTCGAAGGCCCGCTCCCGGAGCATCCCGGGCGTCGGGTCGGCCGGCTCGAGGTCGTCGAGGCGGAACACCCGGACCGGGACGGCGTCGCTCACCCGGCCAAGGCTGTCACAGGTCGATGAGCGCGCGGTGCCGGTGCGCCTGGCCGAACAGCTGGGACAGCGCGTGCGCGCGCTTGAACACCAGCTGCGCGTCGTGCTCCCAGGTGATCGCGATCCCGCCGTGCAGCTGCACCGTCTCCGCGGCAAGGTGGTCGACGGCGTCCGAGCAGTAGGACTTGGCGATGTGCGCCAGCTGCTGGGCGTTGTCGGCACCGATGGAGAGCGCGTACGACGCCGCCCAGGAGGCCGACCGGCACATCTCGACCAGCACGAGCATGTCGGCCATCCGGTGCTTGAGCGCCTGGAACGAGCCGATCGGGCGGCCGAACTGGACCCGGGTCCTGCTGTAGTCCACCGTCATCTCGAGCGCGCGACCGGCCAGGCCGGCCTGGAGAGCGGCAACCCCGACGGTGCCGACCAGCTCGGCCCGGGCCCGGGCTGCGACACCGTCCCCGACCACCGCGCCGGCGGTGGCGTCGAGTGACCCGAAACGGTTGGTCTGGTCCATCGCGGGCAGCCATTTCGGGTCACTCGACGCCGGGTCGAGCTCCAGCAGGTCGTCGCCGCGTACGGCGAGCAGCACGGTGGCCTGGTCCGCGAACAGGGCCGGACCGTCGTCCAGGGCGATCGCGGCGACCTCGCCTGCGGCGATCCGGGGGAGCAGCCGCTGCTTGGCGTCCTCGTCGCCGCCGGCCAGCAGCGCCTCGGCGGTGACCAGGGACGCGAGCAGGGGAGACGGGGCGAGCGAGCGGCCGAGCTCCTCGAGCGCGACCATCGACTCGAAGAGGGTGAACCCGGCTCCGTCGTAGTCCTCCGGGACCGCCAGGGCGGCGACGCCGATCTGCTCGCAGAGCATCGACCACAGCGACGCGTCGTAGCCGGTCTCGGACTCGGCGGCGGCGCGCACGGCGGCGCTGTCGCCGCGCTTGGCGAGCAGGGAGCGCAGCGTCGAGGCGAGCTCCTGCTGCTCCTCGGAGAACCCGAACTCCATCAGCGCATCAGCTCCTCGAGCAGCGCCGCGCGGTGGAACCGGGGTGTCCCCCAGGCGCCGACCAGTGCGCGGATCTTGGTCAGCCAGATGCTGAGGTCGAACTCCGCGGTGTAGCCGATCGCGCCGTGCACCTGGAGACCCGTGCGCGCGGCGAGGTAGGCCGCCTCGCTGCAGGCCACCTTGGCGGCCGAGACGTCGCGGGCGTCGGTGGACAACGCCGCGCCGTAGAGGAGGGGGCGGGCGAAGTCGAGCGCGATCCGGACGTCGGCAAGGGCGTGCTTGATGGCCTGGTAGGAACCGATCTCCCGGCCGAACTGCTTGCGCTGCGTGACGTAGGTGACCGAGTCCGCGAGCACCCGTTCGCCGGCCCCGAGCAGCTGGGCGGACGTCGCGAGCACGCCGAGGCCGAGTGCGCCCCGCAGCTCCTCTGACGGGACGGCGTCGCCCGGGGTCACGGTGAACAGGTGCCGGGTCCGGTCGACCGACCGGACCATCTCGCCGACCTCGCCGACGTGGAGCCGGCCGTCGACCACGGTGTAGACGTCGGACGCGACGTCCGCGTCGAGGGCGTACGGCACGTTCGGCGGAGCGGCCAGGGTCGCGATGGTGGCGGACAGGTCGCGGCCGAGGGCCATCGGCAGGACTGCCGCCGACTCGACCCATGGGCCGGGCACTGCGTGCCGTCCCAGCGCCTCGAACGCCACGCAGAGCTCCACCACCGTGTCCTGGTCGGCCAGGTCGGTCACGCCCTGCTGGGCCAGCCGGCTCCACAGGGCGAGACCGGGCTCCCGGTCGCCGTTCCCCCAGGCACGAGCGACCTTGGGCGTGTCCGCGGCTGCGAGCAGCCTGTCCAAGGCGTCCGCGAAGTCCCTCTGGTCGGGTGTCAGGTCGAACCTCATCCCCGCACCTCCCGGGGCAGACCGAGGATCCGCTCGGCGACGATGTTGCGCTGGATCTCGTTGGTGCCGGCGTAGATCGGGCCGGACAGCGAGAACGTGTAGCCGTCGAGCCACCTCGACTCGAGCTCGGCCTCGGCGCCGAGGAGGTCGAGCGCCGTCTCGTGCAGCGCGATGTCGAGCTCGGACCAGAACACCTTGTTGACCGAGCCGGCGGCCCCCATGTCGCCGCCGCCGGCCAGGCGGGTGACCGTGCCCCAGGTGTAGAGCCGGTAGGCCTGCGCCTTGAGCCAGGCATCGACGACGTCGTCGCCGAGACGCTGGTCGGGACGCTCGCGGTAGAGGTCGACCAGCCGGTCGGCCGCGGCGCAGAACCGGCCGGGGGAGCGCAGCGACAGACCGCGCTCGTTGCCAGCCGTGCTCATCGCCACCGACCAGCCGTCGCCGACCCCGCCGAGCACGTCGGAGTCCGGCACGAAGACGTCCTCGAAGAACACCTCGGCGAAGCCCGCCTCGCCGTCGAGCTGGGCGATCGGCCGCACCGTCACCCCCTCGGCGTCCAGCGGGAACAGGAAGTAGGTGAGGCCTCGGTGCCGCTGGGCCTCGGGATCGGAGCGGAACAGCCCGAAGCCCCAGTGCGCGTACGTCGCCCGCGACGACCACGTCTTCTGCCCGTTGAGCACCCAGCCGCCGCGCTCGTCGTCACGGCGCGCGGTCGACTTCAGGGAGGCGAGGTCGGAGCCCGCCTCGGGCTCGGACCAGCACTGCGCCCAGATCCGCTCGCCGGACGCCATCGTCGGCAGGAACCGGTCCTGCTGCTCCTTGGTGCCGTGGTCGAAGATGATCGGCGCCAGCAGGAAGATCCCGTTCTGGGAGACCCGGCCGGGAGCGCCGGCGCGGTAGTACTCCTCCTCGAAGACCACCCACTCGACCAGCGACGCCTCGCGGCCGTGGTACTCCCGCGGCCAGGAGACGACCGACCAGCGCGCCTCGGTGAGCTTGGCCTCCCACTCCTGGTGGAGGGCCCAGCCCTCCTCGGTGTCCATGGACGGCAGCGGCTCGGCCGGCACGTTGGCGGCCAGCCACTCCCGCGCCTCGGCCTGGAAGGCCAGCTCGGACTCGGACAGGGTCAGATCCACTGTGCCTCCTTCGTTGGTCGAGGAAGGCGCGCTGGCGCCTGTCTCGAAACCTCTGGAGCCGAGGCACCTGCTCGACCACGGGCGCTCCAGTCCCAGCCCCGGTCTGCGAGGTCTCGAGACGGTCGCTGCGCGACCTCCTCAACCACCGCTCGACCTCAGCTCGGTCTTGAGCACCTTGCCGGACAGGTTGCGGGGGAGACCGTCGACGACCTCGACCTGGCGCGGCACCTTGAAGTTCGCCAGCTTCTCCTTGGCGTAGGCCACGACCTCGTCCGGGCTGACCGAGCCGACCACGTACGCCTTGCCGACCTCGCCCATCCGCTCGTCCGGGACCCCGACGACCGCGACGTCGCTGATGCCGTCCATGCGCATCAGGACCTGCTCGACCTCGGCCGGGTAGACGTTGAACCCGCCGGAGATGTACATGTCCTTGAGCCGGTCGGTGATCCGCAGGTTGCCGGCCTCGTCGAGGGTGCCGATGTCGCCGGTGTGCAGCCACCCGTCGGCGTCGATCGCCTCGGCGGTGGCCGCCTCGTCGTCGAGGTAGCCGAGCATCACGTAGTCGCCCTTGACGAGCAGCTCACCGTTGTCAGCGATCCGGGTCTCCATGCCAGGGATCGCCCGGCCGCACGTCGTCGCGACCGTTTCGGCCGAGTCACCCTCCCGGCACATGGTCACGACGACGGCCTCGGTCATCCCGAACGCCGTGACGACCTGGTCGATCCCCAGCTCCTCGCGCATCCGCTCGATGAGGACCACGGGTACGACGGCGGCGCCGGTGACCGCGAGCCGCAGCGACGACAGGTCGCGCTCGGCGCGGCCGGGCGCGGTGAGCAGGGACTGGTACAGCGTCGGTGCACCCGGGAAGACCGTGATCCGCTCGGTCTCTATCAGCCGCATGGTCTGGTCGACGTCGAAGGTCGCGACCGGGAAGAGCGTGCACCCGGTGAGCAGGCCGACCACGATGCCGATCTTGTAGCCGAAGGAGTGGAAGAACGGGTTGACCACCAGGTAGCGGTCGTCCTCCCGGACGCCGCCCAGCTCGGCCCAGGCCCGGGCGACCCCGATGGTCTGCCGGTGCGCGCTCATCGCCCCCTTGGACTTCCCGGTGGTGCCGGAGGTGAAGAGGATGTCGGCGACGTCGTCGGGGGCCAGGTCAGCCGGCCCCATCGGCTCGGTGCCCGCCGCGAACGCCGTGAAGTGGTCGAGCTGCGCCACGTCGGTGATGCTCGTGTCCAGCCTCGCTTCCATGAGCTCACGCAGCTGGTCGCGTCCGAGGAAGCCTTGGTCGACGACGATGAGCCGGGCCCGGGTCCGCTGCGCGAGCTCCGCCACCTCGGCGCCGACGTATCGCGAGTTGGCCGGGACCAGCACCCCGCCGGCGTACGTCACGGCCAGTGCCGCGACTGCCCAGTCGATGCTGTTCGGTCCCCAGATCACGACCTTGTCGCCTCGAACGACCCCGCTGGCGGCGTACGCGCCTGCAGTGCGTTCCACCCGGTCGAGCAGGTCGGCGTACGACAGCGTCGTGGCGCCCTCGACGTAGGCCGGATGGTCGCCGAAACGATCCGCAGCAGCGCGGACCAGGGCGGGCAGCGTCTCCAAACCAAGCATTTGCTTGGTAGGGTACCAAACGTGGACCTGAGCTACTCCGCCGAGGACGAGGCGTTCCGCGCCGAGATCCGCGGCTGGCTGGAGGAGCACCTGAGCGGCGAGTTCGCCACGCTCAAGGGGCTGGGCGGCCCCGGCAAGGACCACCAGGCCATCGAGGAGCGGCTCGCCTGGAACCGGCACCTGGCCGCGCACGGCTGGACCGGCGTGGGCTGGCCCGCGGAGCACGGCGGCCGCGGGCTGAGCCTGTGGCAGCAGGTGATCTTCCACGAGGAGTACGCCCGGGCGGATGCCCCGGCGCGGGTCAACCACGTCGGCGAGGAGCTGCTCGCCCCGACCCTGATGGCGTTCGGGACCGACGAGCAGCGCGAGCGGTTCCTGCCCAGGATCCTGGCCGTCGAGGAGCTCTGGGCCCAGGGCTACTCCGAGCCCGACGCCGGCTCCGACCTGGCCAACGTCAAGACCAAGGCGGTCCTCGACGGGGAGCAGTGGGTCGTCGACGGCCAGAAGGTGTGGACGTCGAACGCGCACTTCAGCGACTGGCTGTTCGTCATCGCCCGCACCGAGCCCGGGTCGGTGCGTCACCAGGGGCTGTCGTTCCTCCTGGTGCCGATCGACCAGGACGGCGTCGACGTCCGCCCCATCGAGCAGCTCACCGGCGGCTCGGAGTTCAACGAGGTCTTCCTCACCGGGGCCCGGACCGCCGCCGACCTGGTCGTGGGCGAGCCCGGCAAGGGCTGGGGTGTCGCGATGGGGCTGCTGGGCTTCGAGCGCGGCGTCTCGATCCTGGCCCAGCTGGTCGACTTCACCCGCGAGCTCGACGGCGTGGTCGGCCTGGCGAAGGCCAACGGCACCATCGACGACCCGGTCCTCCGGGACCGGCTCGCCTCGCTCAAGGCCGAGCTGGAGGTCATGCGCTTCACCGCGCTGCGCAGCCTCTCCCACGTCACCGGCGGCGAGGACTCGTCGGCCGGCGGGGGAGCGGCCTCGATCTTCAAGCTGGCGTGGGCGGCCTGGCACAAGCGGCTGGGCGAGACGGCGATGGCGGTGCTGGGTCCGGACGGGCTGCTCGCCGAAGGTGCGCCCTACGAGCTGACGGAGTGGCAGCGGATCTTCCTGTTCTCGCGCGCCGACAGCATCTACGGGGGCAGCGACGAGGTGCAACGCAACATCCTGGCCGAGCGCGTGCTCGGCCTGCCCCGCGAACCCAAGGGAACCTGACGTGTCGACCCATCGCCCCGAACAGCCCGCGCCCGACTACGTGCCCGGGCACGACCTGCTCGCCGGCAAGGTCGTCGTGGTCACCGCCGCGGCCGGCGCCGGCATCGGCGCCGCCGTGGTGCGCCGGGCGCTCGAGGAGGGCGCCACGGCGGTCGTGTTCAGCGACACCCACGAGCGCCGGCTCGCGGAGTACGAGACGACGCTGGCCGAGGAGTTCGGCGCCGCCCGCGTGCGCCAGCTGGTCTGCGACGTGACCGACGAGACCCAGGTCGGGGCGCTGCTGGACGCGGCCGACGAGTTCGGCGGCGTCGACATCATGGTCAACAACGCCGGGCTGGGCGGCACCGCGAGCGTGCTGGAGATGACCGACGAGCAGTGGCTGAAGGTCCTCGACATCACGCTCAACGGGACCTTCCGCTGCGTGCGCGCTGCCGGCCAGCGGTTCGTGGCGGCGGGCAAGAAGGGCGTCATCGTCAACAACGCCTCGGTGATCGGCTGGCGGGCGCAGGAGGGCCAGGCCCACTACGCCGCCGCCAAGGCGGGCGTGATGGCGCTGACCCGCTGTGCCGCGATCGACCTGGCGCCGCACGGCATCCGGGTCAACGCGGTGAGCCCGAGCCTGGCGATGCACCCGTTCCTGGCCAAGGTCACCTCTGACGAGCTGCTCGCCGAGCTCAAGCAGCGCGAGGCGTTCGGCCGGGCCGCGGAGCCGTGGGAGGTCGCCAACGTGATGGTGTTCCTGGCCAGCGACTACGCGTCGTACATGACCGGCGAGGTCGTCGCCGTCTCGAGCCAGCAGGCCTAGGACCAGGTAGTCATGACCGCCCAGCCCACCGAGTCGCGCCGGGACGAGCTCCTCGCCATCGCGGCGCGCCTGTTCGCGGAGAAGGGGTTCCGCAACACCACGGTCCGCGACATCGCCGACGCGGCCGGCATCCTGTCGGGCAGCCTCTACCACCACTTCGACTCCAAGGAGTCGATGGTCGACGAGATCCTCTCGACGTTCCAGGAGGAGCTCTTCGGCCAGTACGACGCCATCCTGGCCTCGTCCGACCTCGACCCGCTCGCCAAGCTGGAGCAGGCGGTGCTGGTCTCGTTCGAGGCGATCGACAAGCACCGCGACGAGGTCGCGATCTACCAGAACGACGCGGCCTACCTGCTGACCTTCGAGCGTTTCGCCTACCTGGGAGAGCGCAACCAGCAGTCCCGCGCGGTCTGGCTGACCCTGCTGCAGAACGGCATCGACGCCGGTGTCCTGCGCGACGACCTCGACCTCGAGCTCACCTACCGCTTCATCCGCGACACGATCTGGGTCGCCGTCTCCTGGTACCGCCCCGGCGGCCGGCGGACGCACACCGAGATCGCGAAGCAGTACCTGTCCATTCTTCTTGAGGGGATCCACCATGGCTGAGGCTTTCATCGTCGACGCGGTCCGCACGCCGGTCGGCAAACGCGGGGGCGCGCTCGCCGGCGTCCACTCGGCCGACCTCGCTGCGCACTCCATCGGCGCGCTGATGACCCGCACCGGCGTGGACCCGAGTGCCGTCGACGACGTCATCCTCGGCTGCTGCGACACCATCGGCTCCCAGGCCGGCGACGTCGCGCGCACCGCCTGGCTGGTCGCCGGGCTGCCCGACCACGTGCCGGGCGTGACCATCGACCGGCAGTGCGGGTCCTCGCAGCAGGCGGTCCACTTCGCCGCGCAGGGCGTCATGTCCGGCACGCAGGACCTCGTGGTCGCCGGCGGCGTCCAGAACATGAGCGCGATCCCCATCTCCGCGGCGATGCTGGTCGGCCAGCAGTACGGCTTCTCGACGCCGTTCGCCGAGTCGCCCGGCTGGCGGGCGAGGTACGGCGACCAGGAGGTCAGCCAGTTCCGCTCGGCCGAGATGATCGCTGAGAAGTGGGACCTCTCCCGCGAGGACATGGAGGCCTTCGCCCTCGCCTCGCACGAGCGGGCCCGCACCGCGATCGCCGAGGGCCGCTTCAAGCACGAGGTCGAGCCCGTGACGCTGCCCGACGGTGCCACCTTCGACACCGACCAGTGCCCCCGGGAGACCTCGCTGGAGAAGATGGCCGGCCTCGAGCCGCTGGCGCCGGGCGGCCGGATCACCGCCGCGGTCGCCTCGCAGATCTGCGACGCCTCCTCGGCGATGCTGATCGCCTCGGAGCAGGCCGTGAAGGACCACGGCCTGACCCCACGAGCCCGGATCCACCACCTCTCGGTCACCGGCGACGACCCGGTCTGGATGCTGACCGGGCCGATCCGAGCGACACAGCGGGCCCTGGAGCGCTCGGGCCTGAGCATCGACGACATCGACCTGTTCGAGTGCAACGAGGCGTTCGCCTCGGTCGTGCTGGCCTGGATGAAGGAGTGCGGCGCCCCGCACGACAAGGTCAACGTCAACGGCGGCGGCATCGCGCTCGGTCACCCGATCGGGGCGACCGGCACCCGGATCATGGCCACCCTGCTCAACGAGCTCGAGCGCACCGGCGGTCGCTACGGCCTCCAGACGATGTGCGAGGGCGGCGGCCAGGCGAACGTCACGGTCATCGAGCGCCTCTAGTCTCGTGCAACGGTCGTACGCCGGTCCGTGCGACCGGCGCACCAGTGTGGAGCGCGCGCCGACGCGGCCGGACCGGGACGGTCCGGCCGCGCCGACGTGTGTCAGTCGAGGCCCAGGGCCTTGCGCAGGTCGCCCTGCTTCTTCGTCGCCCTGCTCACCTTGGGGAGCACGACCGGGGACCCGACCGGCTCGTAGCTGACGCCGTCGAGCAGCACGATGCCGCCCGAGATACCCACGACCGCCCCCGGCGGGAACGAGCTCCCGCTGAACGTGGTGCCTGCGGGCCCGGCGACGAGGGCGAGTCCGGCTCCACCGCCGAAGAGCTGGGTCTTGGCGGGGATGTAGGCGGCGGGAAGGATGAACGCGATGGCGTCCGATGTCTGGCCCGGGTCGCTGGGGTCACAGTCACCGTCCCCGCCGGCGCCGTCGAGGGCGGTGGCTCCGCCGTCGAGGTGGATGGTGCCGAAGCGGTCCTTGCGGTAGGTCGGGAGCCCGACTCCGGACACGAGCGCGCCGAGGCCCTGCCAGGCGCAGTCGCCTTCGCCGCCGTTGCTGAGGGTCGGGGCGACCTGCTTCTCCTCGGCCACCATGTCGGCGGCGGACAGGGACCCGTTCTTGACCTTCTTGGTGGTGACGGCGTTCTTCTTGATCTTCTTCGCGGTGACCGCGTTCTTGGCGATCTTGGGTTCGGTCACGGCGTTGTTCTTCAGCTGGGCGGTGCCGATGGTGGCGGCGGCGTAGCCGGCGCCGGCTGCCGCGGCGACCAGCGCCAGCAGCGAGATGCAGAGCGCGACCATCGTGATCGCGGGGTGTAGACGTCGAAGGACAGAGTCCATGACAGAGAGACCTCCAGGCTCGGACAGCGGACGGTCCAATCTCGCAACGATGACCGTCCAGCAGAACGGCCGAGCGGACACCAGGTGCGGATGGACCTTGCGAACAGAAGACAGCAGTAATCGGGAGACGGCGCGGCCGGGAACGGCCCGGCCGCGCCGACGTGGGTCAGTCGAGGCCCAGCGCCTTGCGCAGGTCGCCCTGCTTCTTCGTCGCCTTGCTCACCTTGGGGAGCACGACCGGAGACCCGACCGGCTCGAAGCTGGCCCCGTCGAGCAGCACGATGCCGCCCGAGACGCCCACGACCGCCCCGGGCGGGAAGGAGCCGCCGCTGAAGGTGGCGCCTGTCGGTCCGGCGACGATGGCGAGTCCACCGATACCGCCGAAGAGCTGGGTCTTGGCGGGGATGTAGGCGGCGGGAAGGATGAACGCGATGGCGTCCGATGTCTGGCCCGGGTCGCTGGGGTCACAGTCACCGTCCCCGCCGGCGCCGTCGAGGGCGGTGGCTCCGCCGTCGAGGTGGATGGTGCCGAAGCGGTCCTTGCGGTAGGTCGGGAGCCCGACTCCGGACACGAGCGCGCCGAGGCCCTGCCAGGCGCAGTCGCCTTCGCCGCCGTTGCTGAGGGTCGGGGCGACCTGCTTCTCCTCGGCCACCATGTCGGCGGCGGACAGGGACCCGTTCTTGACCTTCTTGGTGGTGACGGCGTTCTTCTTGATCTTCTTCGCGGTGACCGCGTTCTTGGCGATCTTGGGTTCGGTCACGGCGTTGTTCTTCAGCTGGGCGGTGCCGATGGTGGCGGCGGCGTAGCCGGCGCCGGCTGCCGCGGCGACCAGCGCCAGCAGCGAGATGCAGAGGGCGACCATGGTGACCGCCGGGTGGATGCGTCGGAGCGCTTGGTTCATCTCAGTCCTCCAGGTGCGGGAAGCGAACAGTCCAATCTGCGACGTCGAGCCCTCGGGCGCAATCGCGCATCTGGGGTCTTGTGGAAGCACGCTGGAGGTGTTATGCGTTTCTGGAACGGGTTCTCGTTGCCGAACCGCCCAGCGCCGACAGCTCGCTGCGACGTCGTTCGTCGTCGACGACCCGGCGCCCACCGTGAGCTGAGCTGAGTCGCCAGGGCGGCCGTCGCCAGGAACCCCGGTGGCGGCCGTCCGGTCGGGTGGCGCACCCTGGACGCATGGACATCGTCCCGTTCGGGCCCGACGACGCCGCCGCGCTCGCGGCGTACGTCGACCTCCGCAACGCTGTCCAGGAAGCCGACTCCCCGTGGGTGCACCCGCTGACCGTGCGGCAGGCCGAGGGGCACTTCCGCCACGGCTGGGACGGCGAGCCGGACACGCCCTTCCTCGGGACCGAGGCCGGGGTGCCGGTGGCCTTCGGCACGCTGTCCACCTCCGAGTACGACAACCTGCACCTCGCCTGGGTCGGGTGCAAGGTGCATCCGGCGCACCGGAGGCGAGGGCTGGGCAGCCAGATGCTGGAGGCGGTCGTCGCCGCGGGGCGGGCCCGCGGGCGCACGTCGTTCGGTGTCGACGCCTGGGAGTCCGAGACCTCGGCCGCGTTCGCGGCCCGGCACGGGTTCGAGCCCAAGAGCGTGGCCGTCAACCGCCGGCAGGTGCTGACCGACATCGACTTCGGCGAGCTGCGGGCCCGGTACGACGAGGCACGGTCCTTCACCCGTGAGTACGAGCTCGTCCGCCGCGCGGGCGCCACCCCCGACGACGAGCTCGAGGCCGTGGCGGCGCTGTCCGCCTCCATCAACGACGCTCCGACCGACGACCTCGACATCGAGGACGAGGTGTTCCCGCCCGAGCGGATCCGTGCCTACGAGGTCGCCCAGCAGGCCCGCGGCTATCGCCTCTACCGCGTCCTCGCGCGGCACCGGGAGACCGGAGAGCTGGCCGGCCACAGCGTCGTGGTGGTCGACGGCGAGCGGCCGGAGCTCGCCGAGCAGCACGACACCTCCGTCGTCGGCCGCCATCGTGGGCATCGGCTGGGGCTGCTGCTGAAGGTCGACATGAACCTCTGGCTGCGCGACGTCGAGCCGCAGATCGTCTCCATCGACACCTGGAACGCCGAGTCGAACGCGCACATGGTCGGCGTCAACGAGCAGCTCGGCTACCGGGTCATGGGTCGGGAGATCGACTACCAGCGAGGAGTGGACCGGCTCAGCACGGACATGTGATCGAGCCGATGGCGTGGAGCTCGTCGACCGCATTCGCGACGATGCGGTCGACGAGCCCCTCGTTGCTACAGGAGGTTGCCGCTCCAGCGACCCGAGGCCTGCATCTTGGCGACGACGACGTCGGAGCCGGCTGGGTCGAACTCGACGCCGTCGAGCAGCACCGCGCCGTCACCGAACACCGCACCGGGTGGCAGGGTGAGACCAGGCACGCTGAACCCCTGAGGTCCCGCGATCACGAGGAAGCCCGAGAGCGAGAAGAGGTACTGCGTCTTGGCGGGCATGAAGCCCGCCGGCAGCGTGAACGCGATCCCGTCCGACACCTGCCCGGCGTCGCCGGAGTCGCAGTCGGCGTCGCCGCCCGCCCCGTTGGCTCCGATGGCGAACCCGGTCAGGACCACCCGGCCGTCGCGGTCCAGGCGGTACGTCGGCGCCCCGACGCCCGGGATCACGACCTCGCCGCTCTGCCAGGCGCAGTCGCCCTCGCCGCCGTTGCCGAGCACGGGCTTGTGCTGCGCCTCCTGCGGGGCCAGGTCCGCCGGGGTCACCGAGCCGTCCTTGATCTTCTTGCCGGTGACGGCGTTCTTCTTGATCTTCTTGGTGGTGACCGCGTTCTTCTTGATCTTCGGTGCCGTGATGGCGTTGTTCTTGATGTCGTTGGTGCCGATCTGGCTCGCTGCGTAGCCGACGCCGGCCGCCGACGCGACCAGTGCCACGAGGGCGAGAGCGAGAGCGACCGTGCCCGCGGACGAGCGGAGCCGGGTGAGGGTCGAGGACATGCGTCAGCCCCCCATGGACGGCTTGAGGGCAGTGCCGGTCCAGCGTCCCGACGCCTTCGTCTTGGCCACGACCACGCTGGAGCCCGCCGGGTCGAACTCGATGCCGTCGAGGATCGCCGCATCGTCCGCGAACACGACCCCGGCGGGCAGTGAGAACCCGGGCGCGTTGAAGCCCTGCGGGCCGGTGATGATCATCTCTCCGCCGACCGACAGGAAGAACTGGTTCTTGGCGGGGATGTAGCCGGCCGGCAGCGTGAAGGCGATCCCGTCCGATGCCTGGCCGGCGTCGCCGGGATCGCAGCTCCCGTCGCCGCCCGGTCCGTCAGTGGCCACGACGATGCCGGTGAGGATCACCCGGCCGTTGCGGTCCAGGCGGTAGGTCGGAGCCCCGACGCCCGGGACCTCGACCTCGCCGCTCTGCCAGACGCAGTCGCCCTCGCCGCCGTTGCCGAGCACCGGCTTGCGCTGCGCCTCCTGCGGGGCGAGGTCCGCCGGGGTCACCGAGCCGTCCTTGATCTTCTTGCCGGCGACGGCGTTCTTCTTGATCTTCTTGGTGGTGACCGCGTTCTTCTTGATCTTCGGTGCCGTGATGGCGTTGTTCTTGATGTCGCTGGTGCCGATCTGGCCCGCTGCGTAGCCGACGCCGGCCGCCGACGCGAGCAGCGCGAGGAGCGCCAGGACCAGAGCCACCGTGCCGGTGGCCGAGTGCACCCTCTTGAGGGCTGAGGACATGGTTGAGCCTTCCTGTGACCAGTAGGAAGACTCACTCTGCAATCGGGTCCTCGGCCGCGCAACTACCCAGTTGGGGGGTGTTGCCCTCGCTGACGAACCGCTAGGGCGATCGGGCTCAGAGGACGTACGACGACGCGCGGCGCAGCTCGTCGACCGCGCGCAGGACGATCCGGTCGACGAGCTCCTCGCAGGTCGGCAGGTCGTCGATCACGCCGACCACCTGGCCCGACGCGAGCACACCGGCGTCGGTGTCGCCGTCGACCAGCCCGGACTTGAGCATGGTGGGGGTGTTGGCGGCGAGCGCCATCTGGCCGAGGGTGCGGCCCTGGGTCCTGCGCATCGCGCGGCCGTCCTTGAGCAGGGCGGCCCAGGACATGCCGGACTCCCGCTTGAACTCCAGGGTCCGCCTCATGGTCGGGCCCATCCGGCGGACCGCGGAGGTCTCCTCGAGCGACTCGACCAGCTCGGTGCGCAGCATGCGGTGCGGCATGCCGTCGACCTTGGCCGTCACGACCGTGCCGGTGAGGTCCGTGTCGAGGTAGAGCTGCTTGACGGCGTCCGGCACCGCGCTGTCGCGGGTGAGCAGGAAGCGGGTGCCCATGCCGACGCCCGCGGCGCCGTAGGACAGCGCGGCCGCCAGGCCGCGGCCGTCGAAGAAGCCACCGGCGGCCACCACGGGGATGTCGACGGCATCGAGGACGGTCGGCAGCAGCAGGGTGGTCGGGACCGGACCGGTGTGGCCACCGCCCTCGCCGCCTTGGATCATCACGGCGTCGGCGCCCCAGCCCGCCACCTTCACGGCGTGCTTGGCCGCGCCGATCGACGGCATCACGACGACCCCGTGGTCCTTGAGCTTCTTGATGAGCTCCTGCTTGGGCGCCAGGGCGAACGAGGCCACCTTGACGCCGTGCTTGATGAGCAGGTCGCAGCGGTCGGGGGCGTCCGCGGCGTCCGCGCGAAGGTTGACGCCGAACGGCTGGTCGGTGCGGCTCTTGACCTCGAGGATCGCGCGCTCGAGCTCCTCGAACGACATGGTCGCGCTGGCCAGGATGCCGAGCCCACCGGCGTTCGCGGTGCCGCTGACCAGCCGGGGACCGGACACCCAGCCCATGCCGGTCTGCACGACCGGGTGGCGGACGCCGGTGAGCTCGGTGAGCGGGGTCCTGATGAGCTGCTCAAGCACCGTCGGGGACCTCCTTGAAGCGCAGGCCCTTCGGGTCGAGCACCTCTCGGATCACGATCAGCTCCTCCATGGAGGGCTCCCGGGTGGTGGGTACGTCGCCGTCCACCGCGAGGTCGAAGCCGGTGTTGCCCCGGACCTCGTCGACGGTCACACCGGGGTGCACGGAGAGGAGTCGCACGGTGTCGTCGGGACCCTTGACGTCGAAGACCCCCAGGTTGGAGACGATCCGGTGGATGTCGTTGTAGCGCGCGGCCCCGGCGCCCGCGGCCTTGGCGCGGGCGGGACCGACGCCGGAGACGATGTCGACGGCCTCGACGAAGACCCGGGGCGAGTGCTTGGGCACCCAGTAGGACGTGCGGTTGTTGACCGTGTTGCCCGGAGCGCCGCGCGAGCCGAGCAGCTGCCGCTTCGGCCTGGCGAAGTCGCCGATGGCGGAGATGTTCTGGTTGCCGTGCTTGTCGACCTGGGTCGCGCCCATCATCACGTGCCGCTTGCCGTAGGCCACCACGTCGAACACCTTGCGGAAGGGGATCCAGCCCTCGACCACGTCACCCTTGGCGAACAGTGGGGGAGTGCCGGCGAGGAAGAGCGACTCCCCGTCGGAGATCACCAGGTCCGGGTTGCTGGTCAGCCTGGCCAGCCGGACGCCGAGCATCGGGAGCAGGCCCATCGGGCTGGCGAAGATCTCGCCGTCGTCCTTGAACGCGTCGGCGATGGCGGCGGCGCACACGTCCGCCCGGGTCATGTCGCTCACTGGGCTGCCTCCTCGGCGAAGGCGTCGACCGCGGCCTGGTAGGCCGCCTCGTCGCCGGACAGGAACCGCTCCTCGAAGGCCGTCCAGTCCTCGTCGCTGCCGGACGCCGCGGCGGCGTACGCCTTCTGGAACCGCTCGTCCCGCTCGTAGTCAGGGGTGCACGTGGTGAAGTGCGCGCCACGGGGTGTCTCGACCACACCGGTGACCATCATCCGGCTGAGCAGCAGCCGCTGCACCGGGGTGTCGACGGTCAGCCCGGCGGTGTCGACGACCTGCTCGACGGAGACGTACGCCCGGTCGGCGGCCATGCAGAAGAGGTCGTCGAAGTAGGGGTCGGGGCCGAGGTAGGTCGCGTTGCCGTGCATGTCGGCCCGGTTGAGGTGCACCAGGGCCACGTCCAGCTTCAGCGCGGGGACGGCGACCAGCTCCTCGGCGTCGTCGTACGGCGACGTGACCGTCCGGATCCACGGGTTGTTGACCAGGACGTCCGAGCCGAGGCCGGCCCGCATCGGCAGGAACGGCAGCCGTTGGGCGGCCGCGCGCAGGCCGGTCTGGAACATGCCCTCGTCGAGCTCGACGACCTCGGGGATCGTGCCCGCCTGGCGGGCCCGCTGGAAGTTGGGCTCCAGCGGGATCGAGTCGAGGGAGACGAACGCGTAGACGAGCTTGCGGACCTTGCCGGCCCGGGTGAGCAGGCCGACGTCGGCGCCGCCCCAGCTGACCAGGGTGAGGTCCTCCAGGTCGGACCGGAGGATCGCGCGGACCAGGGCCATCGGCTTGCGCCGCGGTCCCCAGCCGCCGATGCCGATGGTCATGCCGCTCTCGAGCTCGGCGACGACCTCGTCGATGGTCATCCGCTTGTCGCGGGGCTTCCTGGTCACTCGCTGCCCTTCTTGGCCTTCTCGGTCCCGGCGAAGTCGTCGCGGAGCTCGTCGCTCACGCCCATCAGGTTGAGCTCGAAGGTGAACCCCTGCTCGAACCGGTAGCTCTTGTTCACGTCGATCGGGTCGATCCCGTTGAGCGCCTCCTTGGCGGCGCGGATGACCCGGGTGTCCTTGTCGGCGATGTCGGCGGCGAGCCGCAGCGCCGCGTCGTCCAGCTCGTCGCGCGGCACCACCTCGTAGACCGAGCCGTGCTGAACCAGGTCGGCCGCCGTGATGGTGCGGGCGGTGAAGTAGAGGGTGCGCATCAGGTGCTGGGGGACGAGCCGGGCCATGTGCGTGGCCGCGCCGAGGGCGCCCTGCTTGACCTCGGGGACCCCGAAGTAGGCGTCCTCGCTGGCGACCACGATGTCCGCGTTGCCGACCAGCCCGACGCCACCGCCCACGCAGAAGCCGTTGACGGCGGCGATCACCGGTACCGAGCACTCGTAGACCGCCTTGAACGCGGCGAAGCAGCCCCGGTTGGCGCCCAGCAGGGCGTCGAAGCCCTCGGTGTGCTGCATCTCCTTGATGTCGACCCCGGCGTTGAAGCCCTTGCCCTCGGCGCGGAGGACCACGACCTTCGTGTCCAGGTCGGCGCTCGCCTCGTCCAGCGCGGCCGCGAGGTCGAACCAGCCCTGGACGGTCAGTGCGTTGACGGGGGGAGCGGCCATGGTGACGAGGCGGATGCCGTCGGGGCGCAGCTCACTGGTGATGGGCACGGGGCCTCCAGGCGTACAAACCAAGCATTTGCTTGGTAGGGTAGCAGCATGGCGCTCGCCCTCGACCTGTCCGGTCGTGTCGTGCTGGTCACCGGCGGCACCCGGGGGATCGGGCTCGGCATCACCGGGTCGTTCGTGTCCGCGGGCGCGACGGTGGTGACCTGCTCGCGCTCGGAGGTCGAGCCCGTCGACGGCACCGCGCACGTCGTCTGCGACGTCCGGGACCCCGACGCGGTCGGCGCCATGGTCGACGAGGTCGTGGGCGCACACGGTCCGCTGGACGTGCTGGTCAACAACGCGGGCGGTGCGCCGAGCACCGAGGCCGCGACCGCGTCACCTCGTTTCCACGACAAGATCGTCGGCCTCAACCTGCTCAGCCCGCTGCTGGTGTCCCAGGCCGCCAACGCGGTGATGCAGGGACAGCCCGGTGGCGGCTCGATCGTCAACATCTCGTCGATCTCGGCACACCGACCAGCGCCCACGATCGCGGCGTACGCCGCGGCGAAGGCCGGGCTCGACTCGCTCACCCGTTCGCTGGCCATGGAGTGGGGCCCCAAGGTCCGGGTCAACGCGATCGACGTCGGCCTGTGCCGCACCGAGCAGACCGACGACCACTACGGCGACGACGCCCGGGTGGCGGCGATCGAGCGCACCATCCCTCTGGGCCGGATGGCGACGCCGCACGAGGTCGGCAACGTCGCCGTCTTCCTGTCGTCCGACCTGGCGTCGTACGTCTCCGGCGCGCGCGTCGCCTGCGACGGCGGCGGCGAGCCACCGGTCTTCCTGCACGTCACCTGATCGTCAACCGAGGAGAAGCCTTGTCTGGACTGTTGGAGGGTCGCGTCGCGATCGTCACCGGAGCGGGGCGCGGCATCGGCCGCGCGCACGCGATCGAGCTGGCCGCGCACGGCGCGGCCGTCGTGGTGAACGACTACGGCGTCTCGCTCGCCGGCCAAAGGGACTCGACACCGGGCACGGGGGAGTCGCCGGCGGACGAGGTCGTCGCGACGATCGAGGCGGCCGGCGGACGGGCGGTGGCCAACGGCGCCGACGTGGCCGACTTCGACCAGGCGGAGGCGATGGTGCGGCAGGCCATCGACACGTTCGGCGGGCTGGACGTCCTGGTGAACAACGCCGGGTTCGTCCGCGACCGGATGCTGGTCAACACCTCCGAGGAGGAGTGGGACGCCGTCATCCGGGTGCACCTCAAGGGCCACTTCGCGCCGCTGCGGCACGCGGGCGCCTACTGGCGGGCCGAGGCCAAGGAGGGCCGCCAGCGCGCGGCCCGGGTGATCAACACCTCCTCGGGCGCGGGGCTGCAGGGCTCGGTCGGGCAGGCGACGTACTCCGCCGCGAAGGCGGGCATCGCCGGTCTCACCCTGGTCGCCGCGCAGGAGATGGGCCGCTACGGCGTGACCGTCAACGCGATCGCCCCGGTCGCCAGGACCCGGATGACGGAGGGGGCGTTCGACACCTCGGCGATGGCGCTGCCCGAGGACAACTCCCCGGTCGTCGCCTGGCTCGCCTCGGAGGAGGCCGGGGACGTCACCGGCCGCGTGATCGAGATCGACGGGTCGGTCATCACGGTCGAGAACGGGTGGGCGCACGGCCCGTCCCGCGACGCCGGCCGCCGGTGGGTCGCCGACGAGGTCGGGCCGGCACTGCGTGACCTGCTCGCCGAGGCACCTGCACCGGAGCCGGTGTACGGCGCCTGAGGTTCGGTCGCTCGGCTGCTGGCGCGCCCCGGTCGCTGGCGGTTCACCAAGGGATGTAGGCGAACCCGCACTTCCCTGGCCGAGCTCGCCCTGGGAAGTGACGCTTCCCCAAGGGATGTCGGCCAGCCGACGTGCCCGACGACGACCCCCAGGCGTCCCCAAGTTCGGCAGGGTTGCGGTCCTGCACAGCCGGGGTCCGGCCGCACCGTCGACGTCCGCGCCACGGGACACGGTGTCGGCATGGACCCCCTGCTGATCCTGATCGAGACAAATGGCTACTTCACCCGGGCGCAGGCACGCGATCTCGGCTGGGACGACCGCGCGGTGGGCCACGCGATGCGCGCCGGCGCCTGGCACCGGATCCGCCGCGGCTACTACACCTACGCCGAGACGTGGGCGGGGCTGGGTCCGGAGCAGCGACACATCGTCCGGGCACGCGCGGTCATGCACTCGCTCGGGACCGACGTCGCCTTGAGCCACGCGTCGGGCTGTGCCGTGCACGAGATCGCCATGTGGGGCATCGAGTTGTCGCGCGTGCACGTGACCCGTCTGGACGGCGGCCCGGGTCGGATCGAGGGTGACGTCGTCCACCACGAGGGCTTCGTCGCCGACCACGAGGTGGTGCTGGTCGACGGAGTCCAGGTGCTGGTTCCGGCGCGCTGCGCGGTCGAGGCGGCGTCGCGAGCGACGGACGAGCAGGGGCTCGTCATCCTCGACTCGTTGCTGGCGCGCGAGCTGTCCGACGAGGACGGCCTGATGAGGCAGTTCGAGCAGATGGCGCACTGGCCGTTCACCCGTCACCTCCACGTCGTCGTGCGGATGGCGGACGGCCGCAGCAAGAGCCCGGGGGAGTCGCGCGGGCGGTGGCTCTTCCGGTGTTCGGGGATCCCGGCGCCGGTCCTGCAGTACGAGGTCCACGGGCCGGACGGCATGCTCCGGGGCACGACCGACTGGGCGTGGCCCGAGCACGGAGCGCTCGGTGAGTTCGACGGCCTCGTCAAGTACTCCACGCTGCTCGAGCCCGGCGCCGACCCGGGTCAGGTCGTCTTCGCCGAGAAGCAGCGCGAGGAGCTGCTCTGCCGACTGAGCGGGCTGCCGCGGATGGTGCGGATCATCTGGGGCGACTACGACCGGCCCCGGGTGACGGCCGCTCGGGTCAGGTCCGCACTCGACATCGCCAGCTGAGCTCACGGCGGCGGTGACCGTGCGGTCGGTCCGTCGGTTCGCCGACATCCCTTGATGAACCGCCACTTCCCCGGGTGAGCTCAGCCAGGGGAGTGCCGCCCCACCGACATCCCTTGATGAACCAACGCCGCCCGGTCCGGGCAGGCCCACCTAGGCTCGCCCCGTGAGGACCTCGACCCTGGCGGCGTGCTGCGCTGCCGCGCTCCTGCTGGCGGGCTGCTCGGACGCCGGGTCGGAGCCGGAGGCGGCGCCGACCGTCGAGCCGGTGACCAGTGCGGCCGCGCCCGCCGCGGAGGCTGCGTCCGCCGCGCCCAGCGCACTGCCGAGCGCCCAGCCCGAGGAGCTCGGGTTCGACGCTCAGGTCCTCGACCGGCTCGCGCAGGACGCGAAGGCCGCCGGCTCGACCTGCTTCCTGGTCGCCCGCGACGGGAAGGTGGCGGGGGAGTGGTACTGGAACGACGGCGCCCCCGACAAGCCGCAAGAGGTGTTCTCGGTGACCAAGTCGGTCACCAGCACCCTGGTCGGCCTCGCCGCGGCCGACGGCGACCTGTCACTGGGCGACAGCGCCGCCGACTACATCCCCGAGTGGAAGGGCACGCCCTCGCAGGAGGTGACGGTCCGCAACCTGCTCAGCAACGACAGCGGTCGCTTCTGGAGCACCGAGAGCGACTACGGCACGCTGCTCCAGGCGGAGGACCGCACGTCGTACGCCGTCGGGCTCGAGCAGGCCGCGCCACCGGGCACCACCTGGGCCTACAACAACGCCGCGATCCAGACCCTGGACCGGGTGATCCGCAACGCGACCGGGACCGCGACCGCGGAGTACGCGCAGGAGCGGTTGTTCGGCCCGGTGGGCATGGCCAGCACCCGGATGACGCCGGACGCGAGCGGCAGCTCCACCCAGGCCTTCTTCGGGATGCAGTCGACATGCCCCGACCTGGCGCGCTTCGGACAGCTCTTCGAGCAGCAGGGCGAGTGGGACGGTGAGCAGCTGCTCCCGCGGGCGTGGGTCAAGGACGCGGTGGGCCGCTCGTCGCAGGAGCTCAACGCGGCCTATGGCCTGCTGTGGTGGGTCAACCACGACGGCCCGCAGCTGGAGCCGGTCGAGGAGGTGGGAGACGCGGCGCGCTCCGGCCAGCTGGTACCGGGAGCCCCGGCGGCCATGTACGCCGCCCTGGGGTTCGGCGGTCAGGTCGTGATGGTCGACCCGGGCAGCGGCACCGTCGTCGTGCGGCTGGGGACGCTCGGCACGGGCGCCTCCCCGACGGCGGGCGCCTACTCGCTCGCGAACGCCGCGAGGGTCGTCACCGAGGCCTTGGTCGACTGAACCGTCGCGGGTCGCTCAGATCCGCTCGATGACGGTGCCGGTCGCCATCGCGCCGCCGGCGCACATCGAGATGAGGGCGGTCGACTGGTCGCGGCGCTCGAGCTCGTGCAGGGCGGTCGTGATGAGGCGGGTGCCGGTCGAGCCGACCGGGTGGCCGAGCGCGATCGCGCCGCCGTTGACGTTCACCTTGTCCATGTCGACGCCGTGCACGGTGGCCCACGAGAGCACCACCGACGCGAAGGCCTCGTTGACCTCGAACAGGTCGAAGTCGGAGATCCCCATGCCGGTCCGGTCGAGAATCCGCTGCGTCGCGTCGATCGGGCCGTCGAGGTGGTAGTAGGGGTCGGAGCCGACCAGGCAGTGGTTGGTGATCCTGGCCCGCGGGGTGAGGCCCAGGGAGCGCGCCTTGTCCTCGTCCATGATCAGCACCGCCGAGGCGCCGTCGGAGATCTGCGACGACGTGCCGGCGGTGTGCAAGCCCTCGGGCAGCACCGGCTTGAGCTGGGCCAGCCCCTCGAGCGTCGTGTCGCGCAGCCCCTGGTCGGCGTCGACGGTGCGGGTCTCACCGGTGGGCTTGCCCTCCTCGTCGAGGACCGGGGCCTCCATCGCGAAGATCTCGCGCTTGAAGCGGCCCTCGTCGACGGCGATCCGGGCCTTCTGCTGCGAGGCGAGCCCGAACTCGTCGATGAACTCGCGGGAGAACCCACGGTTCTTGGCGATCCGGTCGGCCGCCTCGAACTGGTTGGGCATGTCGATGGTCCAGTCGTCCGGCCGCGGGTCGCCGAGACCGGGAGGGACGTTGCCCCCGAGCGGGATGCGGGACATCGCCTCGACGCCGCAGGCGATCCCGACGTCGATGGTGCCCGCGGTGATCATGTCGTTGACCAGGTGCGCGGACTGCTGGCCGGACCCGCACTGGGCGTCGACGACCGTGCCGGCGGTGTGGATCGGGAGCCCGGCGTGCAGCCAGGCGCGACGCACGGTGCCGTTGGACTGCTCGCCGGCCTGGGTGACGATGCCGCCCACGACCTGCTCGACGAGGTTGGGGTCGACCCCCGAGCGCCGGAGCACCTCGGCCTGGGCCTGCCCCAGGAGGACGGCCGGGTGGACGCCGGCCAGCCAGCCCTTCCGCTTGCCGAGAGGAGTGCGGACGGCGTCGACGATCACGGGGTTGCCCATGGTAGAAAACTAGAACACGTTCTCGTTCTCGACAAGAGACGGGCCTTCCAATCCGTACCGGGAGTATGTAACCTCGGACACTAGAACGTGTTCCAGTTGTGCCGTGGAGAAGCAGGGAGTCTGCGTGACCAGCACCGTTGACCCGTCCGTCGAGGCAGCCGCGTCGCTGCCGGCCGGATTCGACCCGACCGACCCGGACGTGATGCAGGCAGCGGTCCCGCACCAGGAGCTCCTCACGCTCCGGCGCACGGCGCCGGTGTCGTTCATCGAGCAGCAGCCCGAGGCGCGCGCGGGCTTCCCCGAGCACACCGGCTACTGGGCGCTGAGCAAGCACGCCGACGTCGCCGCGGTCTCCAAGGACTCGACCAACTTCTCGGCGTTCCAGGACGGCGTGATCATCAGGTTCGGGCCGGACATGGACCGCGACGGGGTCGAGCAGACGCGCTTCCTGCTCATCAACCACGACGCGCCCGACCACACCAAGCTGCGGCAGATCGTGTCGCGGGCGTTCACGCCGCGCGCCATCGCCCAGCTGCACGAGGACCTCGAGCAGCGTGCCCACGACATCGTGAAGGCCGCGGTCGGGCGCGGCGAGGGCAACTTCGTCGAGGACGTCGCCGCCGAGCTCCCGCTCCAGGCGATCGCCAACCTGCTCGGGGTGCCGCAGGAGGACCGCGGCAAGCTCTTCGAGTGGTCCAACCAGATGATGAGCTACGACGACCCCGAGGTGGAGGGTGACCAGGCGGTCGCCTTCATGGAGATCCTGGCCTACTCGATGGGCCTGGCGGACGAACGCCGCCGCAACCCGCAGGACGACATCATCACCAAGCTCGTGTCGGCCGAGGTCGGCCTCGGCGAGCAGGGCGACGAGCGTGGCCTGACCGACGACGAGTTCGGCTTCTTCATGGTGCTGCTGGCCGTGGCCGGCAACGAGACCACACGCAACGCGATCTCCCACGGGATGCACGCCTTCTTCGAGAACCCGGACCAGTGGGAGCTCTACAAGCAGACCCGGCCCGCGACCGCGGCCGACGAGATCATCCGCTGGGCGACGCCGGTGACCGTGTTCCAGCGCACCGCGCTCAACGACCTCGAGATCGGCGGCGTGCCGATCCCCAAGGGTGACCGGGTGGGGCTCTACTACGCGAGCGCCAACTTCGACGAGGACGTGTTCACCGACCCGTTCCGCTTCGACATCACCCGCGACCCCAACCCGCACCAGGCCTTCGGGGGGCATGGTGCGCACTACTGCATCGGTGCCAACCTGGCCCGGCTGGAGGTCAACCTGATCTTCCAGGCCCTGGCCGACCACGCGCCCGACATCCGCCAGCTCGGGGAGCCGCGCCGGCTGCGGCACGGCTGGATCAACGGCGTCAAGGACCTGCAGGTCGCGTACCGCTGAGTCTCGGACACACCCACTGCACGATCGCCAAGGAGCACCTGAGTGACCACCGACATCCTCCCCGAGGGCTTCGACTTCACCGACCCGGACCTCAACTGGAAGGCCATCCCGCACGAGCAGTTCGCGCTGCTCCGCAAGACCGCGCCGGTGTTCTGGGTCGAGCAGCCCCCGGAGGCGCGTTCGGGCATCGCTCCCGAGGCCGGCACCGGCTACTGGGCGGTGACCAAGCACGCCGACGTCTCAGCGGTCTCCAAGGACAGCAAGAACTGGTCCTCGGCCGAGAACGGCGCGATCATCCGCTACGGCCGGGAGATCCAGCGCGAGGACGTCGAGCTGCAGCGGGTGATCCTGCTCAACCAGGACCCGCCCGAGCACACCGGCACCCGCCACATCATCAGCCGCGGTTTCACCCCGCGGGCGATCGGCGCGCTCGAGGACGTCATGACCGAGCGGGCCAACCGGATCGTCAAGGAGGCGGCGGCGCGCGGCGGCGGCGACTTCGTCGAGGAGCTGGCGGCCGAGCTGCCGCTGCAGGCGATCGCCGAGCTGATCGGCGTACCCATGGAGGACCGCAAGAAGCTGTTCCACTGGTCCAACCAGATGCTGGCCAGCGAGGACCCGGACTTCGAGGGCGACCCGCAGGCCGCCGCGACCGAGCTGCTCGTCTACGCGATGGGCATGGCCGACGAACGCCGCAAGAACCCGCAGGACGACATCATCACCAAGCTGATCAACGCCGACAAGGACGGCCGCGGCCTCAACGACGACGAGTTCGGCTACTTCGTGATGATGCTGGCCGTCGCGGGCAACGAGACGACCCGCAACGCGATCACCCACGGCATGCACGCGTTCCTGACCAACCCCGACCAGTGGAAGCTCTGGGTGGAGGAGCGTCCCGCCACCATGGTCGACGAGGTCATCCGGTGGGCGAGCCCGATCATCGTGTTCCAGCGCACCGCCATCAACGACACGATGGTCGGCGACGTCCTGGTGAAGGCGGGCCAGCGCGTGGGCCTGTTCTACAGCAGTGCCAACTACGACGAGGACGTCTTCGAGGACCCGCACACCTTCAACATCCTGCGTGATCCCAACCCGCACCTGGCCTTCGGCGGGCACGGCGCGCACTACTGCATCGGCGCCAACCTGGCCCGGCAGGAGATCCGGCTGATCTTCAACGCCCTCGCCGACCACGTGCCCGGCATCCACCTGGTCGAGGAGCCGCGCCGGCTCCGGCACGGGTGGGTCAACGGTCTCAAGGAGATGCAGGTTAGATACGCCTGACTGTCTACCCCCGCGAGCTTCGGCCCCCACCCACGACGGACCGCTTGCTTCGCTGCGCGAAGCTGCGCCGTCCATCGTGGCCGGATGTGGTTCCCCCCAAACCGTGGAGGGGCTTCTCTAAGCGGCTTCCCGGTCGGGGG
>NZ_JAEMSS010000290.1 GCF_016462705.1 Nocardioides sp. | reverse complement strand
GGGCGACCACGATCCGGTCGGGGAAGTCGGCGTGCAGCACGGCCAGGCCGTAGGTGCCTTCCACCCGGCGCAGCGCCTCGCTCACCCGGCCCTCGAGGGTGTCCGCCCCTGACCTGGCAACCAGGTGCGCGATCACCTCGGTGTCGGTGTCGGACACGAGGTCCACGCCGGCCTCGGTGAGGTCGGCGCGCAGCGCGGCGGCGTTGTCGATGATCCCGTTGTGAACCACGGCGACGTCGCCCTTGGCGTCCACGTGCGGGTGCGCGTTGACGTCGTTGGCCGGCCCGTGGGTGGCCCACCGGGTGTGCCCGATGCCGACCTTGCCCCCGAACCGCTTGGGCAGCTCGGCCTCCAGGTCACGCACCCGGCCGGCCTTCTTGACGACCTTGAGTCCCTTGCCCGAGCTGAGCACGGCCAGGCCGGCCGAGTCGTAGCCCCGGTGCTCGAGGCGGCCGAGCCCCTCGAGGAGGAGCGGTGCTGCCTGCTGGCCTCCGATGTAGCCGACGATCCCGCACATCTGTGTGTCCTCTGTCCTGTAGGTGTCCTGGAGGTGGCTCAGCCGTAGACGATCCGGCGCAGCTGCCGTTCGGTGAGCTCGGGTGCCGCGACCACGCGGGCCGCCAGCTCCGCGCGGAGCTGGGCGAAGATCTCGGGGTTCTTGGCGCCGTACGTCTTCAGCTCCGCGTGCCGGCGGCGCACGTAGTCCTCGACGGTCTCGGACAGGAACGCCACGACGTCCTCCACCACCCGGGCCGCCTCGGCCTCGGACAGGCCCGTGGTCGCCGCCACGTGACTGACCAGGTCCCGATCTCGCCACACACGACCAGAGAACGGGACCGGCGGGAGATGCGCAAGTTCCTGCCCGAATTCGGGCAGAACCCGGCGTTCGTTTCGGTGATTGCTGCGCGGAACAGCCTCGTGGGGTAGCCTAGGTGAACACAAAGTGAACGAAAGGTGTCCAACCATGGAAGCACAGGTGGCCAACGGCCTCACCATGCGCTGGATCCCGGTCGTTGACGCCTCCGGCCGGACCCGGATGGAGGCGGTCTGGATCTCCGAGACCGCCGCCGCCGACGTGCCGGCGGCGACGACGTACGCCGCCTGATCCCAGCCCACGAGGAAGGCCCCGCCGCTCGGCGGGGCCTTCGTCGTGACGGGAACTTCTCTCGGCCCCCGGGAATGAAACCGGACCACGGTCCGTTATGGGTGGTTGAAGAGTGAACCACTCTTACCCGCACACCTCAGGAGGACCACCCATGAGCAGCAGCACCTTCGACACCCCCACCGCCCACCTGGACGACATCAGCGGCGACTACACGATCGACCCCTCGCACAGCCGGCTCGGCTTCGTCGCCCGGCACGCGATGGTGACCAAGGTCCGCGGCGAGTTCCGCGACTACTCCGGCACCGCGCACATCGACGCCGCCGACCCGAGCAAGTCCAGTGTCACCGTGACCATCGGCGCCGGCTCGGTCTCCACCGGCAGCGCGGACCGCGACGGCCACCTGGTCTCCCCCGACTTCTTCGACGCCGAGACCTACCCCGAGCTCACCTTCGTCTCGACGTCGGTCGAGCGCGACGGGGACGAGTGGTCGATCACCGGCGACCTGACCATCAAGGGCACCGCCAAGCCGGTCACCATCGTCTTCGAGCAGACCGGATCCGCCCAGGACCCGTTCGGCAACGTCCGGGTCGGCTTCGAGGGCGACGTCACCGTCAGCCGCAAGGACTGGGGCCTCACCTGGAACGCCGCGCTCGAGACCGGCGGCGTGCTCGTCTCCGAGAAGGTCAAGCTCGAGTTCGACATCAGCGCCATCCGCAACGCCTGAGCCCGGCTGAGCCCGGCTGAGCCGGCGTCGCCCGCCGACCGTGCCACAGCACCGTCGGCGGGCAGGCGTCGCGGCGGAAAACCTGAGGCGCGGACCGCCGGCGGTTCGGTAGGAAGTGCGTCATGACGTCGCCGACCCTCACCCTGCCCCCGGGCCTCTCCACTCGTCCCGTCGAGATGACGGACGCGCCCGCCGTCACCGCCCTCGTCGCCGCGGAGGAGCTCCTCGACATCGGTGAGGTGGCCATCGAGGAGGCCGACTACGTCTCCGACTGGCAGAAGCCGTCGTTCGACCTGGCCAGCCAGACCATCAGCGTGTGGGACGGCGACCGGGTGGTGGGGTTCGCGCAGGTCGAGGCCGACCGTGGTGACGCCGCCGTCCACCCGGACTACCGCCGCCGCGGCATCGGCACGGCACTCGCCACCTGGATGCAGCAGACGGCCCGAGCAGGCGGCAGCACGGTGATCGGTGCCCCCGTCCCGCAGGGCAAGGCGGGGGACCAGCTCCTGGAGAAGCTCGGCTACCGCGTGCGCTGGCAGAGCTGGGTGCTCGAGCTCCTCGACGGCGCGACCATCCCGGAGCGGCCGTTGCCGGAGGGCTACACCGTGCGCGAGGCGCGTCCCGACGAGCACGAGGCGGTGTGGACGGTCACCGAGGACGCCTTCCTGGAGTGGTCGGAGCGGAAGCGGCAGGCGTTCGAGGACTGGCAGGCGACGGTGCCCGGGCGTCCCGGCTTCGAGCCGTGGAACATCCGGGTGGTGATCGACCCGACGGGCGAGGTGGTGGCCACCGCCAACGTCCACCTCAACCGGGACGGCGAGCGGGTCGGGGCCTACATCGACCGCCTGGCGACCCGCAAGGACCAACGGCACAAGGGGATCGCGCAGGCGCTGCTGGTCGACTCGTTCGCGGTCGCCCGCTCGCACGGCGCCGTCCGCTCCGAGCTGTCGACGGACTCCCGGACCGGCGCGCTCGGCCTCTACGAGAAGGTCGGCATGTCGGTGACCTCGGTGTGGGTGAACCGCGCCAAGGATCTCTAGCCGCAAAGTAGAACGTGTTCTAGTCTGCGTCGGTGGCCCGCACCAGCTTCGTCGTCCGCTACGACTTCCGCGCGCCCGGCGCCTCGCCGGAGCAGCGGCGCGAGGTGTTCGGGCGGGCGCTCGAGCAGGCGGCGTACGCCGAGGCGCACGGCCAGCAGGCGCTGATGCTGTCCGAGCACCACGTCTCGCCCGACGGCTACCTGCCGAGTCCGATCCCGGTGGCCGCCGCCTTCGCCGCGGTGACCTCCACGATCCCGATCTCGGTCGCGGCGCTGCTGGTCAACCTCTACGACCCGATCCGGCTCGCGGAGGAGATCGCGGTGGTCGACCACCTGTCGGGTGGGCGGGTCAACTACACGC
>NZ_JAEMSS010000008.1 GCF_016462705.1 Nocardioides sp. | reverse complement strand
CACCGGAGGTTCCTCCTCGTGACGCCCGCCCGCCCTGGACTCGACGACTCGATCACCGACCTGCTGGTCGGGACCCGGCGCTACTTCACCAGGGCGGAGGTGAGCGACGACCGGCGCACCATGGTCAAGGCCGGCGGTCGCGGGGCCGACGCGTTCTACCGGGACCGGTGGAGCCACGACAAGGTCGTCCGCTCGACCCACGGCGTCAACTGCACGGGCTCCTGCTCGTGGAAGGTGTACGTCAAGGACGGGATCATCACCTGGGAGACCCAGCAGACCGACTACCCGTCGGTCGGCCCGGACAAGCCGGAGTACGAGCCCCGCGGGTGCCCGCGCGGCGCCGCCTTCTCCTGGTACACCTACTCCCCCACCCGGGTGCGCTACCCCTACGTGCGCGGCGTGCTCCTCCAGATGTACCGCGAGGCCAAGAGCCAGCACGACGGGGACCCGGTGCAGGCCTGGGCGCACATCGTCGACAACCCGCAGCGGGCCAAGGCCTACAAGGCCGCCCGCGGCAAGGGCGGCCTGGTCCGGGCCACGTGGGACGAGGCCACCGAGATGGTCGCCGCCGCCTACGTCCACACGATCCGGAAGTGGGGGCCCGACCGGGTCGCCGGCTTCTCCCCGATCCCCGCGATGTCCATGGTCTCGCACGCCTCCGGCGCCCGGTTCACCTCGCTGGTCGGCGGGTCGATGCTGTCCTTCTACGACTGGTACGCCGACCTGCCGGTCGCCTCACCGCAGGTCTTCGGGGACCAGACCGACGTCCCGGAGTCCGGCGACTGGTGGGACGCGGGCTACCTGATCATGTGGGGCTCCAACGTCCCGGTGACCCGCACGCCCGACGCGCACTGGATGACCGAGGCCCGCTACCGCGGCCAGAAGGTCGTGGTGGTCGCGCCCGACTACGCCGACAACGTGAAGTTCGCCGACGAGTGGCTGGCCATCGCGCCGGGAACCGACGGCGCGCTGGCCATGTCGATGGGCCACGTGATCCTCAAGGAGTTCTTCGTCGACCGGGAGACGCCCTACTTCGCCGACTACACCAAGAAGTACACCGACCTGCCCTACCTGGTCGCGCTCGACGAGGTGGCCGATGCACCCGGCACCTACCGGGCCGGCAAGTTCCTCACCGCCGCCGACCTCCCGGCGCACGCCGCCGAGGAGAACGCGCACTTCAAGACCGTGCTCCTCGACGCCCGGACCGACGAGCCGGTCGTGCCCAACGGCTCGCTCGGCGACCGGTTCGGGGACGCCGGCGTCGGCAGGTGGAACCTCGACCTCGGTGACGTCGACCCGTTGTTGAGCGTGCTCGGCGGCGAGACCGTCTCCCTCGAGCTGCCGCGCTTCGACGACGTCGACGGGACGCCGGGCTCGCTCGTCCGCGACGTGCCCGTGCGTCGGGTCGGTGACCGGCTGGTCACCACCGTGTTCGACCTGATGCTCGCCCAGTACGGCGTCGGCCGCGACGGGCTGGACGGCTACGCCACGTCGTACGCCGACGCGACCGCGCCCTACACGCCGGCCTGGCAGGAGGCCATCACCGGCGTCCCGGGGTCCGCCGCCGCCCGGATCGCCCGGGAGTTCGCGCAGAACGCCGAGGAGTCCCAGGGCCGCTCGATGATCCTGATGGGGGCGGGCACCAACCACTGGTTCCACTCCGACACCATCTACCGCGGCTTCCTCGGGCTGACGACGCTCACCGGCTGCCAGGGCGTCAACGGCGGCGGCTGGGCGCACTACGTCGGCCAGGAGAAGTGCCGGCCGGTCACCGGCTGGGCGCAGCTCGCCTTCGGGCTGGACTGGAGCCGGCCGCCGCGCCAGATGATCCACACGGCGTACTGGTACCTCCACACCGACCAGTTCCGCTACGACACCTTCGGCGCCGACACCGTCTCGGCCAAGACCGGCAGCGGGCTGCTGGACGGCATGAGCACCGCCGACGTGATCGCGAAGAGCGCGCGGATGGGCTGGATGCCGTCCTACCCGACGTTCGACCGCAACCCCCTCGACCTCGCCGACGAGGCCGGCGCCGCCGGGAAGCCGGTGGCCGAGCACGTCGTCGACCAGCTCAAGTCGGGCGACCTGCGGTTCGCGGCCGAGGACCCGGACTCGCCGGAGAACTTCCCGCGGGTGCTGGCGATCTGGCGGGCCAACCTGCTCGGCTCGTCCGGCAAGGGCAACGAGTACTTCCTCAAGCACCTGCTCGGCACCGACAGCTCGCTGCGGGCGACCGAGGCGTCGGAGAGCCAGCGGCCGCAGGAGGTGGACTGGCACGACGGTGCGCCCGAGGGCAAGCTCGACCTGCTGCTCACGCTCGACTTCCGCCAGACCAGCACCACGATCTTCAGCGACGTCGTGCTGCCGGCGGCCACGTGGTACGAGAAGCACGACCTCAACACCACGGATATGCACCCGTTCATCCACTCGTTCAACCCGGCGATCGCGCCGCCGTGGCAGACCCGCACCGACTGGGACGCGTGGCAGACGATCGCCACGAAGTTCAGCGAGCTCGCCGCCGGCCGGCTGGACACCCGCACGGACGTCGTCGCCGTGCCGCTGCTGCACGACACCCCGGACGCGATGGCCAACCCGCACGGCGTGGTCCGGGACTGGAAGCACGGCGAGTGCGAGCCGGTCCCCGGCGTCACGATGCCCAAGATCGTCGAGGTCGAGCGTGACTACACGGCCGTCGGCGCCAAGATGCAGGCGCTCGGGCCGCTGCTGGAGAAGCTCGGCACCACGACCAAGGGCGTCACCTACGACGTCACGAAGGCCGTCGACTACCTGCTTCACAAGAACGGGCCGGTGCGCGGCGGAGCGGCCGACGGGCGACCGTCCCTGGTGCGGGACATCCACGCCTGCGAGATGATCCTGGCCCTGTCCGGCACGACCAACGGCGCGCTCGCCACCCAGGGCTTCAAGACCCTGGAGAAGCGGACCGGGCACCTGCTGCACGACCTGGCGGCCGAGCACGAGGGCAAGCAGATCACCTTCGCCGACACGGTGGCCGCGCCGGTCCCGGTCATCACGTCCCCCGAGTGGTCCGGGTCCGAGACCGGCGGTCGCCGCTACTCGCCGTTCACCATCAACGTGGAGCGGCTCAAGCCCTGGCACACGCTGACCGGGCGCCAGCACTTCTACCTCGACCACGACTGGATGACCGAGCTCGGCGAGGGCCTGCCGGTCTACCGGCCGCCGCTCAACATGGGGGCGCTGTTCAGCGAGCCGGACATCGGCTCGATGGGCGAGCTGGGGGTGACCGTGCGCTACCTGACCCCGCACAACAAGTGGTCGATCCACTCGGAGTACCAGGACAACCTGTTCATGCTGTCGCTCTCCCGCGGCGGCCAGACGATCTGGATGAGTGACAAGGACGCCGCCAAGGTCGGCGTCGAGGACAACGACTGGATCGAGGCCGTCAACCGCAACGGCGTCGTCGTGGCCCGGGCGATCGTCTCGCACCGGATGCCGGAGGGGACCGTCTACATGCACCACGCCCAGGACCGGCTCATCGACGTGCCGATCGCGGAGACCTCGGGAAAGCGGGGCGGGATCCACAACTCGCTGACCCGGATCCTGGTCAAGCCCAGCCACGTGATCGGCGGCTACGCGCAGCTGTCCTTCGCCTTCAACTACCTCGGCCCGACCGGAAACCAGCGCGACGAAGTGACCGTCATCCGCAAGCGCTCGCAGGACGTGACCTACTGATGAAGGTCATGGCCCAGATGGCGATGGTGATGAACCTCGACAAGTGCATCGGGTGCCACACCTGCTCGGTCACCTGCAAGCAGGCGTGGACCAACCGGACCGGCACCGAGTACGTCTGGTTCAACAACGTCGAGACCCGGCCCGGCCAGGGCTACCCCCGGCGCTACGAGGACCAGGAGGAGTGGAAGGGCGGCTGGACGATCAACAAGCGCGGCCGGCTGGCGCTCAAGGGCGGCGGGCGGCTCCGCAAGCTCTTCACGATCTTCTCCAACCCCAAGATGCCGAAGATCCAGGACTACTACGAGCCCTGGACCTACGACTACGCGACGCTCACCGACGCTCCCGCGCAGGAGCACACGCCGGTCGCCAGGCCGAAGTCGCTGCTCACCGGCAAGGACATGAAGATCACCTGGTCGTCCAACTGGGACGACAACCTCGGTGGCTCCGCGGCCACCCTGGAGCACGACCCGATGCTGAAGAAGATCTCGGACAAGGTGAAGTTCGAGTTCGAAGAGACCTTCATGTTCTACCTGCCGCGGATCTGCGAGCACTGCCTGAACCCGTCCTGCGCGGCGTCCTGCCCGAGCGGTGCGATCTACAAGCGCGCCGAGGACGGCATCGTGCTGGTGGACCAGGACCGGTGCCGCGGCTGGCGGATGTGCATCTCCGGCTGCCCCTACAAGAAGGTCTACTTCAACCACCGCACCGGCAAGGCCGAGAAGTGCACGTTCTGCTTCCCGCGGATCGAGGTGGGCCTGCCGACCGTCTGCTCGGAGACCTGCGTCGGCCGGCTGCGCTACATCGGGCTGATGCTGTACGACGCCGACAAGGTCCTCGAGGCCGCCTCCACCACCGACGAGCACGGTCTCTACGAGGCCCAGCGCGAGGTGTTCCTGGACCCGAACGACCCGGAGGTGCAGCGCGCGGCCGAGGCGGCCGGCATCCCGCGCGACTGGGTGCAGGCCGCCCAGCGCTCGCCGATCTACGCCCTGATCAACCGGTTCAAGGTCGCGCTGCCGCTGCACCCGGAGTACCGCACGATGCCGATGGTCTGGTACATCCCGCCGCTGTCGCCCGTGGTCGACGTCGTCAAGGACACGGGCTACGACGCCGAGGACAAGGGCAACCTGTTCGCCGCCATCGACGCGCTCCGGATCCCGATCGAGTACCTCGCCGAGCTGTTCACGGCCGGTGACGTCGCGCCGGTCGACCGGGTGCTGAAGAAGCTGGCCGCGATGCGCTCCTACATGCGCGACATCAACATGGGTCGCGACCCCGACCCGTCGATCCCGGCCGCGGTCGGGATGACGGAGGAGGAGATGTACGACATGTACCGGCTCCTCGCCATCGCGAAGTACGACGAGCGCTACGTCATCCCGCCCGCGCACGCCGAGCAGGCGCACTCGCTCGAGGAGCTGGCCACGGAGTGCTCGGTCTCGGAGTACGGCGGCGGCAACCCGGAGATCTTCGGCGAGGGGTCGGGCGGCCTCACGCCCATCGCGGTCGAGAACTTCCAGATGCTGCAGGACCGGCAGACCGCCGACTCGGTGGCGTCGCCGGCCGACAAGTCCTCCCGGGTCAACCTGCTCAACTGGGACGGCAAGGGCAGCCCGAGCGGGCTGTTCCCGCCCCGTCAGGACGAGCCCAGGGACGAGGAGGGGACACCGTGAACCGGCGCTCGCTCACCACGGCCTGGCAGGCGGCCTCACTGCTGCTCGGCTACCCGGACGAGGACCTGCTGCGGCGTCTCGACGCCATCGAACGGGCGACCGACGGGCTGCCCGACCGGCTCGGCGGGCCGCTGCGCGCATGCGTGGCGCACCTGCGGGAGACGCCGCTGGTCGAGCTGGAGGCGGACTACGTCGACACCTTCGACACCCGGCGGCGGCACAACCTCTTCCTCACCTACTTCGCGCACGGCGACACCCGCAAACGAGGCATGGCCCTGCTCCGCTTCAAGCAGACCTACGTGGCCTCGGGGCTCGAGCTGACCGACACCGAGCTGCCCGACCACCTCTGCGTGGTGCTCGAGTACGCAGCCACCTACGACGCCGAGCAGGGGCGCCAGCTGCTGCTCGACCACCGGGCGGGCCTCGAGCTGCTCCGGATCGCCCTCGCCGAGGCCGGGTCCCGGTGGGCGGGGGCGATCGAGGCCGTGACCGCCACGCTGCCGCCGTTGCGGGGCGACGAGTGGGAGGCCATCCGCCGGCTGGCGGCCGACGGGCCACCCGAGGAGGAGGTCGGCCTCACGCCGTACTCCGCCGGACCCACGTCGCTGCCGATGCCGTCGTTCCCCGCGCCGTCCGTGGGAGGAGTCCGCTGATGGACGTGTTCCTGTGGGTGATCGTCCCCTACCTCTGCCTGGCGACCTTTGTGGTCGGGCACTTCTGGCGCTACCGCTACGACAAGTTCGGCTGGACCACCCGGTCCTCGCAGCTCTACGAGGACCGGATGCTGCGGATCGGCAGCCCGCTGTTCCACTTCGGGATGCTCGGTGTCGTGGGCGGCCACGTCATCGGCCTGCTGATCCCGCGCGGCTGGACCGAGGCGGTCGGGATGGACGACCACCTCTACCACTACGTCGCGGTGATCGGCGGGCTGCTGGCCGGCATCGCGGCGACGGTGGGGCTGGTCATCCTGATCTACCGGCGCCGCACCGTCGGCCCGGTCTTCTCGGCCACGACCGCGATGGACAAGGTCATGTACCTGTTCCTCGGCGCGGCGATCGTGCTGGGCATGTGGAACACCATCGCCGGCTCGATCTTCACCCTGGGTGGCGAGTACAACTACCGCGAGGGTGTCTCGGTCTGGTACCGCTCCTTCCTCGCCTTCAACCCCGACCCCGAGCTGATGGCCGACGCGCCGATCGGGTTCCAGCTGCACGCGCTGGTCGCCTTCGGCCTGTTCGCGCTGTGGCCGTTCACCCGGCTGGTGCACGTATTCTCGGCACCCGTCGGCTACCTGACCCGTCCCTACATCGTCTACCGCTCCCGCGACGACGACCAGCTCGGCTCGCACAAACCGCGCCGCGGCTGGGACCGGGTGGGCTGACCGCCGTGTGCGAGCACTGCGGCTGTCGCCAGGTGGCCCCCATCGCCGAGCTGATGGACGAGCACACCGCGCTGCTCGACGAGGCCTACGAGGTGCGCAAGGCGCTCGGTGGCGGCGAGCCGGTCCGGGCGATGGAGCTGCTCCGAACGCTGGTGGGCCACCTCGACCAGCACGTCCGCCGCGAGGAGACGGGGATCTTCCCGGCGATGCGCGAGACCGGGGAGTTCCTGGAGGAGGTCGACGAGCTGGAGGGCGAGCACCGCGACCTCGACGCGGCCCTCGAGCGGCTCGACCCGCACGCCCCGGACTTCGCCCAGCGGGTCACCGACCTGCTGCACACGCTCGACCTGCACGTCCAGCGCGAGAACCTGGGCGTGTTCCCGGTCGCGATCGTGACCCTGGGCGCTGACGGCTGGAACACCATCGACCGGGCGCACGCCGCCACCCCGACGTTCCTCGGAAGGAACTGACATGGAGCCCCTCTCGCTCGACGAGCTCATCACCGACCTGTTCGCCCGCGCCCAGGACGGACAGGCGGGACGCGCCGCGCACAACCTCCTGGCCGGGCGGGAGCACCCGCTCAGCCAGACCGTCATCGCGATCCTCGCCGGCCACGGGCTCGCCGAGCACGAGAGCCCCGGCGAGGCCACCCTCCAGCTGCTGCGCGGCCGGGTCCGGTTCACCGCCGGTGACTCCTCGTGCGAGCTGGGTGCCGGCGACTTCCTGCCGATCCCGCGGGAGCGGCACTCGGTCGACGCGCTCGAGGACTCGGTGCTGTTGCTCAGCGTGGTGAAGTAGCCGGGCGTTCCTGTGCTGGCCGTGGTGCCCGCGCGCCCGTCTGCGTTGTGGTGGTCCGGCCCTCGCGTGCGGATCCCACGCACCTGGTGGATGCAGATCGCACGCTTGGGGGTTCGCCGCGGCGGCATCTGGTCGCGACACAGTTAGCGTCGCCCACGTGGGGGCTGAGCCTGGAGCTGTGGCTGCCTGGGGTGAACTGTGTCGCGAGCCCGGTTGGCGGCCGCGCATGCGGCGGCGCGGGCGGAGCCCGCGTCGTTGAGCGCGCCGCCTACCAGCCCGACAGAGGCTCGCGGTCAAGGATCGACGAAGTCGACCGCGCAGCGGCGGAGCGGAGCGACGTCCTTGACGGCGAGCGTCGGGCTGGTACGCGCGCGGCCGCCACCACAGCCCGAAGACCGCCTCAGCCCAGCGGCCGCAGCTGCCGAGGCGCGGTCGGGTCGGGACCGACGGGCGCGGACAGCCGCATCTTGACGTCGACCACGGCGTAGCCGTCGGGGCTGACCATGACCGGGTTGAGGTCGAGCTCGGCGAGCTCCCGGACGTCGGCGGCGAGCCGGCCGACGGCGAGGACCAGCCGCTCCAGTGACGCGACGTCGGCGGGCGCCGAACCCCGGTAGCCCTCGAGGAGCGGCCAGATGCGCAGGCTGCGCACCGCCCGCGACGCGTCGGCGTGGGAGAGCGGCGGCACCAGGAAGACCCGGTCGTCCCACACGTCGGTCGCGACGCCGCCGGCGGCGACCATCACGAGCGGACCGAGTGCGGGGTCGCGGACGACGCCGAGCGCGACCTCCACGCCGGAGGCCATCGGCTGCACCAGGACCGGCGGCACGGTGCCGAGCTCGGCGGCGAAGTCGGCCACCGCGGCGGCGACCTGCATGTCGCCGCTGACGCCGATCCGGACCAGGCCCCGGTCGGTCTTGTGCACGACCTCCGGGTCGGCGACCTTCATCGCCACCGGGTAGCCCATCCGCGTGGCGGCCTCGACGGCCGCCTCGGCGCCGACGACGGTCTCCCCCATCGCCGCGATGCCGTAGTCGGCGAGCAGGGCGGCGGCCTGCTCGGGGGGCAGCCAGCCGTCCTTGTCGGCCTCGAGGAGCAGGTCGGCGGCGCGCCGCTGGACGGTACGCCGGAGCTCGGCGTCAGTGGGGTCGCCGGCCTCGCGGGGCGCGGCCAGCCACTCGGCGTACCGCACCACCCGGCTGAGCGCCCGCACCGCGGACGCGGTCGTGCGGTAGGTCGTGACCGGGGCACCGTCGGACGCCGGCACCTGCAGGCCGCCGAGGGGCACCATGACGACCGGCAGGTCCGGGTGGTCGGCGCGGGCCCTCAGCATCGCGCGCAGCGACTCCGTGCCGTCGGTGACGCCGGTCGCGACCGGGACCAGGAGCAGTGCGTCGACCTCGCCCGAGGAGAGCATCACGTCGACGAGACCGGACATCGCCTCCGGAGATGCGCCGGCGCCGGCGTCGATCGGGTTGGCGGTGCCGGTGGTGCCCTGGACGAGGGCGGCGATCCGGGCCTGGAGGTCGGCGGACAGCTCCGGGACCTCGAGGCCGAGCTGGTCGGCGGCGTCGGCGGCGAGGACACCCATGCCGCCGGCGTTGGACACGATGCCGAGCCGCCGGCCCTGCGGCAGCGGCTGCTCGGCGAGCAGCAGCGCGGTGCGGGCCAGCTCCTCGGCGTCGAGGCACTCGATGACGCCGGACTGGGCGAACAGCGCGGACACACCGACCGCCGGCGACGCGGCCGAGGCGGTGTGCGACGCGCCGGCGCGCTTGCCGCCGGACGAGCGGCCGCCGACGACCGCCAGCAGCGGCTTGCGCTCGGCGAAGGTGCGGGCGAACCGGCCGAACTTCACCGCGTTGCCGAACGACTCCAGGTAGAGCGCCGCGGCGGTGACGTCCGGGTCGTCGTACCAGGCGGCCAGGAGGTCGTTGCTGGAGACGTCGGCCTTGTTGCCGAGGGAGACGAAGGTCCGGACCCCCAGCCCGACCTCGCGAGCGAGGTCCAGCATCACGATCCCGACGCCGCCGGACTGGCTGGCGATCGCCAGTCCTCCCGACGGCGGGATCGACTCCTGGAAGGTCGCATTGAGTCGGACGTCGGGGGCGTTGAGGAGCAGACCCAGGCAGTTGGGCCCGATCATCCGGATGCCGAGCGACCTGGCCGTCGCGGCCAGTGACCGTTGCCGCGAGACCCCGTCGCCGCCGAGCTCGCTGAAGCCCGAGGACACGACCACGGCTGCCCGCGCGCCGGCCGCGGCGGCCTGCCGCAGGACGTCGTCAGCGGCGGTGGCCGGGACGCAGAGCACCACCAGGTCGACCGGGCCGGGTACGTCGGCCATCGTCGGGAAGGCCTTGACGCCGACGATCTCGGCGGCGCGCGGGTGGACCGCGACGACCTGGCCCTGGAAACCGCCCGACCGGATCGCGCGCAGCACGGTCGCGCCGATGCCGGTCTCGTCGGAGCGAGCCCCGACCACCGCGACCGAGCGTGGTCGCAGCATCGGCGCCAGGGAGGCCGCTTCGGCGCGGAACTCGCGCTGGTCGGCCCGGGCGAGCAGGTCGGCACCGGCCTCGGTGGTCAGGCCGACCACGACGGTCGACCCGTCCGAGGCACGGGTGACGGACAGGCCCGACTCCTTGAAGACGGCGAGCATCGCGCGGTTCTCGCTCAGCACGTCGGCCTCGAGGTGGGTGAAGCCGCGGTCGCGGGTCAGTCCGGCGAGGTGCTCGAGCAGCAGCGTGCCGACGCCCTGGCCACGGGTCTCGTCGGCGACGAGGAACGCGACCTCGCAGGTGGTCTCGTTGATCGGCTCCGCGGTGCCGAGCCCGACCAGCTCGCCGCGCACCTCGGCGACGAGCGCCAGGCTGCCCTCCCGACGCAGGAGGTGGTCGACGTAGTCGTGGGCGGCCTGGCGCGAGGGCGCGAAGAACCGCATCCGGATGGCATCGTCGGAGACCCGGTCGTGCAGAGCGTGGAGGTTGGCGGCGTCCTCGGGCCCGAGCGGGCGCAGCACGGCGAGGGTGCCGTCGGCCAGGAGGACGTCGGCGGGGGCCAGGCTGCTCACAGGTCCGGCTCGTCGGTCTTCGGCATGACCCAAGTCTGTGCCGACGGGTCCATGCCAAGCAGGGTACTTGGTCCCTCGCCCAGGGGTCCCCGGGCCGTTCTGCGGTCGAACAGCGGCGTCAACGCTGGAGTCACAGGCATGCAGCCACCCTGACTCGACAGGAGACGTCATGAACCAGCCCGAGCACGCGATCGTCGTCGGCGTCCCCGCCGAGAACGGCGAGGCGGCGCTGACCTTCGCCATCGAGGAGGCTCGCCGTTCCGGGTCGCCGGTGCATGTCGTGCACGTGCTGCAGGTCCCCGCCGGAGAGCCGTACGCCGGGGTCTACGACGGCGCGAGGGCCGAGGCCGACGCGGTGCTCGAGGCGGCCACGGCCCGCGCCCGCGAGCTGGCCGGTGGCGGTGTCCCGGTCACCAGCGAGCTCACCGGCTCCGGGTCCATCGTGGGTGAGCTGGTCAGGCGGTCGGCGACCGCACGGATGGTCGTGGTGGAGCACCGCGACCTCGGCCGCCTGCGCCGGCTGTTCACCGGGTCGAGGAGCAACGGTGTGGCCTCCCGCGCACAGTCCGCCGTGGTGACGGTGCCCGCGAGCTGGCGACCCACCCAGACCCGCACCCCGGTCGTGACGGCGGCGGTGCAGCACGTGGACGAGGCCGACGACGTCCTGCGCACGGCGTTCGAGGAGGCCCGCGAGCGCGGTGCTGACCTGGTGGTCCTGCACGCGTGGTGGCTGGCCAACGGCTACGACGACGTCGTGGTCGACCAGGCCTTCCTGGACGAGCGGGAGTCACTGTTCCTCACTGACCTCGCCCCGGCACTGGAGCGGCTGTGGGCGCGCTACCCGATGGTCGACACGAGGGTGGAGGTCCGGCACGGGCCCCCGGTGGAGGCCGTGCTCGACGCCGCCGACCGGTCGGACCTGCTCGTGATCGGGCGCCGGCACCACCTGCTGCCCCTCGGCAGCCACCTCGGCCCCGTCTCCCGGGCGGTCATCGGGCGCAGCCCCGTGCCCGTCCTGATGACCCCCGAGCCCGAGTCCGTGCTGGTCACGGTGCCGTGACCGGCCGGCGCGACGCCCAGACGTCGGGACTTAGGTCACCCACAGGAGGTGTCGCACGGCACTGAACCTCGACCGACCGGGCACTCAGGCTGGAGCCACTAGACCAGAGCACCTCACAGAACAGGAGGTCATGGAGATGACCACCATCCACACCCCGCACTTCTCGCAAGCGGCCGTAGAGGACCAGGTCGTGACGCCGTTCGCGGCCCGCGCCCTGGCCGCAGTTCGCATCGCCTTCGGTCTCACGTTCCTGTGGGCCTTCTTCGACAAGCTGCTCGCCCTCGGGTTCTCGACCGGGCGCACCGTCGACCCCGCCACCGGCGCCGAGACCGTCGACCGCTTCGGCGACGCGGCCTGGATCAACGACGGCAGCCCGACCCTGGGCTTCCTGAAGTTCGGTGCGGATGGTCCCTTCAAGGGCTTCTACAACGACATCGCGGGCACCCACGTCGCCAACTGGCTGTTCATGCTCGGCCTGCTCGGCATCGGCGTCGCGCTGACCCTCGGCATCGGGATGCGGATCGGCACCGCCGCCGGCGCCCTCATGTACGTCCTGATGTGGACCGTCGTGCTGCCCCCGGAGAACAACCCGGTGCTGGACGACCACATCCTCGGCGCGCTGACCCTGATCGCCCTCGGCGCCCTGCACGCCGGCAACACCTGGGGCCTCGGGCGGGTCTGGGCGGCGACCGACCTCGTCAAGTCCAACCCCATCCTGCGGTAACCCCCTACCGCGAACCACCAGGCCCCGGACGCCAGCGTCCGGGGCCTGGCGCGTTCGTTAGCGCCACCGGGAATCGGGCACAGCAGAGGTGGGGGAACGAGAACGACGCGGTCGGGCCTACGGCTCGGCGGTGCCCTGGGGAGGGACAGCACGATGTGGGAGACCACGACCAGCGACGACGACGCAGAGCCCCTGACGCACGAGATGCCGTGCCCGCGCTGCGGGCACCCCCCGCACCTCTACCTCGCCTGCGGAGACGACTGCCCGTGCGAGCCGGACGGCATGCCCGGCGACCGGCTGACCGGCTGACCGGGTCAGAGGTCAGCCGTGCCCGTGTCGGTGTCGTAGGTGTCGCCGGTGACCTTCGTCTTGACGAAGCTGATCAGCGACGCGACCCGGCCGCCCGGGCTGTCCCAGTACTCACCGCCGGCGAGGTCGACGCGGATGAGCGCGGCGTTGTCGTCGTCCGGCCCCCCGGGCAGCCACGCCTCGGCGAAGGTGTTCCACAGCTCCTCGAGCTTGGCGTGGTCGTCCACCAGCGTCGCCGTGCCGTGGACCGAGACCCAGGAGTCCCGGCTCGAGAAGGTCAGGCCCACCTGCGGACGGGCCTGGAGGTTGCGCACGTGCTCGGTGTCACGGGCGGTGATGAACCACAGCTCGGCGGACGGGTCCACCTCCTGGCGCGCCATCGGCACCGCCTGGAAGGTCCCGTTGTCGCGGGTCGTGGTGAGCATCGCGACGTACATGTCGCGCATGAGCTCGAGCAGCTTGGCCTGGTCGTCAGTGTCGGTCACCCGCCGCCGGTACCCGCCCGGCCCCGGCTCCATCTACGCTCCCCCACCATGGACGACGACGTCTTCTTCTCGACCGAGCGGCTGACGGTGCGCGCCATGCGGCCCTCCGACGTCGAGGCCTTCGTCGGCTACCGGTCCGACCCGGACGTCGCGCGCTACCAGAGCTGGGAGGACTACACCCTCGAGCAGGGTGTCGCCCTCGTCGCGGACATGCAGACGCTGCGGCTCGGCGTCCCCGGCGAGTGGTACCAGCTCGCCCTCGTGGACGACGCCGGCCACCTGGTCGGTGACCTCGCCGCGTGCGTCAGCGCGGACGAGCCCCGGCAGCTGGAGGTCGGGTTCACGCTCGCGCCGGAGCACCAGGGCCAGGGCTACGCGACCGAGGCGCTCCGCGGCCTCCTCTCCTACGTCTTCGGCGAGCTGGGGGTCCACCGGGTCGTCGCCATCACCGATGCCCGCAACGACGCCGCGGCCGCCCTCCTCACCAGGGTCGGCTTCCGCAAGGAGGCGCACTTCCACGACAACGTGTTCTTCAAGGGCGCGTGGGGCAGCGAGTTCCTCTTCGCGGTCCTCGCTTCCGAGTGGCCCGGCGAGGCGGCATGACCGTCGAGGTCCGCCCGGCGCACGGCTTCCCGGACGTCGCGGCCGTCCTGGGCCCGAAGAAGAACCCCGATGCCAGCGTCTGCTGGTGCCTCAGCCACCGCGTCGACTCGGCCACCAACAAGTCGCTGGTCGGCAGGGCCCGCGGTGAGTACGTCGAGGAGCTGTGCCGCCGGAAGGTGCCCCCGGGCGTCCTCGCCTACGAGGACGGGGCGGTCGCCGGCTGGGCCGGGATCGCCCCGCGCGCCGGGCTCCCGGTGGCCCGCTCGACCAAGATCGACGCCGTCGACGACCTCCCGGTCTGGAACATCTTCTGCGTCCGGGTCCAGCCCGGCTTCCGCGGCCGCGGCATCTCCCACGCCCTGGTCGCCGGCGCCGTCGACCTCGCCCGCTCGCAGGGAGCACCGGCGGTGGAGGCGATCCCGGTCGACAACAAGGGGGCCAAGGTCGACCTCACGATGGCCTTCGTCGGGACCAGGGCGCTGTTCGAGAGCGCCGGATTCACCAAGGTCGCGGACACCCGGTCGGTGAGCGGCGGGTTCCCGCGGGTCGTGATGCGCCTGCCGCTGTCCTAGCCCGACCGGACGCAGACGATCCGGGCCGCCTGGTGGCCCGGATCGTCCGCGTTGCTGTCGTCGGCTCAGCGGGCGACGAGCTCCTGACGCCGTACGCCGTCGAGCGGGGCCGCGACCGGGTCGGACTCGACCGTGACCCTGGGCAGCACCCGGTCGAGCCAGGCGGGCAGCCACCAGTTGGCGTTGCCGAGCAGGGCCATCGTGGCGGGGACCAGGACCATCCGGACGATCGTGGCGTCCACCAGGATCGCCGTGGCGAGACCGAGGCCCAGCATCTTCAGCGACGGCACCGGGCTGGCGACGAAGCTGAGGAACACCACGATCATGATCAGCGCCGCCGAGGTGATGACCCGTCCGGTGCCGGCCAGCCCGCGGGCCACCGACTCGACGTTGTCGCCGGTCCGCTCGAGCTCCTCGCGGACCCGGGACAGAAGGAACACCTCGTAGTCCATCGACAGCCCGAACAGGATCGGGAACATCAGCACGATGATGATCGAGGTGATCGGGGTCGGGCCCTCCAGCCCGATCAGGCTGCCGCCCCAGCCCCACTGGAAGACCGCGACCAGGACGCCGTACGCCGCCCCGATGGACAGCAGGTTCATCGCCGCAGCCTTGAGCGGCACGACGACCGACCGGAACACCATCGTCAGCAGCAGGAACGAGATGGCGATGACGACACCCATGAACAGCGGGAGCTTGTCCCTGAGCTGGGTGTTGACGTCGTCGGTGACCGCGGTGATGCCGGAGACGTAGACGTTGCCGGGGATCAGGTCACGGACCTGGTCGATGGCCAGCGAGGTGTCGAGGTCGGCGGGCCCGGTGGTGGGCAGCGCCTGGAACACCGCGGTCCGGCCGTCCGCCGAGACCTGCGGCTCGGTCACCGACGCGATCCGCGGGAGGGCGTCGATGTCCGCGGTCAGCCCGTCGAGGCCGTCCGCACCCACACCCGGGGCGTCCAGGTCGGCGACGACCAGCAGCGGCCCGTTGAAGCCCACCCCGAAGCCCTCGGTGAGGAGGTCGTAGGCCTGCCGGTGCGTGGTGCCGGCGGGAGCGTCCCCGGCCGCGGGGAAGGCGGTCTGCAGCCACAGCGTGGGCGTGGCGATGGCGAGCAGCGCGACGACGGACCCGAGCAGGTAGGGCCACGGGCGGGCGGACACCCGGTGCCCGAAGCGCCACCACGCGGTGTCCTGGGGCTGCGTGGCCGGGCGGTGCCGGCGGACGACCTTGCCCCTGTCGATCCGGTCGCCCAGCAGGGTGAGCACGGCGGGGAGCAGGGTGGTCGCCGCGGCGACGGCGAAGAGCACCATCATCGCGGTGGAGAGGCCGATCGAGGTGAGGACGCCCAGCCCGGTGAGGGCCAGCGCCGAGGTCGCGATGACCACCGTGCCGCCGGCGAACACCACGGCGGACCCCGATGACGCCATCGCGTCGGACAGCGCGCTCTGGTTGGCCTGACCCGACGCGCGGTTGTCGCGGTAGCGGGCCACGATGAACAGTGCGTAGTCGACGCCGACGCCCAGGCCCACGAGGCCCGCGACCGGGATGGCCGAGGCCGACACCTCCATCGAGCCGGCCAGGAGGGTGATGCCGCCGATGCCGGCGCCCACGCCGACGATCGACAACCCGATAGGCACGACCGCGGACACCAGGGTCCCGAACACCACGACCAGCACGAGCAGGGCGACCAGCAGGCCGATCCCCACGTGGCCGGTGTCGTCCTCGGCCTTGAGGAAGACCGCGTCTCCGCCGAGCTCGACCTGCAGCCCGTCCACCTCGACGCCGGAGACCGCCTCGGAGATCACCGTCATCTCGGGCTTCTCGATCTCGCGCACCGGCACGTCGAGGGTGACCAGCGCGTAGCCGATCCGGCCGTCCGCCGACACGGTGCGGTCCGCGAACGGGTCGCCCACCGACTGCACGTGGGTCAGCCCGGCGACGTCGGCCAGGACGTCGGAGATGTCGGCGGCGTGCGACTCCAGCGTCTCGCCGTCCTCCGCCGCGAGGACGACCATGGCCGTGGCCTTGGCCGCCTCGGGGAAGCTCTCCTCGAGCATGGCCCGTGCCTGCCCGCTCTGGCTGTCGGGGACCGAGAAGTCCTCGGAGAAGGTGCCTCCCCCGGCTCCGGCGAGGAAGAAGATGCCGCCCAGGAGGAGGGCCCAGGAGGCGATGGTGCGCCACGGGTGCCGCGCACTGGTCATCGCGATGCGACGGGTGAACCTGTTCATGGTCGTGCCTTTCGGGGTGAGGGTGGAGGTGGCTGGTCCGCGTCGAGGCGGACGACCGAGACGAGGGGCAGCCCGATGTCCCGCACCTTGTGCAGGAGCCCGTGGAGCGCCGACTGGTCGACGACGTCACCGCGGATCACCGTGGTGCCGTCGGCGTCGTTGGTGACGGCCATGCCGTCGAACCAGCCCGCCCAGCGGGGGTCGAGGTGTCCCGTGAGCCGGATCTCGTAGCGCCCGGGACCGTGGTCGGCACCGCTCGACATCTCGCTCATGGCGCTGAAGCTAGGAACGGATGTGGTGAGTGCGGATCACCAGGTGTGGTGAGCGAGGTGGTGAACCGGCTCTAGAGGTCGAGCTCCTCGGCCCGGCGGACCGCGGCCCGACGGCTGTTGACGCCGAGCTTGGCGTAGATGTTCTTGGTGTGCGTGCGCACCGTGTTGAGCGAGACCACGAGCCGGCGGGCGATCTCCGGTCCGCTGAGGTCGGTCGCGAGCAGGCGCAGCACGTCGCGCTCGCGCTCGCTCAGCGGCTCGACCGGGTCGCCGCTGCGCGGACGACGCGAGCTCGGTGCCGTAGCGCCCTGCCCGGCCAGCAGCCGGTGCAGGTACGCCGGCCCGTGACCGCTCGCCGCCGCGGCGCGCAGCAGCGAGGCCATCGGCTCGCCCTCGTCCACGAAGACCTGCACGTGGCCCTCCGGCTCCGCCAGCTCGAGCGCCCGGGACACCGCGGCCAGGGCGGTGCGCGGGTCGCCCTGCCGCTGCGCGACGAGCGCCCGGAGGACGAGGACCTCGATCACGGCACCGGTCCGGCCACCGGACTGGGCCGCCTCCTGGAGCCGGTCCAGCAGACCGGCCGCCTCGTCCAGTCGGTCCTCGACGAGCAGCGCTCGGGCCAGCGTGACGTGCTCGAACTCGCGAAGGTAGGAGAGCTCGTCGTCCGGCGCCAGGCCCTCTCTCCGCGCCCAGGAGCGGACGTCGTCGAGACGACCCTGCTTGACCCACACCCGGGCCTTCCGGGCGGGCACGGGCCGCACCCGTGGCGAGAAGTCCCCGACGTACAGCCGCTCGGCCTCGTCGAGCAGCTCGAGGGCGCCGTCGAGGTCGCCCTCGGCCTCGAGGAGGCGGGCCATGGCCACACGGGACCGGTAGCGGTTCTGCGGCAGACCGAGATGCTCCCCGAGCTCCCGGCAGCGCAGCAGCGCGGCGTGGGCGGCGCCGAGGTCACCGCGCTCGAAGTGGACGCCGCTGATGCCGACGTACATGTCGGCGCTCCCGCGCGGGGCGGGTCCGCCCTGGGCCGCGGCCAGGGCGAGCGCGCTCTCATAGGTGCCCATGGCCTCGTCGAGCCGGCCGAAGGCGACGCAGAGGTCTCCGACCGTGATCGCGATCCCCATGACGTCCGCGACGTGACCGGCCCGCTCGAACGTGGTCAGGCACGAGACGTAGGCCGCATAGGTGGTGGCGAGGTCACCGGTGCCCCAGGACGCCAGACCGATGAGGGCGGTGGCGGCGCCCAGGCCGACGACGTCGTCCTCGTCGAGGACCTCGAGCGCCCGGCGGGCGTGGAGCACGGTGGCGGGTCCGTCACCGAGCGCCAGGGCCAGGCCGGCCCGGTAGATCGAGACCCACGTCGGCAGCCAGGCGAACTCCTGCTCGTTGACCACCACCAGCTCCGGCGGTCGTTCGCCCTGGCGTCCGGCGTCGTCGAAGACCAGGTCGCGCCATCGTTCGGCGTCCCGCAGCCTCCGCTCCACCCCCTCGACCTCGGCGGTGGAGAGCAGGGAGCCGGCGGCGGCGATGCACAGCACGGGGCGGACCCGGATGACGTCCTCGGGCAGGGCCTCGAGCCAGCTGCGGAGCAACGCGTCCTGACGGTCCCGGCGGACCGCGGCCAGGGTCCGCTCCACCAGGTCCGCGGCCTGTTGGACGTCGCCGCCCGCCATCGCGTGGCGGATGGCCTCGGCGGGCTCGCCGTTGTCGGCGTACCACCGGCTGGCCGCCGCGTGCAGGTCCGGCAGCAGCTCCGGGTGCTCGTCCATCAGCCGCGCCTGCAGGACGTCGGCGAACAGGTGGTGGTAGCGGTACCACCGGCGCTGGTCGTCGAGCGGGACCAGGAACAGGTTGCCGCGCTCGAGCGCCTGCAGCATCGCCTTGCCGCCGGTGGAGCCGGCGACCGCGTCGCAGAGAGGACCACTCATCCGGGTGAGCACCGAGGTGCGGAGCAGGAAGTCCTGCACCGGCTGGGGCTGCCGCTGCACGACCTCCTCCACCAGGTAGTCGACGACGTAGCGGTCGTCACCGGCGAACCCGGCGATGAAGTCCCCCGCGTCGGCGCGACCCTGCATCGACAGCGCGGCGAGCTGGAGCGCGGCGATCCAGCCCTCGGTGCGTCCCTCGAGGGCGGCGACGTCCGGGGCGGTGAGCTGCAGGCCCATCGCGTCGTTGAGGTAGGCCGCTGCCTCCTCGGCCGTGAACCGCAGGTCGGCGGCCCGCACCTCCACGAGCTCGCCGCCCGCCCGCAACCTGGCCAGCGGCAGCGGCGGGTCGGCCCGACTGGAGATCACCAGGTGCAGCTGCGGTGGGAGGTGGTCGAGCAGGAACCCCATCGCGTCGTGCACCTCGCGCGACTCGATCACGTGGTAGTCGTCCAGGACCAGCACCACGTCGCCGTCGACGGTGCCGAGGTCGTTGATCAGCGTGGTCAGCACCGCCTCGACCGGCAGCGCCTGCGGCGACTGCAGCAGCTCGAGGGCGCTGGCGCCCATGTCGGGGACGAGCGAGCGGAGTCCCGCGATGACGTAGGTCCAGAAGTGCGCCGGGTCGTTGTCGCCGGCGTCCAGCGAGAGCCAGGCGGCCGTACGCCGACCGCCGTCCGCCGACGAGGCGGCCAGCCACTCGGTGAGCAGCGTGGTCTTGCCGAAGCCCGCCGGGGCCGAGACGAGCACCAGGGTGGCCCGGGTCGCGCGGTCCAGGCGCTCCCGCAGCCGCGGTCGCGACACCTGGCCCGGACGCGGTCGAGGGACGTAGAGCTTCGTCTCGAGCACGGTGACGGGGATGACGGGCTGCGGCTGCGCGCGCATGGTGGGACGCACTCTAGGTCGAAGGGCCCGCCTCAGGCGCGCGCGAGCAGCCGGGCGCGGAGCCGGTGCAGCCGTGGCATCAGCCCGTAGATGACGATCGGAACCGCGATGGTGGCGAGGACGAACGTCCTCGGCACCGTGGACAGGCCGTCCAGTGCGTCCTCCAGGGCCAGGTTGAGGCCGACCAGGGTCGGCACCACGGCGACCCAGATCATCAGGGCGAGCTGGTGCTTGGTGGGTGGCGGGACGGTCATGTCGTTGCTCCTTGTTCCGTGGTTGCGTACGTGAGGGCATGGCGGACGTCCTCGTCCACCAGGTCGTTGTTGAGGGCGATGGCGGCGGCGGATCCCTCTCCAGCGGCGGTGATCACCTGCGCGCGGGGGTTGGCGACGTTGCCGGCAGCCCAGACCCCGGGGACTGTGGTCGCGCCCGTGGGGTCGACGACCGGCCACCCGTCGTCGCCGGTCGCGCAGCCGAGCCCGACGAGCAGGTCGCTGTGGGGGACGAAGCGGGGCCGGACGAAGACGGCCCGCCGGGCGACGACGGAGCCGTCGTCGAGCTCGACTCCTCGCAGCTCGTCGTCCTCGACCACGAGCCGGCGCACCGGCCGGTCGTCGACGACGATGCCGCGGGCGCTGAGCTGCTGGCGCTCCTCCGCGGTCGGCGTGCTGCCGTGGGTGAACAGGACGACGTCGGGTGACCACTGCCGGACCAGCAGCGCGTGCTGGACCGGGCCGCTCCCCTGCCCGAGCACGCCGAGCGGCTCGTCGCGCACCTCGTGGCCGTGGCAGTAGGGGCAGTGCAGCAGGTCGCGGCCCCAGCGGTCCCAGGCCCCGGCCACGTCGGGGATCTCGTCGCGGAGGCCGGTCGCCACGATGACGCGACGGGTGGCGAGCGTCGTGCCGCTCGCCAGCCGGACGTCGAAGCGAGGTCCCTCGTGCCGCACCACCCCGGACACCGTGTCCTCGACCAGGTGTCCGCCGTAGCGCGTCACCTCCGCCCGTCCCATCTCGACCAGCTCAGCGGGTGGTAGTCCGTCGCGCGAGAGGAAGCCCTGCATGTGCGCGGCGGGCGCGTTGCGCGGCCGGCCGCCGTCCACCACGGCCACCCGCCGGCGGGCCCGGGTCAGGACCAGTGCCGCGGACAGGCCGGCGGCGCCGCCGCCCACCACGATCGCGTCGTACTCGTTGTCGCTCTCGGTGTCGCTCATGGTCCCAGGCTGGACCCGTCCAGAATCGCCAGCAACGTCTGTTGCCATTCCTGGGAATCGCGGGTGGACTGCCGGGATGGACACCACCCCCATCGCGGCGGCCCTCGACCAGGTCGGTCCGCGCCTGCGGCGGATCCGCGCCGAGCGCGGCGTCACCCTGACCGACCTGTCAGAGCAGACCGGCATCTCCAAGAGCACGCTGTCGCGACTGGAGAACGGCCAGCGCCGGCCCAGCCTCGAGCTGCTCCTCCCGCTCGCCCAGGCGCACCGGGTGCCGCTCGACGACCTCGTCGGCGCACCCGAGGTCGGCGACCCTCGCATCCGGCTCAAGCCCCGGCGGGTCAAGGGGCGCACCGTTGTTCCGCTGACCAGGCAGCCCGGGGCCATGCAGGCCTGGAAGATCGTCATCCCGGCGACCCAGTCGAAGCCCGACCCGCGTGTCCACGACGGGTACGAGTGGCTCTACGTCCTCTCCGGCCGGATGCGGCTGGTCCTTGGGGACCGGGACCTCGTGCTCGAGACCGGAGAGGTCGTGGAGTTCGACACCGCGCTCCCCCACTGGTTCGGCAGCACCGGCGCCGGCGGGGCCGAGGTGCTCAGCATCTTCGGCCGCCCCGGCGAGCGGATGCACGTGCGGGAGACCTGAGTTCTCAGGCCCGCCCGATCCGGCCGAGGTGCGTGTCCTGGAAGCCGGTCCCGTACTTGAGCCCGTAGCCGAGCGCCCGGTCCATCCCGATGTGGGCGAACCACACCAGGGCGACGCCCTGCCACAGCGGCTCGTCCGCGGCGAGGGCGAGCGCACCGAGCATCGCCGGCACCGGGTAGCTGTGCGCCAGGTTGTAGGTCCACGCGCCGACCCGGGACGAGGCGGCGTACCCGGCCATGAACACGTCCGGCACGAACAGCAGCAGGGGCACCAGCCACCACGGCTCGTCGAGCCCGGCGAAGTACGCCGCGAGCGCGGCGGCCAGGAGGACGACTCCCTCGGTCTGGAGGATGCGGCGCGGGATGCCCGCAACGCCAGGCGCGTCGGACACGACAGTCATGCGCGACATGGTGGCAGGCCACGGGTCGAGTACCGTCCCGCGAATGACCCGCTGGGGAGCTGACGACGAGCGCGGCGCGCTCAACCTGCAGACACCGGGGACGGTGCTCGACGGTGTGGGCGCGGCCCGGAGCGGCCGGGTCTACAGCCTGGGTCTGCCGGTGCAGCGGTCCGGTGTGCCGCACGTGGCGCACCGGCCCACGCCCCAGCGCCTGACGCTGACCTCGGACAGCGACGCAGGGATGTTCGCCGCGTTCGGCGCCGCACCGGGCACCGGGTCGCACGAGGACGTCGTCGTCCTCCCGACGCACGAGGCCACCCACATGGACGCGCTGGGCCACGTCTACGCCGGCGACGTGCTCTACAACGGGTTCCCGCACGACGCCGCGTCGACCTACGACGGCCTGCAGCGCTGCGGCATCGACAAGTCCGGCCCGATCGTGGCCCGCGGCGTCCTGCTCGACGTCGTCGCTGCGCTCGGCGAGCTGGCACCGGGCTACGTGATCACGCCTGCCGACCTCGCGGTCTGCCTCGAGCGGCAGCAGGTCTCGCTCTCACCGGGCTCCGTCGCCGTGGTCCGCACCGGCTGGCTCGAGCGCTTCGACCCGGTCGCCGGGCTGACGTACGAGCAACCCGGCCTCGGCGTCGAGGCCGCCCGCTTCCTCGGCGACCACGACGTGATCGCGGTCGGCGCCGACAACACGGCGGTCGAGGCGATGCCGTTCGACGGCGGCGGGTTCATGCCGGTCCACGTCGAGCTCCTCGTGCGACGAGGCATCTACCTGCTCGAGCACCTCGTCGTCGAACAGCTCGCGCGCGACCAGGTTCACGAGTTCCTGCTGGTGTGCGCTCCCCTGCCGATCACGGGAGCGTCCGGCTCTCCGGTCTGCCCGGTGGCGATCGCCTGACGAGCGGGGAGCTCAGGCGCTGGCGGGCAGCAGCTCGCCGGCCGACCTGATGACGACGTCCAAGGAGACGCCGCGACGCGGCTCGTAGGTGACCGTCGAGCCGACCTCGGCGCCGACGATGGCCTGTCCCAGCGGGCTGCCGGGGGTGATGGTGTCCACGCCGGCGACGGCCTGCTCGACCGAGCCGACGACATAGGTCTCGTCGCCGTCGCCCAGGTCGAGGGTCACCACGTCACCCACGGACACGACACCGTCGACGTGCTCCCGGTGGTGGCTCTCGGCGATCTCGAGCTCGACGGTGGCGATCCGCTCGTCGAGCAGCTGCAGCCGGATCAGCGCCTCGACGTTCGTGGCCTGGTCGGCCGCGTCGCCCCTGTTGTCGGTCCGGGCCTCGGCCAGGAGGACGTCCCTCTCGGCACGGAGGGTGGCGAGGCGGGCGGTGAGGACGCGGTTGCTGTCGGAGGCGACGGGGACGGTCATGGGGCGATCCTCTCGGGGCGTTCAAGGGCGGCGGCGGTGGCTCCTCACTGCCCAATCACGAGGAGGCCCAAACCATTCCCGTCGCGCCCATCGGTTCAGGTGTCGGACGGCGGCACCACGGTCTCGTCGGTCGGCCGCGCGCCGCCGTTTGCGCAGATCCTCGGCAGGCGACGCAAGACCGGTCCAGGCGTAGCGTCGGCCCATGGAGTCGTACGCCCAGGGCGAGACCGAGCCGGCACTGCTCGACCAGACGATCGGCGACAGCTTCCAGGCGACCGCGGCGGCGTACGCCGACCGCGAGGCGTTGGTGGAGGTCGCCAGCGGGCGGCGGTGGACGTGGGCCGAGCTCGACCGCGACGTCGACGCCCTCGCGCTCGGGCTCGTCCGGGCCGGCATCACCAAGGGCGACCGGGTCGGGATGTGGTCGCCCAACTGCGCCGAGTGGACGATCGCGCAGTTCGCCACCGCCAAGATCGGCGCGATCCTGGTCAACATCAACCCGGCGTACCGCACCCACGAGCTGGCCTACGCGCTCGAGCAGTCCGGCACCCGGCTGCTGCTCTCGGCCGAGGAGTTCAAGGCCAGCAGCTACCGGGCGATGGTCGGCGAGGTGCGCGACCAGCTGCCGATGCTCGAGCAGGTCGTCTTCCTCGACAGCCCGGAGTGGACCGACCTGGTCGCGCCCGATCCGGGCCTCACCCTGGCGCAGGCGATGGACTGGGAGCTCTCACCCGACGACCCGATCAACATCCAGTACACCTCGGGCACCACCGGCTATCCCAAGGGCGCGACGCTCAGCCACCGCAACATCCTCAACAACGGCTACTTCACGACCGAGCTGATCAACTTCACCGCCGACGACCGGCTCTGCATCCCGGTGCCCTTCTACCACTGCTTCGGGATGGTGATGGGCAACCTCGGCTGCACCACCCACGGCGCCACCATGGTCATCCCGGCGCCGGGCTTCGACCCCGAGATCACGCTGCGCACCATCGCCGAGGAGAGGTGCACGGCCGTCTACGGCGTCCCGACGATGTTCATCGCGATGCAGAACCACCCGACGTTCGCCGAGCACGACCTGTCGTCGCTGCGGACCGGGATCATGGCCGGCTCGATCTGCCCGGTCGAGGTGATGAAGCGCTGCATCGAGGACATGGGCATGACCGAGGTGTCGATCGCCTACGGCATGACCGAGACCTCCCCGGTGTCCTGCCAGACTCGCGACGACGACGACCTCGACCGGCGTACGGCGTCGATCGGGCGGGTCCACCCGCACCTGGAGATCAAGATCGTCGACCCCACGACCGGGGAGACCGTCGAGCGCGGCCAGCCCGGCGAGCTCTGCACCCGCGGCTACTCGGTCATGCTCGGCTACTGGAACGACCCCGAGAAGACCGCCGAGGCCGTCGACGCCGACGGCTGGATGCACACCGGCGACCTCGCCGAGATGCGCGAGGACGGCTACTGCAACATCGTCGGCCGGATCAAGGACATGGTCATCCGCGGCGGCGAGAACATCTACCCCCGCGAGATCGAGGAGTTCCTCTACCAGCACCCCGACATCGAGGACGTCCAGGTCATCGGCGTCCCCGACCAGAAGTACGGCGAGGAGCTCTGCGCCTGGGTCAAGATGCGCGCCGGCGCCGCACCCCTCGACGCCGACGCGGTCCGGGAGTTCTGCGCGGGCCGGCTGAGCCACTACAAGATCCCGCGCTACGTCATGGTCGTCGAGGACTTCCCGATGACCGTCACGGGCAAGATCCGCAAGGTCGCGATGCGGGAGAGGACCGCCGAGCAGCTGGGGTTGGCCTGACCTGGGTCACCCGTCCGCTTCGAGGACCTCACGCGCCGTGGTCGCCCCCGAGCGGACGGCACCCTCCATGTAGCCGTTCCACTGGACGGCGTACTCGGCACCGGCCCAGTGGACCCGGCCGACCGGCGGCCGGAGCGCCGGTCCGTAGCTGGTCCACACCCCGGGCGCGAAGTGGGCGCCGTAGCAGCCGCGGGTGAACTCCTCGGCGCTCCAGTCCTTCTCCACGTACGCCGACGACTCGGCGGCCTGCGGCCCGAAGTAGCGCACGAAGCTGTCCAGCACCGCACGCCGGCGCTCCCCCTCCGGCAGCCGCTGCCACCGGCGCGCCTCGCCTCCCTCGACGAACCCCAGCAGGATGCCGACCGAGCCGTCTGGCGGGGAGACGTCGAAGGTGACCTTGACCGGCCCGGTGTCGGAGGCGGCCTGGCCGTTGAGCCCGGCGTCCCGCCAGAACGGCGTCGGGTAGGCGGCGAAGGTCTTCGCGACCGTGCCCGCGGGGACGCGCTGGGTCAGCTGGTCGCGCCAGGCGGGCAGCACCGGGTCGTAGTGCAGGCGACCGGCCAGGGTCGGCGGCAGCGCCACGACGACCCGGTCGGCGGCGATCGTCTCGCCTGACCGGGTGACGACCGAGGCACCGGAGTCGTCCTGGGCGACGGTCGTGACCGGTGTCGAGAGCCGGACGTCGAGGTCGGCGGCCATCCGCTCGGCCACGAGCACCGACCCGCCCACGACCCGGTCCTGCTGGGCGCCGCGGTCGACGGCGAGCAGCGTCTCGAGGTCGGCGTTGCTCACCGCGTAGAACAAGGCGTGCAGCAGTGACAGGTCACTGGCGTCGGCGGCGAAGACGGCCTCGGTGGCGACCCGGAAGTAGGCCCGGCCGGAGGGGGTGCGCAGGGTGCGGCGTACCCAGCTCTCGAAGGTCTGGCCGTCCAGCCGTTCCGCCCGCGGGTGCGCCCACGGCTGGGCGGGGTCGACGCTGCGGGCCAGCCGGCCGAACCTGGCCATGCCCTGCGCGAGGTCGGCGAGCGCGACCGGGTTGAGCCGCGGGACCGCGCCCTTCGTGCCGGAGACCAGCGCCCGCTTCGTGCCGAGCTGGATGAGCAGCTTGCCCTCGTCGTTCCAGGTGCGGAAGGTCTCGAGCCCGAGCTCCTCGACCAGCGCGTACATCCGCGTGTGGCCCTCGCCGAGCCAGGTGCCGCCGAGCTCGACCGGCCGGCCCTCGATCGTGCCGCCCTCCAGCCGGCCGCCGACCCGGTCCCTGGCCTCGACGACCACGAGCTCGACGCCGGCGCGCTGGAGGTCACGGGCCGCCGACAGCCCGGCCAGGCCCGCACCGACCACGACCACCCTCATGACCCCGCCTCCGGCATCCCGGCCGCCCGGTCGATCCCTCGCCAGCGCCGGCGCAGCCAGCCCGGCCGGGTGTCGCCCAGGCCGGCCTCTGCCAGCTCGTGCCGCCAGGACTCCTCGAGCTCGTCCGCGGCGGCGAACGCCTCGGCGCTGCCGGGCGGGTCGTGCAGCCACTCCTTCTCGACCCGGTCCCGGGCGCCGCCGAAGACCGCGAGTGCGGCGGCGTGGTCGCTCAGCGCCAGCCGGTGCAGCCGCTCGTGCCGCCACCAGCGGTACGCCGCGTCGTACCGGTTGCTCGGCATCGCCTCCGGGTCCACCACGACCGGCTCGTCCACCCGCACGGGCTTGGCGAGGGAGGTGCAGGGCGCCGACGTGGCGGTCACCCAGTGCCGCGGGTCGCCCCGCAGGTCGGCCACCCACGAGGCCGTCGACTGGGTCGTGGTGATCATCCCGGCGGCGTGGGCGCAGGGCGCCGAGAGGGCGCCGTTGACCCGGGACCAGCGCGGCGCGGGACCGCCGTGGTCGCGCAGGGCGGCGAGCATCGCGGCGACGTCGTCGGCCCCCTCGGCGGACGCCTGCGTCCGTGCCTGGCGGGCGGCGCACTGCGCGACCCGGCCGCGCACCGGGTCGGCGTGGGCCCGCGCGAAGGCGGGGATCGTCAGCCCGTTGCTGATGGACCGCCCCCGGCCGGTCACCCGCTCGGTCGCCCAGCGCCGGCCGGCGGTCTCCAGCACGATCGCGCCGTCCGGGTCGGCGACGATGAACGAGTTGTCGTAGGTGAAGCGCGGGTGCTCGTGGCTGCACGAGCCACCCTGCCCGTGCCGCTCGAGCAGTCCGACGATGACCCCGACCGCGTCCTCGGCGGTGGCGCCGCGTTCGAGACCGAGCCGGAGCAGGTCCATGCCCAGGAGCGCGGAGTCGGACCGCTCGCGGCCGGTCCCCCGGGTGAACACGGCCTCGTTGCCGATCACCACACCGTGCTCGTTGGCGCCCATCTCGGCACCCCACATCCACCACGGCTGGCTGAGCAGCACGGCGTGGGTGCGGGGCACCTGGTCGATCTCGCTCCAGGTGCAGCGCAGCCTGGTCGCGGTCGTCGTCGCCGCGGGGTACCAGCGCAGCACCTGGGCCTCGTTGGGGTCCCGGTCGCTGTTCTTGGCGAACAGCACCCCGTCGCCGGTGAGGCTCACCAGGGTGTCGCACATGGCCGCACGCTACTGCGCCCGACGCGGCCCGGCCCGGGCCGGACGTCCTAGGTCTGCGGGACCGCCGCGGTCGGCTCCGCCGTCGCGCGGGGCAGGTTCCGCACCGCCGGGAGGGCCGCGACCGCCAGCGAGACACCCACGCCGATGACCGTCATGCCCACCAGCGTCGAGTGCAGTCCGTACGCCGCGCTGGCGGCTCCGGCGAGCAGGTTGCCGAGCGGGATCGACCCGTTGGAGGCGAGGTAGTCGTAGCTCGACACCCGGGACAGCGCCTGGTCGGGGATGTGCTCCCCCAGCGACGTCTCCCACAGCGTGAAGGCGCCGGTGACGCAGATGCCGGCGAGCACCTCGAGTCCGCCGATCGCCCAGGTGCCGAGGCCGCTGCCGATGAAGGCCGCCTGGCAGGACGCACCCACCAGGAGGAGGCTGGCGACCCGCATCGCGTACCGCGGCCGCCACCGCAGGAACAGGATGTCGCCGAGGACCGCACCGACGCCGAAGCAGGTCACGATGACCGCCCAGCTGCGCGCCCCGTCGAGCTCGCGCTCCATCAGCACCGGACCGATCACGAAGATCGCGGGCAGCACGGCGAGGTGGTAGACGCTCAGGGAGCCGAGGAACCCGGTCACCCAGGGTCGGCTGCGCACCTCGCGCCAGCCCTGGACCAGGCTGGTCAGGAAGTGGTCGGTGGTGGCGGTCGGGTCCTCCTCGTGCAGCGCCTGCTGGACGAGCCTCGGTCGCAGCGGCAGCAGCAGGGCGATCGAGACCGCGAAGGTGAGCGCGTCGAAGAGCAGTGCCCAGCCCGGTCCGCCCATGACCGCGATCAGCACGCCGGCCACGATCGGGCCGGCGACGCTGCCGAACGAGAACGACAGCCCCCGCAGCGCGTTGGCGGGCTGGAGGTTGACCGGGCTGACCGTCGACGGCAGCAGCCCGCTGAACGCCGGGGCGAAGAACGCGTCGGCGGCGCCGTAGACCGCGGCGATGGCGACCAGCGCCGGTATCGACGCGCCGCCGCCGAGCAGCAGGGTCGCCGCGACGAGCTGGCAGACGAGCCGGACCAGGTCGGAGGCGATCAGGATCGTCTTGCGGTCCCACCGGTCGGCCCACACGCCCGCGGGGAGCGCGAGCACGACGAACGGGAGGAACTGGGCGGCCGAGACCAGCGCGACGTCGGCCACGCCGCCCCCGCTGGCCAGCACCGCGAACGGCAGCGCCACCGCGGTGACCCGGTCGCCGAGGATCGAGAGCACCTGGCTGCCGAAGAGCAGACGGAACTGCGGCTCCTGCCGGAGCACCGCAGGCAGGGGGATGCGTCTGACCTGCGTGAGCACCGGGACAGGATGCCAGCGCGGTCACCGTCGGCGCCCCCGATATACGGGCGCGAACACCGGCGTGAAATACCAGCGCTCCCGGGCCCGCATCTCCTCTAGCGTGCTGTCATGTCGACCCCCGCAGCGCCCGCGCCGCAGCTGCGCGTCCTGGGGTCCGTCGAGGTCGGCGCGTCGACCCCCGGCCTGCGGGTGCGGCGGCTGCTCGCCGCCCTGGTCGCGAGGTCGGGCGAGGTGGTGTCGGTCGACGCGTTGGCGGACGTCGTCTGGGGTGACGACCAGCCGGCTGCTCCCGAGGCCGCGCTGCACAACCTGGTCTCACGGCTGCGTACGTCGTTGCGCGAGCTCGGGGAGTCCGCACCCGAGGTGCTGACCCGCCCACCCGGCTACCTGCTGAGCGCGGTCGACGGGGTGGTCGACGCCGACCGGTTCGACCAGCTGGTGCAGCAGGCGCGGGAGTCGCTCCCCCAGCAGCCCGCCCGGGCGGAGGCCGCGTTCGCGGCGGCCCTGGGGCTGTGGCGCGGCCCGGCCTACGGCGAGCTCGCCCACGACGACCTGGTGCGTCCGGAGGCGGCCCGGCTCGACGAGCTGCGCAACGTGGCCACCGAGCAGCGGGCCGAGACGCTGCTCCTCCTGGACCGGGCCCGGGAGGCGGTGCCACTGCTGCAGCACCTGCTCGCGACCGAGCCGCTGCGCGAGCAGGCGCAGGGACTGCTGATGCGTGCGCTCTACCTGGCCGGGCGACAGGCCGAGGCGCTCGAGGTCTTCACCGCCTACCGGGAGACCCTCGCGGACGAGCTCGGCCTCGACCCCTCACCGGAGCTCCAGCGGCTGCACGCGCAGGTCCTGCGGCAGGACGCCGACCTCGGCTCGCCGGGTGCGGAGAGCGTGGGCCGGCCCGCGACCGGCAACCTGCCGGCCACCGGCCGGGCCCTCGTCGCGCGTGACCGCGAGGCGGCGGCCCTCGAGGCGGCGTTGTCGCCGGGAGCCGTCGTGACGCTGACCGGCCCTGGCGGGGTGGGCAAGACCAGCCTCGCGCTCGCGGTCGCGGCGGCGCTGCAGCCCGCGGTGCCGGACGGCGCCTGGTTGTGCGAGCTCGCGACGTTGACCCCGCAGGACGACCTGGCCCTCGCCGTCACCAGCGCGCTCGACCTCCAGGCCGGGTCCGGGCCGGACGTCCTGGCCCGCCTGATCGACCACCTCGAGTCGCGGCGGCTGCTGCTGGTGCTCGACAACTGTGAGCACGTGCTGGCAGCCGTCGCGGAGCTCGCCCGCGAGGTGAACCGCCACTGTCCCCGGGTCACGCTGCTGGCCACCAGCCGCTCGGCGCTGGACGTGCCCGGCGAGCGGGTCCTGCCGGTGTCCCCGCTGCCCGTGCCCGCGGCCGGCGGCTCGACCGGGGCTGCGGACGGGTTGTCCGAGGTGCCTGCGGTGGCGCTCTTCCTGGACCGGGCGCGCAGCCGCGTCGACGGCTTCGAGCTCACCGACCACAACGCCGCCGCGGTCGCCGAGATCTGTCGCCGCCTCGACGGGCTCCCCCTCGCGCTCGAGCTGGCGGCGGCCCGGATGGCCGCCATGAGCCCGGACGACCTGGCCCAGCGGCTCTCGTGGCGGTTCCGCCTGCTGCACGGCGGCGGCGGCTCGGGTGACGAGCGGCACCGGACGCTGGGAGCGCTCCTCGACTGGTCCTACGACCTGCTCGACGACGAGCACCGCCGGGTGTTCGAGCTGCTGTCGGTGTTCGCGGGCGGCTTCGACCTCGCGGACGCCGTCACCCTCGTCCTCGGGTTGCCCGAAGCGGTCCCGGCCGCCGACGAGGGCTCGGTCGCGCACGTCGTCCTCGGCCTGGCGGACCGGTCGATGCTGCAGGTCACCCAGCTGCGCGGGCGCACCCGCTACGTGCTGCTCGAGTCGCTGCGCGACTACGGGCGGCACCGGCTGGGGGCGCGGCCGTGGGCCGGCGCGGTGCCGGGGGCGCACGCCCGCCTGGTCGCGCAGCGCACCGCCGACGCGGCGGACCGGCTCTACGGCCCGGACCACGTCGCCGCCTCGACCTTCGTCACGGCGTACCTCGACGAGCTCCGCGCGGCGCACGCCTGGGCACTCGCCCACGACCTGGAGCTGGCGGCCAGGATGGTCGGCTCGCTGGCCCTCTACGTCGAGCACCGGATCCCCGTCGAGGTCCCCGAGTGGGCCCGGCGGACGATCGCCGCGGCCGACGACTCCACCCCGGCGCTGGCCGGCGCCTACGCCGTGGCCGCCTCGGGTGCCCGCTTCACCGGCCACCTCGACGAGGCGGTCCGGCTGGCCGAGCACGGGCTCTCGCTGCCCGCCGACCCGAGGACCGGGGCCAACCTGCGGATGGTGCTCTGCGAGGTCGCCCTGTTCGAGGGCCGGCTCGACGACGTCGAGCGGCTGCAGACCGAGGTCCGCTCCTTGGGTCCCCCCGACGAGCTCGGGGCAGCGGGATGGCTGCCCGAGCTCATGCCCCCGCTCGTGGCCGCCTACCGCGGGGACGCGGAGGAGGCCTCGCGGCAGGCCGAGGCACTCGAGGACTGGGCGGTCCGGCTGGGCTCGGGTCCGCTGCGTGCCTGGACGCTCTACATCCGCGGCGAGTGCCTGCTCGACACCGATCCCGACGCCTCGCTCGAGCTGCTCGAGGCGGCGCTCGGCCTGGCCCGCGAGCAGGGCGACCGCTACGTCGCCGGTGTCGCGCTCGTCTCGATCGCGTCACTGCGCGGGAGGCACGGCGACCCGCGCGCGGCCGTGCCCCTGTTCGTGGAGGTCGTCGACCACTGGGCCTCGCTCGGCGACTGGACCCACCAGTGGACGACCCTGCGCAGCGTGGTCGACGTGCTGCTGCGCCTCGACCGGCACCACGACGCCGCCGTCCTCGTCGGGGCGCTGCGCAGCCGCGACCGCGCCGCGCCGGTGTACGGCGCCGACGCGGAGCGGCTGACGCAGGCCGAGCAGGGTCTCGTGCGCACCCTCGGGGACGACGTCGCCGCCGGGCTGCGCGGGCGTGGGGCCCGGCTGCCCGACGACGACGTGGTCGCGTTCGTGCGCGACGCCCTGGCGGCGGTCGTGCCGACCGACGACCCTCAGACCAGGCGGTAGAACCGGAAGAAGCTGAAGTCCTCGATCGGCAGGACCTCGACGTCGTCGAAGCCGGCCTCGGCGGCGTACCCGCGGAGGATGCCGGGCCGCATCACGGTCCCGGTTCCGGCCGACGGGCCCGACGACCGCCCGTCGGGCAGGCAGATGAAGATGCTGCAGGCGTACATGAAGCGCTCCAGCTCGTTGCCGGGAGCGGAGAACTCCTCACCCACGGCCTCGTCCATGACGACGACGACCCCGTCGGAGCGCACGGCCCGGCGCACCTCGGCGAGGACCTCGACCGGGCGCGCCATGTCGTGCACGCACTCGAAGGCGAACGCGGCGTCGTACGCGTTCTCCTCGAGGGAGGCCGCGTCGGCCGCCAGGAAGGTGACCCGGTCGGCCAGACCGGCCTCGGCGGTGGCCCGGCGGGCCATCTCGATGGACGGCTCGTCGATGTCGACCCCGACCACGACGGCCGAGGGGTAGGCACGCGCCAGGGCGATGGAGGACCAGCCGGCGCCGCAGCCGACGTCGAGGATGCGGGCTCCCGGGCGGCTGAGCACGTCGTGGACGCCGGCCACCCCCGCGAGGGCGGGGGCGAGCTGGTGCTCGAACCATGGGCGGTTCACCGCGGCCTGGGCCTCGCGCGCGTCCTCGCCCAGGTCGTGCCAGCTGACCCCGCCGCCGGTGCGGTAGGCGTCGAGCAGCTGCGGCATCACGCCGGCGGCGGCCACGATGAGGCGCGGCAGCGCACCGAGGTAGGCGAGGCTCGTCTCGTCCGTCAGCGCCTCGGCGGCCCCGGGGGCCAGCTCGAAGCGGCGCCCGTCCGGCTCGTCGTGGGCCAGCAGCAAGCCGCACACGGCCTGCTGCTCCAGCCACTCGCGGGCGTACCTCTCGTCGGTCCCGGTCCGCCCGGCGAGCTCGGCCGGGGTGACCGCGCCGCCGGCGGCGAGCGCGTCGTACCAGCCCAGGCGGTCGCCGAGGTAGATGCTCATCGCCTCCGCGCCGGCCAGGGTCAGGGCGAAGACCCGCTCGGAGATCTCGTCGGCGGTCGCGGCGGCGGGGTGGATGTCGGTGATGGTCATGGGGCGCTCCTCGAAGGTTCGGTGTGGTCGTGCGCCGAGCAATCTGGCACCGGTCGCTCCCACCCCGCTGTCAACCGAGCGGCGTCTGCTGGGAGCCCGATGACAGGGGCGGCCAGGACGCTGGCGGGCATGACCACTCACGACCTTCGACCCGACCTGGCCACGATCGCCAACCCCGTGCGCGGCCGTCTCAACGCGGCCTTCTTCCGACTCGTCGACGGCTACGTGCACCGTCGCCTCGGCGACCGGAAGCAGGCGCTCTTCGCCGACCTGCCGCAGCGGGTCGTGGAGCTGGGACCTGGCACCGGCGCCAACCTCAGGTACTTCCGGCCCGGCACCCACCTCGTCGCGATCGAGCCCAACCCGCACATGCACCCGCCACTCGCCAGGGCCGCGGCGGCGGCCGGCATCACCCTGGACGTCCGCGCCGTCGGTGCCGAGGCCACAGGGCTCCCGTCTGCGAGCGTCGACGCCGTCGTCTGCACACTGGTGCTCTGCACGGTGCCCGACCCGGCGGCCGCCCTGGCCGAGGTACGCCGGATCCTGCGCCCGGGCGGTCGACTGCTCCTCGTCGAGCACGTCGCGGCCGGCCGTGGGACGTTCCTGGCCCGGCTCCAGCGGCTGCTCGGCCGGCCCTGGCGGTGGGCCTTCGAGGGATGCCACCTGCACCGGCACACGGCGGACGCCGTCCACGCGGCGGGCTTCTCCGAGGTGCGGCTCGAGCACTACCGGCTCCGGTCGGTGTTCCTGCCGGTCAACCAGCAGGTGTCCGGCACCGCGATCGTGGCCGCGTGACGGGTACGACGCAGAGGACCGGCCGGGCGGAGGGAATTCGCCCGGCCGGTCCGAGGAAGGGTCAGCGCACCTTGGCGGAGACCCGGATCGTGCGCGCCTCGACGCCTGGGGAGCCCGCGTAGAGCACCGTCCAGGTCACCTTGCCCGTGGGCTGGCGCTTGAGCGTGAGCACCAGCCGACCGGTGCTGGTGACGGTGCCGCGGGCGACGACCTTGCTGCCGCGCTTCACCGTCACCGGAGCACTCGGGTCCAGCCCGGGCACCGCGACCGAGACGGTCAGCTTGACCTTGCCGTCCTTCTTCGCCTTGGCCTGGGCGGTGACCACGGGAGTCGCCTGCCCGACGGCGGGTCCGGGGATGCTGACGAGGACCACGGGCTCGAACCCCTCCTGCGGTGGTCGGGTCGCGGTGGTCCGCACGGTCACCCGGCGGCCGACCTCGGCGGCGGTCAGTCGGTACGTCGGCTGGGTGGCTCCCGCGATCGGCGTACCGTCGGCCAGCCACTGGTAGGCGAACGTCGCCGACGGCAGCTCGTCCCTCCGCTCGACGGGAGGCACCGTCACCGTGGGCGGGACGGCGGTGAGGACGCTGCCCGCCTGCATCGTCCCGGAGACCGTCGGCACGCCGGTGACCTTGAGCGACTTGCCGCGCACGACGTCACTCGGCGCGGTCACCCAGACGGCCTCGGCGTGTCCGGGTGCCGTGGCGGCGACCCGCACCGAGATCCGCTTGCCGATGTCCTCGGCGGCCGGGAGGTAGGTGCGGCCGGTGGCCGCGGGAACCAGCACCCCGTCGCGCAGCCACTGGTAGCTGATCGCGGCCGCGGTGGGCGTGACCGTGCCGTGCGCGACCTGGAGACTTCCCCCGACCCGTGCGTCACCCGACAGCACGGGCTGCGAGGAGATGCTGATGGGCGCCGGCTGCACCTCGTAGGCCGGGGAGACCACCGTCCGGTCCTTCCAGCCCGACCGGGTCGCCGTCGCCTGGAGACGGAGCGTGGTGCGGGCGTCGCTCGGCGTCAACGTGTACGTCGTCCCGGTGGCGTTCGGGATCGCCACCCCGTTGCGGGTCCACTGGTAGGCGACGGCGGTCGGCACCGGGTCGAAGACCGGGGTCTGCGCCTGCACCTCCCTGCCCACGGTCGTGGAGCCGAGCACGTCGACCCCCCGGGTGACGGCGAACTCGTTGCTGACCACCCGGTAGGTCCGGGTCACCTTGGTCTCGTGGCCGACCCGGTCCCGCGTGGTGACGGTCACCGTGTGCGTCCCGATGGTGCTGGTGTCGAGCAACGCCCCGGATGCCTGCGAGCCGGTGCACGAGACGACCCCGGAGTCGGCGTCGGCGCAGCGGAACGTCATGCGCTCCTCCTCCCCCTGGGCGAACATCGGGTCGGGGAGGTTGATCCGGCCGAAGAACTCGACGGTGGGACGGACCCGGTCGACGCCGACCTGGATCTGCTCCCGCGTCTCGTTGCCGTTGCCGTCGATCGCCTCGAGCTCGATCGTCGTGAGGCCGGGGTTGCTGATCGTCAGCGTGCCTCCCGAGGTGCGGTGCAGGCTGCCCGAGCCGGTGGTGGCGCCGGAGAGCTGGTAGTTGAGCCACACGACCCCCGTGGCGATCCGGCCGGGGTCGGTCGCCTTGGCGAAGACGTCGATCGTGTCGGTGTACCAGCCACCGACGTCGCCGGACGGCGTGGTGATGGTGATGACCGGTGGCGTCAGGTCCTCGTCCGGGTCCTCGGCGTGGGCCGGACCGGGGTTCGCGGTGACTCCGAGCGCGACGGCGAAGAGGAAGGCGAGGGCCTTCATGCCGTCACCTCCTGCGTGATCGGGCTGCGGCCGACGGCCAGCCAGATGCCGACGATGACGAGCACCATCGAGCCGGCGAACGGCAGGCCGGGGACGCCGGTGACCACGACCGAGCCGAAGATGACCAGCGCGAAGAAGCCGGTCACCCCGCCGAGGGCGCGGGACACGAGGCGCTCGCGGAAGGCCATCCAGACCAGGCCGAACAAGGCGACGGTGATGGGGAACCAGCCGATGTAGGGGCTGAAGTCGTTCATCACGTAGTAGACGTAGAGGCCGCTGTCGTCGTAGGTGCCCTCCTCCATCGCCCCGTGCAGGTAGTTGCCGAGCGAGGCCTTCCAGCCGTAGGCCAGGGTGAGCGCCGCCGCGGCGCTGATGAAGCCGTACGTGACGATCGGGGCGCCGAGCGACCAGGTGAACCGCTGCGCGACCCGGCGGTGCCACAGAGCGGCGAAGAGGAGCAGCATGCCGACGGTGACGAAGCCGGTGAGGCCGCCGATCCGGTACATCTCGTGACCCAGCGGCTCCATGTCGGCGACCGTGACCATGTAGTCGGGGTCGGAGGTGTCGCCGGCCCGGTCGTCGGTGACCACGGTGCTGACGAAGCCGAGGGCCCCCGCGGCCGCGGCCCAGAGCGGCCAGGCGCGGGAGTGGGAGCGCTCTGCGGAGAGCTCGATCCGGGTGGGGTCGGTCGTTGGTGCTGCCATGACGACGTCCTTCGTTGCTGCTCGGGTCGGCCCCGTCGAGGGGTCGGCCGCGACCTGCTGCCGCGACAGCGACGACCCTCCGTCGCCGGGCGACCCGACCGGCAGGGACGGGCGTCCTCAGTACGCCGGGTCGCCGCCCTCGGGACGGGTCAGGCCCACCCCGGCCTGGCGGGCGCGGACGATCAGCGTCGCCCGGTCGTTGACCTCCAGCTTGGTGAAGATCGCCGAGACGTAGTTGCGCACGGTCTTGGGGGTCAGCACCAGCATCCGCGCGATGGTCGCGTTGTCGTGGCCGCGGGCGAGCAGCTCGAGGACGTCGCGCTCGCGGTCGGTCAGCTCGGAGAACGCGCCGCCCCGGGCGCTCTTGGCCCCGGTCAGGTAGTCGACGGCCCGCTGGGCGACCTGCGGCCCGAGCACGAGACCGCCGTCCGCCACCGCACGTACCGCCCGCTCGACCTCGTCGGGCCCGGCGCCCTTGACCAGGTAGCCCCGGGCGCCGGCCTTCACCGCCCCGAAGAGCGCCTCGTCGTCGCCGAACATGGTCACGACCAGCACGCCGGTCTGCGGGGCCTGCCGCAGGATCTCCCGGGTCGCCTCGGCGCCCGAGCCGCCGGCCAGGTCGAGGTCCATGACCACGACCCGCGGGCCGCTCTCGAGGACCACTTCCACGGCCTCGTCCTGGCTGGCGGCCTGGCCGACCACCCGGACGCCGTCCATCTCGTCGAGCAGGGCACTCATCCCGATCCGGAACACGGGATGGTCGTCGACGACCACGACGGTGATCTCTGCGTCTGCGTTCATGGCAGCACCATCTTGACCTGGGTCCCTCGTCCCGTCGGCCCCGGCCGGATCGTCAGCGTGCCGCCGAGCTCGTCGGCGCGCTCGCGCATCGACTGGAGGCCGACCCCCGGCCGCGCGTCGGGGTCGACGCCCAGGCCGTCGTCGACGACGTCGAGCGAGACCCCGTCGTCGACGGCCGCCACGGTGAGCTCGACCCGGGCCGCGCCGGCGTGCCGGTAGGCGTTGAGCACCGCCTCGGCGGCCACGTGGTAGATCGCGATCTGGTGCCGGATGTCCAGGTCCTCGGGGGCGGCCACGTGGGCGTCGATGCGCAGGCCCGAGCCCTCGAACCGCTCGGTCAGCACCTCGAGCGCCGCCGCCAGGTCGCCGTCGTCGAGCTGGGCCGGCAGGAGCGAGCGGGCCAGCAGCCGGACGTCGTCGGTGCGGCGCGACAGCTCGGCCTCGAGCTCGGTGAGCAGGTGCAGCGTGCCGGGCACGTCGTGCGCCAGCTTGCTGCGGGCTGCGGCCAGCCCGAGCCCGACGCCGGCCAGCGACGGACCGAGCCCGTCGTGCAGCTCGCGGCGCAGCAGTCTCCGCTCCTCGTGCCGCACCTCGCCGAGCCGCTGCGAGGCGGCCCGGAGCCGCTGGTTGGCCTGGGCCAGGTCGAGCGAGACGGCGATCACGTCGCTCAGGTGGCGGACGACCCGGATGGTGCGCAGGTCCAACCGCTGGCCCGGCGTCGCCCGCAGCACCAGCGTCCCGATCTCGCGGCGGTCGACGACCAGCGGCAGCTCGACATGGGTGTCCTGGCGGCCCTCGTCCTGGGCGAGGCCCGACCGGGCCTCGATGTGCGGAGGCTCGTGGGCGAGCACCTCGACACCGCCGAGCCTGAGCCCGTGCCGCAGGCTGTCGACGAGCGCGGGGAGCGTGCCGTCACCCTGGCCGCTCCCGCGCAGCTGCTCCCCCAGCCGGGCCAGCAGCGAGACCGGGTCGCTGTCGTCGCCGTAGACGATCCGGTCGACCTGGCGCTGGAGCCAGGTGCGCAGCGGCTGCACCGCCAGTGCCAGGCTCGCCGCAGCCAGGAGCCCGGCCACCTCGTCGTCGACGGGCAGCAGCCGGCCGACCGCCCAGACGAGGAGGACGTAGATCGCGACGACGGCACTGGTGAGCAGGGCCCACACGGTCGCCCGCGAGACGGCGAGGTCCACGCCCCACAGCCGGCTGCGGAGGACCAGGAGCACGATCGCCAGGGGCATCATGACCTGGGCGGCGAAGAGCACCGGGATGACCAGGATCGTCATCAGCTCGTAGCCGGCCGCGTCCTGCGGCCAGAACGCCAGAGGTACGAACGCCGCCACGAGGACGGCGAGCGCCGTCGCCAGCGTGCGCAGGGCTCGCCGGACCTGGGCGGTCTCCTGTCGTGCTCTGACCGCGAGGTCGCGCACCGCGGCGACCGCGAGCAGCACCAGGCCCGTGACCGCGATCCAGTGCAGCACCCAGAGCACGTCGCCGGTCGTCGTACCGCTGAGCGCGAGCGGGTTCGCGGGCGCGTCCGGTTGCTGGAACCCCGCCCGTTGGACGGTCGTCACCACGGCCAGCCCGGTTCCGACGTACGCCGCTCGGCGTGCCCACGTCCCCGGTGGACCCTCGCGCAGGAACCACGGCATCACCGACGCGGCCAGGAACGCCCCGGGGACCCAGAAGACGGTGAACATCTGGGCCAGGAACCCCACTGCCGGCTCGGGCCACTGCCGCTCGACACCCAGCAGCGCCAGGGCGAGCGCCATCGCGGAGGCGGCGAACCCGAGCGACACCAGCGCCGCGATCCAGCCGACCACGTGCCGGGACCGGGCGAGCAGCAGAGCCGCGGCCGGCGCGAAGACCAACCCCATCGCGATGTCGAGGGCGAAGTAGATCGGGTCGGCGAAGAAGCCGACCTCGTCACCGGCGGGCAGGACACCAGCCACGAGCTGGATGCCCAGGGCCGTGAGCGAGAGCGCCCAGGCCACGACCCACACGGCGACCGCCGCCACGGGGTGCCCACCACCCGGGCGCTGGTCCATGGGCGACATTGTCGGGCATCCGCGGTCCCGGCGGGCAGGGACGGGCGTCCCGGCCGGGCCGGGCCTGTCACTGCGCTGTCAGCGACGGCAGTGCGGTGCCAGCCGGATGACAGGGGCACCCAGCACGCTCTCCCCATGACGATCACCGAGAGAAACCAGCGACACCGCCGGCGGGCCCTGGCACCCTTCAAGCGCGCGGTCCGTCCCTCGACCGAGTTCGGCGCGCCCACCCGCCCCCGACGGGAGGCCAACCCCGTCTGGGTCAGGATGTCCTCGTGAGCAGTGAGGCGGCGCGGGCACTGCGCTACGCGGCGTTCACCGACCACGGCCGCGGAGGCAACCCGGCAGGCATCGTGCTCGACGCGGCGCACCTCGACGACGCCGCCCGGCTGGCGATCGCGGCGGAGGTCGGCTACTCCGAGACGGCGTTCGTCGAGGCGGACGGGGACGCCGGAAGCTACCGGGTGCGCTACTTCAGCCCGCTGGCCGAGGTCGCGTTCTGCGGGCACGCCACCATCGCGACCGCGGTCGCGCTCGCCGAGCGCGACGGCGCCGGCCTGTTCAGGTTCGCGACGCTCGCCGGGCTGATCGAGGTCAGCACCACGGTGACCGACGACGGCGTGGCCGCGACCCTGACCAGCGTGCCGACCCGGACCCGGGCGGCCTCCCCGGAAGCCGTGGCCGCGGCGCTGCGCACGCTGCGCTGGACCGAGGACGACCTCGACCCGAGCTATCCGGCGCACGTGGCGTTCGCCGGCGTGCAGCACCTCGTCCTCGCCGTCCGGGACCGGGCCACCCTGGCCGCGCTGGACTACGACTTCGACGCCCTCCAGACGCTGATGGCCGACCAGGACTGGACGACCCTGCAGCTGGTGTGGGCGGAGGACGAGCGCACGTTCCACGCCCGTGACCCGTTCCCGCCCGGCGGTGTCGTGGAGGACCCGGCGACGGGTGCCGCGGCGGCGGCGTTCGGTGGCTACCTGCGCGAGATCGGCGCGGCCGAGCCCGGCGCCAGGGTCACGATCCTCCAGGGGGAGGACATGGGGCGGCCGAGCCGGCTGGTGGTCGACCTGCCCGTGGACAGCGACCGGGTACGCGTCACCGGGACGGCCGGCGCGATCAGGGACTGAGTCGTACGTCGACCTCGCCGGGGAAGATGTCGACCCCCGGCGGGGCGTCGAGGACGAGCCGGGCCTGACCGGCGGTGATCCGGCGGGTGCCGCGGTGGTCGACGAGGAACCCGAGGCCGAGCGGGGTCAGCCAGACGTATCTGCCTGGCCCGGCTTGTCGGGAGCGGTAGCCGCCGTGGGTCTTCCAGCGGTGATGTCGACGGCCCAGCGGACCGGAGTTGTGAGTGCCCGTCTGCCCCGGAGGACCGGTGTCGTCGTACGGGGTCGGGTGGTCGTAGTCGACGCGGCGGCTGGTGGAGGTGGCGTAGGGCCAGTAGTCGCCGCCGGTGGTCAGGTGCACCCGTTCCTTGAGGGACTCCGGGTGCTCGTAGGCGATGGTCCGGACCCGGTCGTTGAGGTCTACCACGGGCTTGACGACCAGGTCGGTGCGGGCGAGCAGCTCGGCCAGGGAGGAGAAGCTCCGCGGCCCGAGGCCCTCGGCGCGGGCGACGCCGGTCGCGATCCCGTCGACCGCGGCCTGGTGGAGGTGGACGTAGAGCACCGCCTTCGGAGCCAGCGGCGTCAGGTCGAGCTCGCGCAGCGCGTCGAGGAGGTCGGCGGGCATCGCCATCGCCCGGTTGGTCTCAGCTGCCTCTGCGGCCGATGTCTCTGCGCCCAGGTCGAGGTCGAGCGTCTCCTGCTCGTCGCGGTGCTCCAGCAGCAGGGTGAGGAGCTCGGCCGGGCGGGCCAGCCAGCCGAAGGCGATCGAGCGGAGCTCGTCGGCGCCGGCGTCCGGGTGCCGGGGGGCGATGATCTCTACGACCCGGGCCAGGGTCGCCTCGATCCACACCACGTCACCGGCCTCACAGCGGGCGATCACGGTGCGCAGCCCGAACTCGTCGGTGCGCGAGGACGACACGTAGCGCCGGCGGCGTTCCGCCTCCACCCGTTGGTCGTGCAGTGCTGGGTCGGCCTCGATGATCTTGGCCTCCGCGACCTCCAGCACCCGGCCACCGGACTCGTGGGCGATGATCCGCGCGACCGCCTTGTCGACCACCGGCATCACCGCGAGCGGCAGGTGGGCGGACATCTTGGCGACCCGGCGGGCGATGTGCACCTCGGCCTCGCCCGACTCGAGCACCTTCCAGGTCCTCGGCATCCGGTAGACCAGGTTGAGGGTGTCGGCCAGCGCGTTGGTGGTCGCGGTGACCCCGGTGCCACGGGACAGCGCGATCTCACCGAGGCAGAACTCCTGCACCTGCGGCGTGCCCTCGCCGGCCAGCTGCAGCAACCGGTCCCGCGGATGCTCCGGCTCACCCGAGTGCGCGCGAGCCCACTCCAGCATCACCTCGAGGTCACGCACCTCGGCCCGCCGACGAGCCCGCACCGCCTCCGACGCGGCAGCCAACAGGCCCGCCTTGTCGAGGTTGGTGAGGTCGTCGTCCATACCAAGAACGCTAGGCGCGACCACCGACACTCAACGCGGATCAGCGGTCCGTCCCGCGCGGGCCTGTGGAACGAGGTTCGTGCGAAAACGCGAACGCGCGCGCGGCTGGAACCTGCGTCGCCTCGTGGCGCAGGAGTCAGGGTCGGACGACAAGCGGATGCGGCTGCGGTACGCCGGGCGCTGCCGGATGTGCGGCGCCGATCTGCCGACCCGGACCGAGGCCATCTACGAGCGCGCCACCAGGACGGTCCGGTGCGTCGGGCATCTCGACCCCTCTGCGCAGTACGACCCAGCTATCGACGGCGGAACGCCCGGTGCCTCGGCGCGACAGGAGTTCGAGCGGCGCCGGCGCCGCCGTGAGGAGCGGCTAGGTGCCCGGCATCCCAGGCTCGTGGGGCTCATGTTGGCGCTAGGCGAGGGTCCGCTGGACGCGCGCATCCGCGAGCTCCACCGCGACCTGGCGGCCGCCCTGCCCGCCGCCTGGTCGGTCAGCGCACCACGCGATAGCGCACGTGAGTGGCGTACGGCGAGCTGACGACCTTGAGCACCTCGAGGTCGATGTCCTGCTCGAACCCGTCGAACAGCCGCTTGCCCGCACCCAGGATCACGGGGGCGGTCGAGATGACCAGCTCGTCCACCCGGCCCGACGCGAGCCCCTGGCGGATCAGGTCCGCACCGCCGGCGAGACCGACGTCGGCGTCACCGGCCGCGTCGATCGCCTGGTCGAGCGCCTCGTCGAAGCCGGAGACGAACCGGAACCCGCTCTCCGCCGGTGGCTGGTCCTCGAGCCGGTGCGTCAGCACCACGAGCGGCCCGCCGAACGGGTTCGTGCCACCCCACGCACCTGCGGCGTCGTACATCCCGCGACCGCAGACGCCCGCGCCGAGCCCGGCGACCAGCTCGTCGAAGAACTCCTTGTCCGGACCGCTCATGGCGAACGCGTGCTCGCCCTCGTAGGTCCACGGTCCACCCATGACCCAGTAGTGCAGCCGCTCACCGCCGCGGCCCAGTCCCTGCCCGGCATGGTCGTCGGGCCCCGTGATGTAGCCGTCGACGGACGTGGTGATCGACGCGATGACGGTGCTCATGGCCTGCCTCCTCGGACGGAATGGTCTGTAGACCGGGCGAGGCACCTGCGTTCATCGCCAGACCTGCAGCCACGGCCGGGACACCCTGCGGATCAGGCCCTGGGTCGTGTCCCCTTGGCCGGTCGGCATACTCGACGTGATGCCTCCTGATCCCTCCCCCAAGCTCGAGATCGACTGGCTCAAGACGGCTGCCGGAGCCTTCGCGGCAGTCTCGTCGGCGTTCCTGCTCTCGACCCTCGGCGCGGCGGGCACCATCATCGGCGCAGCGCTCGGCAGCGTCATCGTGACGGTCGGCGGCGCGCTCTACACGCAGGCCCTGGCCCGCAGCCAGCAACGTCTGGCCCAGGTGCAGAGCGTGGCGATGCGCAAGGTCGGGGTGGCCCAGGCCGACGTACGCCGTGCCGCCCGGCGTCCGGGCGACGACGAGGCTGTGGAGGGCGACCTCGCCCATGCTGACGAGCGGCTCGACGAGGTGAAGGAGGAGCTCGGCGCCATCGCGGACGAGCCGACCGGCCTCGGCTGGCCGGATCGCTTCGTGAAGCTGCCGTGGAAGCGGATCACGCTGGCCGCCGCAGGGCTGTTCGTGGCGGCCCTCCTGGCCATCACCGCGTTCGAGCTCATCGCGGGCAAGAGCGTCTCGTCGTTGACCGGTGGTAGCGAGGGCGACGGCCCCACGATCGGCCGCATCGTCGGAGACTCCGACGAGGGCACCTCGGACCAGGACGACCAGCCTCCGCCGAAGGACGAGCCCTCACCGTCCGAGACGTCGACGGGGACGCCCTCCGAGCAGCCCACCCCGACGGATGCGCCCACCGACGAGCCGAGCCCGACCCCGGAGCCCACCACGGCGGTGCCCACCCCGACGGCTCCCACGACC